>JBLHKW010000003.1:0-71610 GCA_047618565.1 Planctomycetota bacterium
CACCGACGTCACCGACGTCACCGGGCCGGCGGAAGCCGAAAGCGCTCCGGACGCCTGACGTCAGTCGCGGCTCTTCACGAGCTGCGAGACCCAGCTATCGAACTGGTTCGGCATGCCCGAGCCGACTGCGGCGGCGATCCGGTTGAGCCACAGCAGCGGGGGATTGAGCAGTCCCTTCAGCTTCGTCTCCGATACGTACATGGCTTCCGGAATCGGTCGCGTCAGCTGGTAGCCGGCCGAACGCACGTGCTCGAACCCGCGCGCTTCCAGCATCGGGATGATCTCATCCCGGGTGCGTGCGTTGAGCTCGCGCACGGGCAGCAGGGGCTTCTGGGAGCGCCGGTTGCGGAATCCCCGTGAGTCGCGGTGGATGTCGCCGACCACCAGCGTGCCGCCGGGCGCGACCGAGTCCGTGACCCCTTCGACCCAGCGTTCCAGGTCAGGCGAGAAACTCAGCACGCCGGAGGACAGCACCCAGTCGAAGGGCTGCTCGCCCTGGGCGGGAAAGGGCGGCTCCTCGCCGAAGCCGGTGCGTCCCGTGAATGTCGCGATGCCAGCTGCCTGCGCATTGGCCTCGGTGATCTTGACCATCTCTGGACTCGGGTCGAAGGAGCAGAGCTCGGCGCCCGGCCGCGCCATCGCGGCCTCGATCCCGACCCAGCCCGCACCGCACCCGAAGTCGAGGATGCGTTTCGCGCTGGCCGGAGCTCCGAACATGGCCACGTAGCGCCGCATCCAGCGGAAATGGGCGTAGCCCGGGCTGCCCGGTGTTCCGTCCCAACCCTTGGCATTGGCGTCGAACTTCTCGACCGTCGCGGCGGGCGACATGACGTGCGTGCGTCGGCGCCCGGCCAGGATCACGCCTTCAAAGTCGACGGGCTGTTCCAGGGACTGGCGCCCCTGCAGGGTCTGGCGTCTGGTCTCGCCGCGCTTGCAGCGATAGAGCGCGAAGACGTGCACCCAGGGCCAGAGAGCGTTGCGCCATGCGGCGAGTTCGCGCTCGTCCGGGTGGCCCGGCACTCCCACGAGCAGCGGGCTGTCCTCACCGAGCTGTGGTTTCAGGTGCTCGAAGAACGAGTGCCCGGGCGTGCTCCCGGCGGGCAGGGCGAACCACAGCGGTCCCGGCTGCCCGTCCGCGGCTTGCAGCTGGGAAGAGCTCACTCCGAGATCCGAGAAGATCGGCGTCACCGCGGCGGCGTCACTCATGGGATGATCGGTCGGAGGGTCCTGAGTCAGTGTCGTCGCGCGTGGCGAGCTCGCTGTCGCGCACCGCCATCGATAGAGCGTATCCGGTCTCGCCGCCCGCGCAGAACACCGAGTGCATCGCGGTCCTGTCCAGTCCGTGGTTGGGCAGCAGCAGTACGTCGCCAGGTCCCAGGATGTAGGCGTGCCCGCAGTCGGCCAGGAAGGTCGTGAACTCAGGGCCGTGATTCACCAGGCGCCCCAGGAAGCCGGAGCCCGGGCGGGCCAGCTCCTTCATCAAGGGGCGGAAGCGCTCGCACTTCTTCTGGAAGCGCTCGAACTGGTCGGCGCGGCCGAAGACCTGGCTGCGGACCCAGGGCAGTTCGCCCTCGGCCAGGTACTCGGCGAACTCGCGCACCCGTCGCGCCAGGTCCTCGAGCGAGAGTGCCAGCCACGCGGTGCGGCCCGTGAACTGGGCGTAGACCACGCCGCGCTGGCCGCCGCGGCGCTCCTCGTCGAAGGCGTCGTGGTGCAGGAGGGCGCCACCCTGGGGGCTGTTCCAGTAGGCGATGTGCTGGGTCAGGAAGGTCGGGCCGTCGCAGTGCTCATCGAGCAGGCCCGTGATGCGCGCGTTGTTGTGGATCAGCTTGCTCTCGGGCAGCAGCTGCTCGGCCAGCTCCGTCACCAGTTTATGGCGCTGCAGGTCGCGGCTCGCATCGTCGACCTTGTCGTTTCCGAAGGAGAGCCGCATGCGCAGGGAGTGGTCGCCGGCGAAGGTCGAGAGCCGCGACGATCGCGCCCACAGGTCCTTGACGCGCTCCGTCGTGCGGTTGCCCGGGTCCTGGGCCCACAGGATGCGCACCTGCTCGATGTCGCGCTCGGGCTCGACCAAGGCCTCGTGCTGTGGGTGCGCCGTGAAGTGCGGGCGCAGCGCCGGGTCCTCGGCTTTCAGAAAGCGTCGCAAGCTGCCGGACTGGCGCAGGTCCGCGTGCAGCTGCTCGCGCTTCGAGAGGTGCGCGCTCGCGGCCCCTGGATCGAAAGCGCTGCGCAACAGGATCGGGCGCGCCGTATGCCAGCGCTGGGCGAAGATCGCCTCGAGCGGCGGGCCGGGCACCGCGGCCGCGGGCGGAACCTGTGCCAGGTTGCCGTGCCAGATGCCGCGCCGGGTCAGCGCCACGCGCGCGGTCGCGTGGCGGTCGATGTCCTGCAGGAACTCGGTCTCGTCGTCGTCGCGGTAGGAGAGCACCCGCTCACAGCCCTCGAAGCTGTCGCGGTCGGGGGCGTCGAGGATCTCGTCGAACAGGCGGTCGGAACTGGTTGGGCTGGACATGGGGAGGGCCATTCCAGCACACCCGGGCGCCGCGATCGAGCGGGTGTTCGTGTGCGTGCTTTCTTCCGTGGCCGCGCCGGGGTGAAATACGCGCTGTGGATCCGACCCAACCGACCAAGACCTGGCGCCTGATGTCCCTGGACCAGGGCCTGGAGGAGCCCGATGACGAGCTGCGACGCCGCGCCCGGGAGGCCGTCGGTGCCTCCGAGGCCGACCTGCGCGGCTTCCGCATCGCTCAGCGCTCCCTGGACGCGCGCCGCAAGCGCGGGTCCGTGCGCTTCGTCTGCCACGTGGATCTGGTCCTGTCGGAGTCCTATTCCCATCCGAGCCTGGAGCGCGCCTTGGGCTCGGGCCGCGTGCGCGAGGCGCCGCCCGCGGCGTCGGTCCAGGTCCCCGGGGCCCGGCCCCTGCGCGCGATCGTGGTCGGCTCGGGACCCGCCGGTGCCTTCGCGGCCTGGGTCCTGGGTCAGAATGGCGTGAGCGTCGACCTGATCGACCGCGGCTCGATCCTGGAGGAGCGCGGACCACGCCTCGTGCGCTTCCACCGCAGCCGCCAGCCCGACACCGAGACCAACCTGCTCTTCGGGGAGGGCGGCGCGGGCACGTACTCCGACGGCAAGCTCTACACGCGCGTCGAGGATCCGCTCGAGGTGCTCCTGCTCGAGGAATGGGTCGCCTGCGGCGCGCCCGCGGACATCCTCTACGACAACCGCGCGCACATCGGCACGGATCGCCTGCACCGCCTGTTGCCGCGCTTTCGCGAACGCCTGGAGCAATCCGGCGTGCGCTTCCACTGGGACACGCGTCTCGAAGGCGTCCAGATCGTGGACGGTCGCGTGCGCGCCGTGCAGACCTCGGCGGGGGAGCTGTCCGCCGACGCGATCTTCCTCGCCACCGGACACAGCGCGCGCGATACCTGGACGCGCCTGGCGGAGGACGGCGTCCAGTTCGAGGCCAAGCCCTTCCAGTTTGGCGTGCGCGTCGAACATCCCCAGGAACTCATCACCCACGGCCGTTTCGGTTCGGGCCCCGAGGCCCAGGCACTCGGCGCCGCGTCCTACAACCTCGTCTCGCGCGCCGGCGATCACCCCATCTCCGGCCCCGCCGCCCACAGCTTCTGCATGTGCCCGGGCGGCAAGATCGTCGCCAGCGTGCACGCGCCGGGTCTGCTCTGCACCAACGGCATGAGCAACTCGACCCATTCCTCGCCCTGGGCCAATGCCGCCGTCGTGACGACCTTCACGCCCGAGGACTTCGCGCCCTTCGGCGAGGGCCCCTTCGCCGGCGTGGCGTTCCAGCAGCACTTCGAGCGCCTCTTCTTCGAGGCCGGCGGCTCCGACTACACGGCTCCCGCTCAACGCGTCCCCGACTTCCTCGCCGGGCGCGAGTCCAGCGGCGAGATGCGCAGCAGCTACGGCTTCGGCACCTGCCCCGGTCGCCTGGACCAGCTCCTGCCTGCCCGTGGCCACGCCGCCCTGGCGCGCGCCCTGGTGCACTTCGACAACCGCCTCCCGGGCTTCGCCGGCGGTGAGGGCCTGATGGTGGGCCTCGAGTCGCGCAGCTCCGGCCCCGTGCGCATGCCCCGCGACCGCGACCGGCGCCTGGCCGCGGGTCTCGACAACCTCTATCCCATAGGAGAGGGCGCCGGCTTCGCGGGCGGCATCGTCAGCGCCGCCATCGACGGCGCCCGCAGCGCGCTGGCCTTCCTGCAGGAGCACGCCGCCCGGAAGGCCCCGGACGCTCCCTGATCCACGGTTCGCCTCCGGATGGCTCCCACGCGATCCGGGCTTCTTTTGCGCTAGTTCCGCCCCTCGGCTAGGCTCCATGGCATGTCCACTGAACCGAGCTCGGAAAAGGCGCGCAAGGTCACCACCAAGAGCCTCGCGCGCATGAAGGCCCGCGGCAAGCAGGTCGCCGCCCTCACCGCCTACGACTTCGTCATGGCCCAGCTGCTGGACGAGGCCGGTGTCGACCTGATCCTGGTCGGCGACTCCGTCTCGACGGTCGTCCAGGGCCTCGATACCACGGTCGGCGTGACCATGGACCAGATGCTCTACCACGCGTCCTTGGTGTCGCGCGGGGTCGAGCGCGCCCTCGTCGTGGGCGACCTCCCGTTCATGTCCTTCCAGGTCAACAGCGACGACGCCCTGCGCAACGCCGGCCGCATGGTCAAGGAGTCCGGCGTCGAGGCCGTCAAGCTCGAGGGCGGCGAGGTCATCGCCGACACCGTGCGTCGCATCGTCGAGGCCGGGATCCCCGTCATGGGGCACCTGGGCTTGACTCCGCAGTCGATCCACAAGTTCGGGACCTACCAGGTGCGCGCGACGACCGATGAGGAGGCCGAAGAGGTGCGCCGCGGTGCACGCGCGCTCCAGGACGCAGGCGCCTTCGCCGTCGTGATCGAGAAGGTCCCGGCGGAGCTCGCCCAGGAACTCTCAGGCATGCTGACGATTCCGGTGATCGGCATAGGCGCCGGGGCTGGATGCGACGGCCAGATCTTGGTCTCCCACGACATGCTCGGGATCTATACCCGCTTCCGTCCGCGCTTCGTGCGCCGCTACGCGGAACTGGGCGAGACCATGCGCGCGGCCTTCAGCCATTTCGTGGGCGACGTACGCAGCGGCGAGTTCCCGAACGAGTCCGAGAGCTACTGACTGCGGACGATGCGGCAAGTCCGCCTGGTCGAGTTCACGGTCCAGGCGGCAGCGACCGTTCCCGCCTTGCCGAGCTGGGGCCTCGCCTTGTGGGTCCTCGCGCCAGGTGTCGCGGCTGCTCGCCGCCTGCCACGTGCGCGCGTGACGGGTTGATTGCGATGCGGTCGATCGACTACGGAGTCGCAACGATGCTACCCGTGCGGAGAGCAGGTCCGCGATGGCGGGTAGGAGCGCTACGACTCCGTATCACTGAGTCAGAAATTCGTCGGGCCTCTCGTGGAGCCGCGGGTGTCCGGCACCAGGCCGTGCCCCACGACAAGAAGGGCACAGTTCGCTTACTTCTGGCCGGTCATGCCGTCCGCGGGCGCCAGCTTCTTGAGCGTGATGCTGTCGAGCACCTTTTGCACCTGCTTGGCGTGCTGCTCGCTTTTCCACGCACCGAAGATGGCAGTGCCGCGGTCTTCGCTCACGTTCTGGATGCGCAGGGCGCGGAAATCCACGGGCTTCTGATCCATGCGGTCGACGGCGCTTCCGGTTGCGGCGACGACGGCTCCGAGGTTTTCTCCGTAGCTCGCCTCGACAACCGCGAACTCGCCCAGGGTGACGTCCTTGAAGACGTGGGTCAGGAGCGCGTCGCGGGTCTCGTTGAGTCCCTGCTCGAAGCCGTCCTGCCAGCGCATGACCATGACCATGGCTCCGCGTTCGGGGGCGTTGGCCAGGATGCCCGTACGGCCGGCGATGACGGACCAGCCCTCAGGAAAGGTGATGCTCGCGCCGGTGATGCTGTCGGTCATCTCGAGGCCGGATTGGCCTGCGGATTTCTCCACGTGCAGACCGTGAAGGATGGTGGCCACGGCTTGCGCGTGGGCTGCGGTCTTCCACGCGCCGAGTGCCAGGACGCCGGCGTCACCGGACTTCATGACGATTGCGGAGAAGTCGACCTGCGCGGCGTCCATGCGCGAGGTGCCCGTTCCGTCGATCGCGATCAGCGCTTCGAGCGAGCCGCGTTCGTCCGCGCCGACCAGCGCGGTGCGCGCGATGACCACGTCGTCCAGACGGGTGAGCACGAGTGCGGCCACGTCGACGCGTACCTCGTCGAAGTTCTTCTCGGTCGCGGCCAGCAGGATGAAGCCGTTGCGGTCTTCGCTGACGGCCATGAGGCCCTCCTCGCCGCGGGCGAACGACCAGCCGGCCGGAAGGGTCATGGTCGCGCCGCTGGCGGGGTCGCGCAGGGTCGTTCCGTGCGCTTCCTGGGTCGTTCCCATCTGGACGGCGGCGACGAGTAATGTGGGCAACAAGATAAGCATGTGTTTCTCCTCTTTCGTGTACGGATGCCGGGTCTGCCTGGCGAGTGGTGGGGCGCAGGGTTGGCGTTCCGGCGCATCGGATTTTCGGGCAGCATCGCGACCCGAATGCCGGGATCCTATCGCCGGAGACATGCCTGCAATCGGCATTCTCGGATAAGTAGTGGGGGCATGCCGGGCGGGGTGTACGCCCGGATTGTGAAGCGCGCCATGCACCTGCAAAGGAGCGAGCGGTCAGGTCCGGATCCGCGCCGCTCGCCCTGGGAACCTGCATTTTCTTGTCGGGCAAATGACGGCGGGAGGCGACGATCAGATGTCGAGGTCGATCGCGGAGATGTAGTAGGCGTAGATCAGGCCCAGGCCGACGTAGAAGGCCAGGCGCGTCCAGCGCAGTCGCCGCTTGCGGCCCGCTTCCTGCAACTTGTCGGCCGTCACGCTCTGCTCGAGCCGCTCGAAGCGCTTCTCGAGTTGTGCCAGGCGGTGCGCGAGTTTGCCGTGGGATTCGTCCATGTTGGCTCCGGGTTGGGTCGCTGCTCAGCGTCGTTCGATCGCTACTTGGCTGTCATACCGGGTCCCGTACGTGACTTCCAGCGGCGCGCACAGGCACCCGGCGTGGTGCTGCAGTCCTCGCCCAAGAGAAACCCGGTTGTCCGTGGATTCGCCCATCTTCGTAGATACCCTGCGCGGCTCGACATCCCCGCTTTGACTCCAGATTCACCGTGTTCGATCTCCATAGCAACCCCAAGTCCAACGTCCGCAACGACCTGCTCTCCGGTCTCACCGTCGCCCTGGCACTGGTTCCAGAGGCCGTGGCCTTCGCCTTCGTGGCCGGGGTCGACCCTATCGTGGGGCTGCACGCCGCTTTCATGGTGGGCCTCATCACCGCCATCTTCGGGGGGCGACCGGGCATGATCTCGGGCGCGACCGGCGCTCTGGCTGTCGTTCTGGTGGCGCTCGTCTCGGATCACGGCATCGAGTACATGTTCGCAGCCGTCGTGCTCATGGGGGCGTTGCAGATTCTGTTCGGAACGCTGCGTCTGGGCAAGTTCATTCGCATGGTCCCACACCCGGTCATGCTCGGGTTCGTCAACGGCCTGGCGATCGTGATCTTTCTGGCGCAGCTCGGGCAGTTCAAGGAGCCCGACGCCCTCGGAAACCTGCAGTGGATCCCCGGCGGACAGCTCTCGACCATGTTGGGTCTGGTCGGTGCGACGATGGCGATCATCCACTTCCTGCCGAAGTTCACCAAGGCCATCCCCTCGTCGCTCGCGGCCATCGTGGTCGTCACGCTGGTCGTGATCGGCCTCGACATCGAGTCGGCCAGCGTCGTGGATTACCTGCGCACGATGACCCAGGACCCGGAAGCTTCCCTGGCGGGGGGGCTTCCGGCCTTCGGCATCCCGATGGTACCCTTCAATCTGGAGACCCTGCGCATCATCGCGCCCTACGCCATCATCCTGGCGGGAGTGGGCCTGATCGAGTCCCTGCTGACGCTGACCCTGGTCGATGAGCTGACCGAGACCCGTGGCCGCGGCAACAAGGAGTGTGTGGCCCAGGGTGCCGCCAACGTGGTCACCGGCTTCTTCGGGGGCATGGGCGGTTGCGCCATGATCGGCCAGAGCATGATCAACATCAACTCGGGCGGCCGCGGTCGGCTCTCGGGTATCACGGCCTCCCTGATTTTGCTGGCCTTCGTCCTGATCGCGTCGCCGTTGATCGAGATGGTGCCCGTCGCCGCCCTGGTTGGCGTCATGTTCATGGTCGTGCTCGGGACCTTCGAGTGGTCGAGCTTCCGGGTGATGCGTCAAGTGCCGCTGTCCGATGCCTTCGTGGTGGTGCTGGTCTCGGCCGTGACCGTCTTCACCGACCTCGCCCTGGCGGTAGTGATCGGTGTGATCGTCTCCGCGCTCGTCTTTGCCTGGAAGCACGCCAAGGTCATGCACGCCGTGCGCAGCGTGGACGACGAGGGATGCAAGGTCTACTCCCTGCGCGGCCCGCTCTTCTTCGGGTCGTGTCAGAGTTTCCTCGACCTCTTCGACCCGAAGAATGATCCGAGCGAAATCGTGGTCGAGTTCGAGCACGCGCGCGTCTCCGACCACTCCGCCATCGAAGCCATCGACACCCTGGCCGAGCGTTATCTCAAGGTCGGCAAGAAGCTCCATCTGCGCCACCTGAGTGCCGACTGCAGGGCCCTCCTGCACCGCGCCAAAGGCCTGGTGGAGGTCAACGTCATCGAGGACCCGGTCTACTTCGTGGCAGACGACGAGCTGGCGTAGGCCGATCAGCCGGCGCAGCGTTTCGCGCTTAGCTGCGAGGTCCCAGCTCCGAGGACCACCGTGAGTCTGTCGGTTGCGGTGGCGGTTTGGGCGCCTGCTGGGACGGGATGAAATCGTCTCCTGCGGGAGGGCGTGCCTGACCCATCGCCTCGCGGATGGCCGCGAGCAGCCCCGAGGTGCTGTATGGCTTCTGGAGGAAGCCCGCGAGTCCGTCGAGTGCGTGCTCGGCGCGCGTACTCGACTCTTCGTAGCCGCTGCTCATCAACACGCACACGTTGGGGTCCAGTGCACGCAGCTCGCGGAAGGCCATCTCGCCGTTCATTTTCGGCATCGTCATGTCGAGCAGTACCGCGTCGAACCCGCCCGCCTGGCCGCTGTACACCTCGATGGCGCGGCGGCCGTCCTCGGCCACGCTGACCTCGAAGCCTGCGCGCTCCAGCGCGCATCTTGCGACGTTCCGCACGGCCTCCTCATCATCCACGACGAGGATCGTACCCCGCAGCGGGGCGCTGGCTGCCGGCTTGCCCGCTCCGGAGCTGTCCTTGCGGTCGACGGCGCGGTCGCTGGCCGGCAGGCTCACGCGCACCTCAGTGCCCATTCCCGGCGCGCTCTCCACCGTTATGCTTCCCAGGTGGCTGCGTACGATGCCGAGCACGGCCGCAAGGCCAAGTCCGCGGCCCGTGAACTTGGTCGTGAAGAAGGGCTCGAAGAGCCTCAGCCGTACGTCATCGGTCATGCCCGTGCCCGTATCGCGGACACTCAACCATACGTAGCGCCCTTCCGCGGGAGGCGTCCCGACAAGGTCGTTGGCTTTCAGTTCGTCAGCCGTGAAGTGACCTGAGCCGGTACTGATGAGCACGTCGTGATGGGCTCCATTCGCGGCCTCCGCTGCGTTGACGACGAGGTTCATGATGACCTGTTGGATCTGCGTCTCGTCGGCCTCTATCGATGGCAGGTCATCCGCCAGCTCGTATCGCAGGGCGATGCCCTGGGCCGACATCCCCAGCAGGGGAGCCGATCCACGGACGCAATCCGAGAGGTCGAGTACGGACACGCTGAAGTGACCGCGGCCCGAGTAGGCCAGCAGTTTGGAACACAGGTCGGCTGCACGCCGGGCCGCAGAACGGATGTTCTCCAGGTTCGCCAGGGTGTCTCCCTCCTGCCGATCCAGATCCTCGCCCACGAGGTCCGCCGCGGCCAGAATGGGTACCAGGAGGTTGTTGAAGTCGTGCGCGATGCCGCCCGCCAGGATGCCCAGGCTCTCGAGCTTCTGGGTGTGCAGGATGTTCGCCTCGAGCTCGCGCTGCTTGCGCTCCGAATTCAGGCGGTCAGTGATGTCCGTCGAGATTCCACACACGGCGTAGATCTCACCGTTGCGATGGCGGAGCGGGAACTTGACGGACATGTAATCCCGGATACTGCCGTCCCGTCTGGGCGCGCGTTCATCGAGCTGCAATTCCACGCCGAGGGTGGCAACCTTGATGTCGTTGCGGCGGAACGACTCTGCAGTGGCGCGTGGGAAGAGGTCGAAGTCGGTCTTGCCGGCAACCTCGTGGCGGTTGATTCCGAGCATCTCCTCGTACGTCCGGTTGATCAGGACGTAATGGCCCTCGGTATCCTTGGTGTAGATGACGGCCGCGGTGTTGTCGATGATCGCCTGCAGGCGCTCCTCACTCTCTTGCGCGCTGGCACGGGAACTCACGAGCTCGCGAAAGTAAGGCGCGATGAGTGCGATGCCGGTGACCATCATCACCGAGATGGACAGCGCGACCAGTTCGGCCACCACGTCGGTCCTGACCTCCGTGGCCGAGAAGAAAATGCGCGACAGGGTGATCGAGCGCCGCACCGCCATGAGCAAGACGGCCGTCGCGATCAGGAACCAGGCAGCTCGGCGCTGGGTGATCCACACCAGCCGCATCGCCAGACCTCCGGCGAGAAACTGCAGCAGGGTCGAGATACCGAGGATGAACTCCGCCATGGAGTGGTTTGTAACACACTGTGCGAGAAAGCTCCCCGGCGCTTTCCTCGCAGCCTCGCCCGCTCATCTGCACGGGGATGACGGGCTCTCGCGTGGGGCCGTCCACGTACCTGCGGGTCGCCTGGCGGTTCCCCGCGGCCGATCGTCGCGGGGGTAAGGGTCAACCCTGATCGAGCAAGACTCGCATGATTTCCTGGCCGATACTCTCGAGCTGTGCGCCCTCGGTGTTGGACATCAAGGCGACCGCGAGGCCTGCTTCCGGAGCGCAAACGAGGAATGTGCGCGTGCGTCGCTGGGCGCCACCGTGGGACACGAGCAGCTGACCCTCGTGTCGCGCGATCCTGAAGCCCAGGGCGTAACCGGATGTCTCGCCGCCGCGGGTCACCTGTGGTGTCCACAGGAGTTCGCGCGTCTCCTCGTCCAGGAGATACTCGTCGCACAGGCCCGCGCCGAAACGGCCGAGGTCGGTGACCGTGGACTGGAAGCCGCCGCCCGCCAGCTTCCACGCGACGTTCGAGTCGCCGGAGTTGAAGAAGCGACCATCGGCGGTCACGCGATAGCCCGTGGTGCGCGCGTCCCGCGGCGCGCTCGGGTCGTCGTTCTCGAGGCTCTTCATCTCGAACGGGCCGCTCACGAGGCGCTGGACCTCGCCCAGGTAGCCGCGTTTCGAGCTGCGTTCGATCACCGCGCCGACCAGGGCGTACCCGTGGGTGCTGTAGGAGAACCGGGTGCCGGGTTCGTGGATGAGCGGAGCGGCACGGAACATGTCGATCGCCCTGACCGGGTCACGGAAGGGGAATTCGACGCCGTAGTCGACACGGGTGACCGTCGGCATGTGCGCGTAGTGGGGCAGGCCGCCAAGATGGCCGAGCAGAAGGCGCGTGGTCACGACGTGTTTCTTCTTGGGGAATTCGGGTACCCGTTCGCGCACGTCCTGGTCCAGGTCGAGCACGCCCTCGACCGCCAGCTTGGCCGACACCAGGCCCGTGATCGACTTGGAGATCGAGCCCCAGCGAAAGAGGGTGCTGTCCGTGACGGGTATCTGCCGTTCCACATCGCTCCAGCCCCAGGAGCGTGAATCCAGCACGGCTCCATCGATGACGACCGCCAGGGCCAGTCCAACCATCGGGCCAGCGCTCATCGCGGCGCTCACGCGTGCGTCTATCGGCTCCAGCCAGACCTCGGGCAACCCGTCGATGCTGACCTCGCTCGGCCGCTGCGCGGGCATGACGACCTCGAAGTGGAGGTCGTCGGCCCAGCGCTCGGCCGTGCGATGGAAATCCAACGAGACCGGGATGCCCCCGTAATCCAGCACTCCGAAGAGCTGCCCCTCGCCCTTGCTGGTCAGTCGGAACGAGCTGATGCCGCTGCCGAAATCGCATCCGAGATCCAATTCCTCACCACCGGCCGTGCCAAGAAGCAGTCCTGGCCCGACCATGTCGCCATCGAGGGCGCCGTGCCAGCTGCCATCGGCGCCCTGCTCGAGGCCGAAGCGAATTTCGAGCGGGCGCGGGTCAAACGGCGCGCTGAACTGCCCCGCCCAGCTCCCGGTGAATGCGTCACTCGCGCCCGCGAGGGCTCCGGGTGAGGAGACGAAGAACGGGATCGCGACGAGGGCCAGGAGCTTGGGTCGAGCGGCGTGCAGCATGGGAGGGCGTTCGGTTGTGCGAATGGAGACGGGTCGGCGCGCAGGCCGGGATGCCCTCTCGCGTGTGCGGTAGGTCCGCGGTTGTACGGTGCGGGGCAGTGATATTTCTGAAGCCGGTGCCCGGGTAACCAACTGGTCGAACAACCATGCGGCGGCCATCGTCGCGGACGAACTCTACTGGCAGCTCTGGTATCGCGACGGAGCGGGCGGACTGAGCGGCTTCAACCTGTCGGACGGGTTGCACGTGACCTCGTTCTCTGATCGCTGGTGTACCCGCCGCTGCATGCGCGGCGGCGGAAGCGTAGGATGGGCTGGGTTCAGACCCGATCATCAAGGAGGAATGACATGACCACGCGCCCTACCCCCGGAACGTTTTGCTGGTTCGAGTGCGGCAGCACCGATGCCGCGGCTGCAAAGACGTTCTATACGGAGCTGTTCGACTGGAGCGCGATGGACGTTCCGATGCCGGGTGACGTAGGCGGGAGCTACACGCTGCTCAAGGCGGGCGATAAGGACATCGCCGGCCTGTACCCGCTCGTCGGCCCGCATTTTGAGGGCGTGCCTTCCCACTGGGCCACCTACGTGGCCGTGGAGAGCACGGACGACTCCAACGCGCGTGCGCTGTCCCTCGGCGCCACATCGGTACTCCCGCCCATGGATGTGCCCGGCGTGGGACGCATCGCCATGGTGACGGATCCTACCGGAGCCAACATCGCCATGTTTCAGGCCGGTGAGCACTGCGGCTCGTCGGAGGACGGACCCTTCGGCTGGAGTGAGCTCGCCACGCGCGACACGAAGGCCGCCGGGGTGTTCTATTCGGAGCTGTTCGGCTGGACGCTGAAGACCGATGACGGACCCATGCAGTACACGGAGTTCCAGGTGGAGGGGCGCTCCATCGGGGGCATGCTGGCCATGACCGAGCAGCACGGAGACGCGCCGGCGCACTGGATGCCGTACGTCATGGTCGGTGACTGCAACGCCACGGCCGCCAAGGCGGGCGAGCTGGGCGCAACCACCTACGTCCCTCCGAACGACATTCCCAACGTGGGACGCTTCGCGGTCTTCGCGGACCCCACGGGGGCGACCCTGGCCATGATCCAGCTGGACGGGAAGCACTGCTAGCAGCACGCGACCACGAGCCAGCGTTCAGCCTCGTGCGGGCCGCAGCACGCGGCCCGCACGACCTGTGCTACTTCTTCTTGAACGCGTCCTTGAAGATCGATCCCAGGTTCGTGGAGATCCCGCCCGAAGCTTTCTTCAGGGCTTCGTCGATGACCTCGGAGTCGACCGAGTCCTCGGAGCCGATGACGGCGCCGCGCGAGTCGAGCTTCGACAGGGAGATGCGCTGCGCGGACGGGTCGATCTCCTGCACGCGCACGCTGACCTCGTCGCCCAGCTTGAGGTGGTCCTGGATGCGGCGCACGCGTTCCGGGCCGAGCTGGGAGACGTGCAAGAGGCCTTCGATTCCGGGCTCGAGTTCGATGAAGGCGCCGAAGTCCATGAGGCGCATGACCTTGCCGGGGTAGACGGCGTCGATGTTGTACTTGTAGTCGACGTCGGCCCAGGGGTCGGGCTCGAGCTGCTTCATGCCGAGGCTGATGCGGCGGCCGCCCTCGGTGATCTGCAGCACCTGGACCTTGACCTCTTGACCCTTCTTCAGGAGGTCGGCCGGGTTCTCGACGCGCTTGCGGGAGATGTTCGAGACGTGCACCATGCCCTCGAGGCCGTTGTCAATGTCGACGAAGGCTCCGAAGGCCTCGACGCGCGTGACCTTGCCGTTCAAAACCATGCCGGGCTGGAACTTGTCGGCACTTTCGGAGCGCGCCTTGTCGCGGTCGCGCTCGAGTTGCTTGCGGCGCGAGAGGACGACGCGCTTGCGCTCGCGGTTGATCTCGAGCACCTCGGCCAGGATGGTCTGGCCGATGTAGGCGGCGATGTCCTCGTTGCGGTCGAGGGAGACCTGGCTCGAGGGCATGAAGGCGCTGTTCGAACCGATCTTCAGTTCCAGGCCGCCCTGGTTCTGGCCGGTGACGCGCGCCTTGACCGTCGAGCCTACCGACAGCTCGTTCCAGCTCGCGATGGCCTTGGCGTCGCGCATGGACAGCAGCCAGAGCTCGTCCTCGCGGCCGCGCAGGGTGAACTGGTGCTTGCTCCCGAGCTCCGGCTTCTCGTCGAACTCGCGCAGGGAGACGACGCCTTGCATGCGCGGTCCGAGCTCGACGATCACGTCGTCGCCCGAGATGCCCTGGATGATGCCCGTGTAGAGGCGCTCCTTGGAGTCGCCCTTCCTCGGTCCGCCGCTGGCGGGGAGTTCATCGGTGGGGGTGAGGGACTGGAGGTCGACGCCGTCGAGGGCTGCTTCGATCTCGGCGTCCAGGCCGCCGCTGGGGCCGTTGGGTTCGGGGGTCATGACTGGCTCGGATAGTTGGGTATGGGAGCCAACAATCCTAGCAGGCCACGGCGGTCCTGGCGATCCCAGGGGTCTTCTAGCAGGCCGTTGAAAAACTCCCTACTCGACTTCGCCCTCTCCGTCGCCGCTGCGTCGTGCTCGTCGAGCCGTGTTCAGCGGCCCTACAGGGCCGCTTCCGCCGTCTCGACTTCGCACTCCTTGCTGCGACGAAGATGGCTTCGTCTCGCTACGGGACTTTTTTCAACGGCCTGCTAGGTGCGATGGACGTCCCGGGTCGAGGACTGATCCGTGGGCCAGAGGACGATCTCTCCGATGTTCACGTGGGCGGGGCGGCTGACCGCGAAGAGGACCGCCTCGGCCACATCCTCGGGTTTGAGGGCCTGCATACCCTTGTATACGGACTCTGCCTGGCCCTGGTCGCCGCGCATGCGGACCAGGCTGAACTCGCTCTCGACCATGCCCGGATCCACGGTCGTGAAGCGAATCCCGTGGCCGCCGGCGTCGAGGCGCATGGCCTCGTACAGGGCGCGCACGGCGAATTTGCTCGCGTTGTAGACGTTTCCGCCCGGGTAGACCTGGCGCCCGGCCACGCTGCCGAGCAGGACCACGTCGCCGCCTCTGGCCTGGATCAGGCCCGGCAGGGCGGCGCGCAGGACGTGCAGGACGCCCTTGACGTTGGTGTCGAGGACGACCGACCAATCCGCGGGGTCCCCGTCCTGCAGGCTCTCGGTGCCGATCGCCAGGCCGGCGCCGGCGATGACCAGGTCGGGCTGGGCGGCCTCGATCGCTGCCCGCACGGCATCCGCGTCCCGGACGTCGAGGGTCACCGCCTGGGCCCCTTCGAGCTGGTCGGCGAGTGCCTGGATGCGGTCCGTGCGTCGGGCTGCGAGCACCACCTGGGCGCCTGCGGAGGACAGCGAACGGGCTATGGCGGCTCCGATGCCGGCCGATGCACCGGTGATGAAGGCCTTGCGGCCGGCTAGCGTTTGCATGCTGAGCAGGCTACCCGGCGCGGACCGGGTCCAGCCACCTCCTTGTCATGAATCGCCCCATGTCCGATGCTGGTCGGCATGAGCTTGGTATCGCTGGTTTCGAGGGTTGTCTGCGCGCTCGCGCTGCTTTTTGGTTCGTTCGCATGCTTGGGCGTGCCCGACGAGCCTGAGGTGGTCGGCCGATCCACGTTGTTCACGGGCGGGCGCATCTACGAGGATGCGTACGCGGATCCGGTCGAGGCGCTCGTGACCCGTGGCGGGTGGGTGCTCGAACTGGGGAGCGCCGACGCGTTGCGCGCGCGTTACCCGGATGCGCACGAGGTCGACCTGAACGGGGCCACGGTGCTGCCCGGACTGCAGGATGCCCACGGTCATATCGAGAGTTACGGTGACACCCTGGGCGAGGTGGACCTGCGCGGCGCGCGCTCCTACGAGGAGGTCATCGCGCGTATTGCGCAGCGTGCACAGAAGTTGCCCGAGGGCAGCTGGATCACGGGTCGCGGTTGGGACCAGAACCTCTGGCCGAACAAGGCCCTCCCGCACCATGCGGACCTGTCGGCCAGGGTGCCCGCGCATCCCGTCTGGGTGCGGCGCGTGGACGGCCATGCGGGACTCGCGAATCGAACAGCGCTGGAGCTCGCCGGCCTGGCGGGCATCCTCGATCCGGTGCCCGAGGTCACCGGTGGCCGTGTGCTCGTGGACGTTGACGGCGCGGCCACGGGCGTGTTCGTCGACACGGCCATGAGACTCGTGTCGGCCCAGGTCCCCGTCGCGACGCGCGAGCAGCGAGTGCGCAACATTCTGCGCGCGCAGGAGGCCTTACTCGCGAAGGGTCTCACCTGCGTGCACGACATGGGCGTCGATCGAGAGGCGATCGAGATCTACGAGGAATTGCGGCAGGCTGGAAAGCTGAAGCTGCGCGTGGTGGCCTACCTCTGGGGCAACGGCCTGAAGTCAGCGGATGAGCTCGAGGGCTTGCCGCTGTGGCCCGATGCCCGCGACCGGCTCTCGGTCTGTGGTGCGAAGCTCATGGCCGACGGCGCCCTGGGGTCGCGTGGAGCCGCGCTGCTCGAGGATTACGCGGACGCGCCGGGCGAGCGTGGGCTGCTGCGCTTCGAGAGTGCGGCGGCCTTCGAGCAGGTCGTGCGGCTGCTCATGGAAGCCGGGCTTCAGCCCGCGACGCACGCCATCGGAGATCGCGCCAACCGCATCGTGCTGGATGCTTACGAGACCGTCATGGCCGAGGATTCCGCGCACGCCCGTCGCCGCCCGCGGCTCGAGCACGCTCAGATCCTCGCTCCCGAGGAGTGGACCCGTTTCAGGGACCTGGGCGTCGTACCCTCCATGCAGCCGACGCACTGCACTTCGGACATGGCCTGGGTACCGGACCGACTGGGGCCCGAACGGCCCATCGGAGCCTACGCCTGGCGCCGCATCGAGACCGCGCCGGAGGCCCCGCTCGCGTTTGGCAGCGACTTTCCGGTCGAGCTTCCGGACCCTCTGCCCGGAATCTATGCGGCCGTGACCCGGATGGGTGGCGGCGCGGCGCGCGAGGCCAACTTCTATCCGGACCAGCGCCTGTCCGTGCGCGAGGCCGTCGCGGCCTTCACGAGCGGTGCGGCCAGCGCGTGCTTCCAGGAGTCGCGTCGCGGCCGCCTGAGCCCGGGCTACGGGTGTGACATGACGGTGCTGGATCGCGACCCCATGGGGCTGGACGCGATGGGGGCCAACGTGCTGCTGGAGACGGTCGTCGAGATGACCGTGATCCAGGGTGAAGTCGTCTACCGCAGTCAGCCCTGATGGACATGACCCATGGTTGAGATCAGAATCGAGTACGAAGGCAACCTGCGTTGCAATGCCGTGCACGGGCCCTCGGGCGCGCGCCTGACCACGGATGCGCCGGTCGACAACCAGGGCAAGGGCGAGTCCTTCTCGCCGACCGACCTGGTGGCAACCGCACTCGGGACCTGCATGCTGACGATCATGGGCATCGTCGCGGCGCGTCACGACTGGGACCTGAGCGGAGCCGAGGCATTCGTCGAGAAGAAGATGCAGTCGGAGCCACGCCGGATCGGAGAGCTGACGGTGAGGATCGTCGTGCCGGGCGACTTCGACGTCTCCGCGCGCAGGGCCCTCGAGCGCGCCGCCCTGACCTGCCCCGTGCATCGCACCCTGGGGGACGCGGTCGCGATGCCGGTCGAGTTCGTCTGGGATTCCTGATCGCGCCCGCGTCGGGCCGCGATTCAATCCATCAGGGACAGGGCGTGCTCGACGAGGCGCTTGCGTGCCTCGGGCTTGACGCTGTCCGCGATGGCGGTCATGGAGCGCTCCCCGAGTCGATCCACATTCGCCGCGAAGGCCTGCGGGTCGTCGATGTACTCGATCAGGCGCTCCGCGTCCCAAAATTTCGCGATGCCCTTGTAGCTGGGCCCGAGGTTCATGAAGCCGCCGGTACCCGTCTTGCCGTGGCACTGGGCGCAGTAGCTCGAGTACAGCTCGGCGCCGCTCTGCTGTTCAGCCGGGACGTTCTTCTTCCCGGAGGAGCAGCCGGCGCTGACGAGGCCGAGGAGCAGGGCGATTCGTGCGGTGTTCTGGATCATGGGTCTCTGGCGTTTCTGTCGATGTCGGCTCGGGGATCGCGGGCCCCAGAAGGTACGGCCTGGACGAATTCCTAGAAAGCCTCGACCGGCGTCCACTTCCGGGGCAACCTGTTCCCAGCTTCATGACGACCTCTGACCGATCCCCGCGTGCCTCGACCGTCGTCTGCCTGCTGGGCCTGCTGCTCGCGGTTCGCCTGCTGCTGATCGTGTGCCTGTCCGATGTCTTCTTCTACGGGGAGGAGCTGGAGAAGGGCACCGCGGCCAAGGCCCTGCTGGACGGGGTCGACTGGCCCTACCACCAGCTGGCCTATCACCTGTATGAGGGCGGCGGCTTCGTCATCAGCCACCTGACCGCGCTCGCCTTCCTGCTCGTGGGGCAGAGCATCCTGGCCATCAAGCTGGTGGCCCTGCTATTCGGCGGGCTCGTGCTCTGGGCTGGCATACGCCTGTGCGGGCGTCACTTCGGGTCGCGCAGCGCGTGGCTCTTTGGCCTGCTGATGGTCTTCGGGCCGGCGAGCTTCCAGAAGCTGAGTTTGCTCAGTCTCGGTATCCACTTCGAGGCCTGTCTCTTCCTGCTGCTGGTCATCGACGCGACCCTGACCCTGCTCGAGTTGCCGCGCACGGACGCGACTGCGACGCGGCCCGTGGCCACCCTCGGCCTGGCCCTGGGCTTTGGCTTCTTCTTCAACTACCAGCTGGCGCTCGCCGGCCTGTGGTGCACCCTCTGGCTCCTGGCGCGCCGCCCGCGCATTTTCACGGGACGCTCTCTCGTCGTCGGGCTCGGATGCCTGCTCGTCGGGCTGGCGCCACTGCTCGCGATGGCGACCCAGGTGGGCGGTCAGGTCTTCGACATCCACGGCACACCCCTGGCCACCGTTCAGAATAACGGGCCCAAGGTGGCGGCCTTCATGGGGTCACTCTACGTCGACCGGAGCCTTCAGGATCTGTTCGGTGTGCTGCTGTATCCCCTGGCATTCCTGGGCGCGCTCACGCTGCTGCTCGCCCGCGCCAGGGGGCCGCAGCGCCGCAACGCGCTACGCCTGGCCACGTTTCTGGCGCTGTGGTCGGCTGTATACCTGTCGAGTGGCTTCGTCGTTGGCGAGGTGCAGCACCCGTTCCAGTTGCTGCGCTTCGCTCCCGTCTGGGTGCTTGCCACGGTCACGATCGCGGCCGGGCTGGACGCACTACTGGGATCCACGCGCAGTCTGGCGACGCGCACAGGATGGGCCGCTTGCGTCCTGCTCGTGGGCTGGGGCGTGCGTTCGACGGTGGCCGTGTTGCGCGCAGGCTCGCCGTCCACCTGGGGCGCGAACTGGACGCTGCTGCGCACGACCAAGGGCTACGACTACGCGGGCTACTTCGCGAAGGTCTTCCCGCGTCTCGAGAACGGGGAGCAGCGCGGGCGCGTGCTTACCGGCTTCGACGAGCCGCATCCCATGTTGCTGCGTGCCGACTTTGCACAGGCCCTCAGCGAGCACGAGCGCTGGCAGCTGCTGGAGGCCCTGGAGCAGTTTCCGGCGATGTCCGGCAACCAGTCCGATTTCGTGCTCGGGCTCGGGCCGCTCGGGGCGCGTCTCGCGCGGCGTGACATCCCGGCCACCCTGGCCCTGGCCGCGGATCTGCCCGAGCTCCTGCGGCCGTCCTGGGGCCGCGCCGTTGGCCGCTTCGGGCGCGCCTACGCGGAGTTCCCGGAGCGCATGCAGGCCGAGATCGAGGCCTTGCAGCCGGGTTCGCTGCGCGCGGACTACCTGCGCGGCATGGGCTACCGCGCCTGGCGACGATTCGTCATCGGCCCGTTCGGGACGGCACGCTTCCAGCTCAAGCCGCACAGGGTCCTGCAGTGGCTCGAGGGTCTGCCGCAGGCCGACCGGCCCGATCTGCGCGAGGGCTTCGAGCTCGGGGCTCGCCTGCACTCGCTCGGGGAATAGTGACGCTGGGCCCTGCGCGGCCCGGCGCCGATCGAGTCAGAACGACCAGCCGATCGAGACCAGGAACAGGTTGTCCGCGCGGTCGCGGCCCGTCGCCGGGGTGTTGTTCCAGTCGAAGACCCACTGGGCCTGGGCGAACATGCTCTCGGTAAGCGAGACCTTCACGCGCGTGTCGAGCTGGCCGAATACGTCTTCGGCATCCTCGAGGCTCGGGTAGAGCTTCATGTGCTGCGCGCACGCCACGGCCTTGGTCGCCTGCCAGGTGACATCGTAGGCGAGTCGGGCGGCGAGGAAGTCGTTGCCGGGCACGCCGCCGAGGTCCTCGTCGACATAGGCCACGCCGGCCTCGACGCCGAGCTTCCAGGTGTCGTCGTCCATCAGCTGCCGGCCGTAGCCGGTGCCCACGCTCGTCCGCAGGTCGAGGTCGGCCTCGGCATCGGACTGCACTGACAGGTCGCCCAGGAGGTAGGACTTTTCGCTCAGGAAGTAGTCGTACTGGCCGCGCGCGAAGGTACGTCGCTGGGTGAGCAGTTCTTCCTCCTCGGCGTAGTTCCAGGACAGGCCCAGGGTCACGCGATCCTTCTCACGCTGGCGAACGCCGTCGGCCGTCACCGAACCGCGCGTGATGTTCGTGTTGCCATCCGTGATTGAGCCTCCGATGGCGACCGAGCCCGCCCAGGCGTGGGCCTCGACGTCCTCGCCCGCGACGACCGGGGTCGAGTCCTGTGTCTGTGCGGCGGGTGCCTCGGGCGTTGTCACGAGCGGCAGCAGATGTAGCAAGCAAAACGGGGCGATCATCATGGGACTGAATTCCTGGAGGGGGCAGGTCGTGGCTGGGGCCTGGAACCATGCCGGCGGGGCGGTTTTTGGGGGGGGCATACGATGTGGAATTCTCGCCCCATGTCAAGCTCCCCGGAGCCTGCACAAATTCAGTGCGGGGTAGCGCGGCCTGGTCGTGATCCTCGACCCGAGCGGAATGCCCGGAAACCCGCAGGATTCAGGGATGCCTGCGGTCCGCCATTAGGGGGATCCCCGGGCCCACGCGCGAGATGGCGCGCGAGCCTCGGCGCGCGCGTGCGTCAGCTCGTCAGGTTGACGGTCGGCACCTGCTGTGCAACGGCGTCGCGTTCGCCGCCGTACACGTAGCCCCAATCGGAGCTGTTCATGCGCTTCATGTGGCGCCGATGGCGGCGCTTGTAATCGATCTGGTCGCCGATCAGCTCCGGGTGGCGGATCAGGGCGAACAGTCGCTCGAACTTGCGGTGAAGCTTGGGCAGGATGCCGGTGATAGCCCGCTTGTGAACCTTCAACAGCTTGTCGCGCTCGTCGAAGAGTTCCTTCTGGGTGAACAGCGGATGGCGGAACGACTCGACCGAGTGCCAGTAGTGGAACTCGATCTCGGCCACGTCCTGCAGCAGGTGCTGCTTGACCTCTTCGTAGACCTCGGTGCCCGGGATCGGCTGCATGATGCCGCACGTGATCGCATCCGGTCGCGTCTCGCGCACCAGGTCCTCGGTCAGGCGGTGGTCCTTGTAGGTCTCGTTCGGGAAACCGTACAAAAGGAAAAGCTTGAACGACATGCCCAGCTCGCGGTTGAGCTTGGCGCCGTGGCGTACCTTCTCCGGCGTCACGCCCTTCTTCATGGAGACGAGCATGTCGACCGAGCCGGACTCGAGGCCGTACGCGATCTTGACGCAGCCGGCCTTGCGCATCCAGCGCAGCATCTCGTAGTCCATCGTGTCGACGCGCGACTCGCACAGCCACTCAAAGGAGATGTCGCGTCGGATGATCTCCTTGCAGACCGCGATCACGCGCTTGCGCTGGATCGTGAACAGGTCATCCATGAAGATGATCTGCGGCGGGTCGTAGGTCTTGATGATGTGTTCAACCAGATCGACGGTGCGCTCGATACTCATCGAACGGTACTGGCGCGGAGTCATCTCCGCATCGCAGAAGGTGCACGCGTAGGGGCAGCCGCGACTCGTGATGGCCGTCACGCCCGGGTTCACCATCAGGCGCATGTACTCGGGCATGTCCCACAGGTGGTAGGCCGGCAGGGGCAGCGAATCGAGGTCATTGATCAGCGCGCGACGCGGTGTGGCGAAGAGCTCGCCGTCCTTCATGAACGTGATGCCCTGGATGTCGTCCCACTTCTCCGGTGATTGCCAGTGCTCGACGATCTCGGGCAGGGTGCGATCGCCCTCGCCCTGGGCGCAGATGTGGCAGGCGCCGGGTTCGAGGAAGAACTCCGGGTTGGTGGTGGGGTGCGGGCCACCCAGCACGACGAAGCGTCCGAAGTCGTTCTTGGCCATCAGGCCGAGCTCGCGCGCGCGGCGGGCATTGGGCGTCAGTGACGAGATGCCGACGATGTCGGCCCACTTCATCCCGTCATGGATCTCGTCCAGCTCGCGGATCGAGTCGTCGAGCAGCTTGACTTCGTGGCCGAGATTCAGGAGCTCGGCGCCGAGCAGGCTGATGCCCAGGGGCGGATAGATCTCGTCCCGCGCGAGCTCGCCCTTGTTCTTGGAGGTGTCCGAAAAGAGTTTCTTGGCCAACTCGCGGATGGCCTGGCTCTTGGCGTAGATGAGGACGATCTTCATGGGTGCTGGTCTCGGTGGAACGAGATCCTCCGAACCGGTGGCGCTGCGCTCGATTGGGCAACCTTACGTAAGGTGCCGGGTCAATCGGGCTGCCGTGTTGCCGGGTCCCACCAGTGGTGGGAGGATTCGTCTATCGGATCGTATCCCGCCCCCAGCGGAGCGCAAGCCGGAAAACCTGCTGCGGCGGGCTTCAGGCGCGATCTGTCCAGAATCAGGGCCACCATGGAGCCCCTGCGTGCACCTGGGAATTCGGGCCGATTGGCGGCTACTCGCTGCCCCTCAATGACCGTAGAATCCCCGGCCCATGACGAATGAACAAGCTGACCCTGGCACATCCCAGGAGGCGGATGACGCCGGTTTCGACGCCCGATTGCGGCGCCTTGAGCAGATCGTCCAGGGGCTCGAGGAGGGTGAGCTGGACCTGGAGCCAGCCATCGAGCGCTATCGGGAGGGGATCCACCTCCTGAAGGGCTGTCGGGAGATCCTCGGATCCTACAAGCGCCAGGTGGAGGAGCTCACGCAGGAGGCCGAGGCGGCCCTGCGTCCGTATCCGGGCGACCCGGACGTCGCGCCAGGGCCGGGAGCCTGACGCTGGAGGCTCTGAAGGTGTCCGCGACGGAGCGTACTGCGTGGTTTGAGGGAACCCGGGTCTGGGTCGAGGTTCAGCTCGATCGGGCCCTCGGGGATCTTGCGGGGACGCCGCCGCTCTTGCTCGAGGCCATGCGCTATTCCCTGTTTGGGGGAGGCAAACGCGTGCGCCCGGCCCTGGTGCGCGCGGCGTGCAACCTGGTGGGGGGGACCGACGAGCAGGCCGGGCGAGCAGCCGCCGCGGTCGAGTTGCTTCACACCTACAGCCTCGTCCATGACGACCTTCCGTGCATGGACGACGACGATCTGCGGCGTGGGCGCCCCACTTGCCACAAGGTCTACGGCGAGGCGCTCGCGGTACTGGTCGGGGATGGCCTGCAGGCCGCGGCATTCGAGCAGACTGCATCCATCGAGGGCGAGGGCGGCGCGCGCACGACGGCCTGTCTCGCCAGGGCCGCCGGCGCCCTCGGGATGGTCGGTGGGCAGCAGCTGGACCTGGCGGCAGAGGTCGGTGCAAGCGTCGGGGATGTGGTCGAGATCCATCACCGCAAGACGGGCGCCCTGCTGGTCGCCTCGGTCGAGCTCGGCGTGCTCGCGGCTCATCCAGAGTGGGCCCGTCCCGATGCGCCCGAGGCCGGGCGGCTCGAGGCGTTGCGCGACTACGGGCGAGCCCTGGGGCTGTGTTTTCAGGCGGTCGATGACCTGCTTGACGTGACGGGTGATGCCGGGTCCCTGGGCAAGACGCCCGGGAAGGACGTGGCGGCCGGAAAGGCCACCCTGGTGGCCGCGCAGGGGCTGGACGGGGCCCGGGAATCCGCCCGCCGGGCAGCCAAAACAGCCGAGGCGGCGGCCCGTCGAGCCGGGGCCACGGATGACCATCCGACGCTCTGGATCGTCGAGGCCCTGCTCGACAGGAAGAGCTGAGCGACCGCGCCCAAGGGAGAGCCAGGCGCTGATCCAGGAAAGGGCTTGCAAGCCTGGCGCCTGGTATCATCTTGGGTGAGAGCCCCGCGTCCGACCTGCACTGTCATGAAGTCTGCCCGACCCTCCGAGCCCCCCGATCAGGGCGTCGATCTCCCCCCGCTGTTGCCCGGGATCCAGAGTCCCGCGGACCTGAAACAGCTTCCGAGGGAGTCGCTGCCACAGTTGTGCGCCGAGGTGCGCGAATTCCTGCTGCAAAGCGTCGGTCGTTCCGGCGGCCACATGGGGTCGAACATGGGCGTGGTCGAGCTGACCGTCGCCCTGCATTACGCGTTCGACTTCCGGCGCGATCGCCTGGTCTGGGACGTGTCGCATCAGTCCTACACGCACAAGGTGCTGACCGGTCGCCGGGATGGCTTTGCCAAATTGCGCCAGACCGACGGGATCTGTGGATTCACGAATCCGGCAGAGTCCGAGTACGACCTGTTCCATACGGGGCACGCGGGAACGAGCATCAGTCTCGGTCTCGGCCTCGCGATGGGCATGGCCCACGAGCCGGACCCGGCGCAGGTGGTGTCGGTCATCGGAGACGCGAGCCTCGGTGCCGGCGTTGCCTTTGAAGGCCTGAACCACGCCGGCGCGACCGGATTGCCGATGCTCGTCGTACTCAACGACAACGAGTGGTCGATCTCGAAGACGGTCGGCTCACTCGCTCGCTACCTCTCGCGCATTCGCTCCAACCGCCTGGTTCAACGCGCGCAGCAGGAGACCAAGAACCTGATCAACGCGATCCCTCTGATCGGTCCGCGCGTCGACCGTGCGCTCGAGGAGATCGGTGAGGTCGTGCGTCATGCTGTGGTACCGGGGCACGTCTTCGAGGAGCTGGGCGTGACCTACGTGGGGCCGATCGACGGCCACGATGTGGAGCTGATCCTCGAGACCCTCGAACGTAGCGCCAAGCTCGACGGGACCGTGATGCTGCACCTCTTGACCGAGAAAGGCCGCGGTCACCCGAAGGCCCCCGGGCATCCGGAGCGCGTGCACGCGGTCAAGCCCAGCGCGAGCGCCAGGGCCGCAGCCACTCCGGACAAGACCGAGGCGGCGCCCGCGCCCGTCGGCGGCGTCTCCTATACGGCCGCATTCGCGGACGCACTGGCTCGGCTGAGCGAGGGCGACGTGCGCATCCACGCGCTGACCGCCGCGATGCCGTCCGGCACGGGGCTGGTCGAGTACTCGGAGCGTTTCCCCGCCCGATTCCACGACACCGGGATCACCGAACAGCACGCCGTGGCCATGGCGTCGGGCATGGCGAAGGCCGGATTGCGCCCGGTTGTTGCCGTCTATTCGACCTTCCTGCAGCGCGGCTACGACCAGGTCTTCCAGGAGGTCGTGCTCCAAGGCCTGCCGGTCGTGTTCTGCCTGGATCGCGCCGGCCTGGTCGGCCAGGACGGACCGACCCACAACGGTGTCTTCGACATCGCCTACCTGCGCACCCTGCCGGAGATCACATTGTGCGCCCCGCGTGACGCCACGGACATGCGCCGCATGCTCGAGGCCGCGCTGGCAGCCAAGGGCCCTGTGGCCATGCGTTTTCCCCGTGCGGACTGCCCGCCGGAGGTGTTCCACGGCGATGAACGGCGCCCGATGGAGCGCGGCAAGGCGGAGGTCCTGCGCGAAGGCCAGCAGATCGTCATCTGGGCCTACGGCGTCATGGTAGGCGTGGCTTGCGAGGTCGCTCAGCGTTTCGAACGCCGCGGCGTTCAGGTCGGCGTTGTCGACGCGCGCTACTGCAAGCCCCTCGACGAGGATCTGCTGGGCCTGCACATCAAGTCTTGCCGCCACGTCATCACGCTTGAAGACCACCAGAAGGCAGGTGGCTTCGGCTCGGCCGTGCTCGAGGCCAGCAACCGCCTGTCGCGGGGCATCGATGACCCCGCGCGGGTCAAGCTGCTGGGCATCCCCGATCGCTTCATCTCCCACCGGACGTCGCGCGATGAGCAACTGGCCGACCTCGGCCTGGATGCGGACGGAGTGGAACGCACCGTGCGCCAGTTCCTGCAACCGACCCTGATCTAGCCTGGATGATTTCCGGTCATCTCCCCGGTGGTCCCTAGTGCCTGATAACAGCGTGCCTTCCGACCCGGAGTCTTCCGCCTACGGGGGCGAGGAGTTCATCTCGACCCCGTCGCCTTTTCATGAGGGCGACGTCAGGCATGTCCTCGTACTCGCCGACGCCACCAAGCAGGCGGTCGAGGGCTTGCTGCCCGAAATCGAGCGCTGGCTCAGGGATCGCGTCGACGTCGTCGAGGTCGAGCGCGACGTGCGACGCTTCAGCTGGGCGCGCGAACACGGCGAGCCCGCGGGGGAGACACGCTCGCGTCCGGACCTCGTGGTCGTGCTCGGCGGCGATGGCAGCGTGCTGTCCGCCGTGCGCGCCTTCGCTGACGACCCGGTGCCGACGCTGGGGGTGAATTTCGGGGGCGTCGGATACCTCGCACCGGTGGACGCGCCACACTGGCGTGAGGGGCTTGCGGAGGTCCTGGCGGGGACCGGCATCGTGGAACCGCGTATGCGCCTCGAGGCGCGTCTGCACCCGAAAAAGGGCGCGCCTTCGCGTCGGCTGGTGGCCCTGAACGAGTTCGCTCTCTCGCGTGGTGCGACCCAGGGCATGCTGCGCATCGACCTGCGCGTTGCGGGCCGTTGGGCGAGCGACTATCGCGCGGACGGGCTGATCCTCGCGACCCCCAGTGGCTCGACTGCGTATTCGCTGGCCGCCGGTGGCCCGGTTCTGGCGCCCTCGATGCTGGGCATCATCGTCACTCCGGTCTGCCCGTTCGCGCTGGCCCATCGCCCGGTCGTACTGCATCCCGATCATGAATTGACTGTCTCCGTGACGAGCGCCTCCGGACTCGTTACCTTCGCCGTCGATGGACATGGATTTCACCCGGTCAACGTCGGGGACTCTGTCGTGATCAAGCGACATCCCGTGTCCTATCCGCTGCTCGCACGACCCTCTTCGGATCCGTGGCGCCGGTTGCGCGACCGGCTCGGTTGGCGTGGGAGCATCCCCCTGCAGGGGGCCACGCCGACGGGGCGCGAGAATGCCGCCGGGACCGACAACGAACCCCAGTGAACACCCAAGATTCCTCCACCCCCGCCGCGGGTTTTGGTGCCGAGCAACCGAACCAGGTGCCGCCGCTACTGAGGCTCCTGTTCGTCTTCGGGCTGCTCTACGGTTTCCTGGTCGCCATCAAGATGATGGGCGGTGGGATCGCCATGCTTGGCAAGGAGACCTCCCAGGGCCTGTTTTCGGGGGTCTCGAACCCGTTCGCCGGGCTTGGCCTGGGCGTTCTGGCGACCGTGCTGGTGCAGAGTTCCAGCACGACCACGGCGACCATCGTGGGGCTCGTGGGCAGTGGCGTTCTGACCGTGAAGGCGGCGGTGCCCATGATCATGGGCGCCAACATCGGCACCACGGTGACCAACACGCTCGTCTCCATCGGTCACGTACGCAAGTCCCAGGAGTTTGAGCGAGCGCTTGCGGCGGCGACCGTGCACGACTTCTTCAACCTCCTGTGCGTGGCCCTCCTGCTCCCGCTGGAGTTGATGACGGGCTTCCTGTCGAACGGCGCCACCGCCCTCACGGACGTGCTGACCGTCAGTGCCGGGACGAGCTACAAGAGCCCGATCAAGAAGGCGGTCAAGTACGTCTTCAACGGCGTCGTCGGGGCGCTCGAGTCGTTCGGGTTGTCCGGAACCCCGCTGGCCGTGACGGTCGGACTGCTGGGTGTCGCGTTGACCTTTCTCTGCCTGGTGCTCATCACGCGCAACATGCGCGTCATGATTTCCACTCGCCTGGAGCGCGTGATCAACAACGCCCTCGGCAAGGGCGGCTGGATCGGAATTCTGATCGGCGTGATGGTCACCGTGGCTGTTCAGTCATCGAGCATCACCACTTCCCTGCTCGTGCCCATGTGTGCAGCCGGCGTGCTGACCCTCGAAAACGCTTTCCCGATCATGCTGGGCGCCAATATTGGCACCACGGTCACGGCCCTGCTCGCCAGCCTGGCCGCGGATAGCAGCGCTGGACTGACGATCGCCCTCGTGCACACGCTCTTCAATCTTGTTGGAGTGCTGCTCTTCTACCCCTTCCCTGTGGTGCGCCGGATCCCGATCCGGATGGCGCGCCTGCTGGCTACCAAGGCCTGCCGCCAACCGCTGTGGTTATTTGCCTACGTGGTTGTCGTATTCATCCTCATCCCGCTCGGAGGTTGGCTCCTCCTTCGATGAGTCCAGGAACTGATCATGCTTAACTGGTTACAGACATTCGGAAGCGGTGCAAGTGGTCTCAGGGAGATCAACGCGCGTTTCCTGGAGATGCTTCAGGACGGGCGTCACATCTTTGATGCGGCCGCGAACGCGCTGCTGAGTGGGGGCGATCCGGAGGTGATTCGCGAGGACCTGTTCCGGACCGATGCGCGCATCAACCAGACGGAACAGCAGATCCGGCGCGAGATCGTCGTGCACGGGACCATCCACGGCGCGGCGACATTCCCCGTGCTGCTGACGATGATGAGCCTGGTGAAGGATGCGGAACGCGTGGGCGACTACGCCAAGAACCTCTTTGACCTGGCGGCCCTACGTCCGGACATGGACCCCGCGGACATCGCCGAGCTCACGGCCATCAAGGACCAGGTTTCGAACCTGTTGATCCGCGCCCACGGCATCTTCAAGCAGCAGGAGGTCGCTTCGGCTAAGGAGTTCCTGGAGGAGACGGATGGCCTTCAGAACCGTTGCGATGCGCGTGTTGAGTACTGCATCAAGAGTGCGGACCGCAACCGGGTAGCGGAGGTGCTGGCCTATCGCTACTGCAAGCGCGTGGCCAGCCACGTGGGCAACATCGTGACGTCGGTCGTGATGCCCGTGGACAAGCTCGATTACTTCCCGAACAAGCCCATGTCCGAGCAGTAGGGCCGCAGGAGCGCAGCCCCGGCGCCCCCGGGCTAGTGCGGTAGCGGCGTGCGCGAGTCCGCCTGGATGAGCCCGTCTTCGAGGTAGACGACACCCTCGCAGCGCTGAGCCAGGCGATTGTCGTGGGTGACCAGCAGCAGCGCCAGCTGGCGTTCTTCCTGCTCCCTGAAGATGAGTTCTAGGACCTTCTCGCCGGTGGCCGTGTCGAGGTTGCCCGTGGGCTCATCGGCGATCAGGATCGGCGGGTCGAGCAGCAGGGCACGCGCGATGGCGACGCGTTGCTGTTCACCGCCCGATAGCTGACCGGGCCGGTGCGTGAGGCGCTTGCTCATGCCGAACTTGACCAGCATCTCGCGTGCTCGCTCGGTGTACTCACGTTTGCGGCGTCGAAACTGAAATCCGCGGTTGGCGATCATTGCCGGCAGCAGCACATTCTCGACCGCGTTGAGCTCCGGCAGCAGGTGGTAGAACTGAAAGACGAACCCGATGCGCCGGTTGCGCAGCTGCGAGCGCGCCTTGCGGCTCAGGCTCCAGGCGTCGGTGTCCTCGAGGAACACCTGGCCCTCACTCGGCGCGTCGAGCAGGCCGAGGATGTTGAGCAGAGTGGTCTTGCCCGCGCCCGACGTTCCCATCAGGCACAGTTGCTCGCCACGCTGTAGCTCGATGTCTACCCCGTGCAGCACCTCGAGGTTGCGGTCACCGACCTTGAATGCCTTGCGCACGCCACGCGTTGAAAGCAGTACTTTGTTCCCGTTGCTCATTCGTACCTCAGGGCGTCGATGGGGTGCATGCGCGCCGCACGCAGCGCCGGGATGGCGGCGAAGAGCAGGGTACACCCGAAGGCGCCCAGCATGATGATGGCGACCCCGTAGGGCTCGATCACGCTCGGGATGTGGTCGAAGTAGTAGACGTTGCGATCGAAGATCTCGATGCCAAAGGTGCTCGACAGCCAGCGTTCGATCGAGTCGATCTTGATCGCGGCCCAGACTCCGGCTGTGGCGCCCAGCAGCGTGCCCACGAGCGCCTGCCAGAACGCGATCAACAGGAAGACCGAGAGGATGCCCGTCGGTGTTCCACCCAGTGCACTGATGATGCCGATGTCCCGACGCTTCTCGCTGACCATCATCGAGAGCAGGGCGAAGACCGTGAAGCCGGCGACGATCATCACCAGGCTGAGCATGATGCCCATCAGGGACTTCTCGTTCTCAACAGCCGCCAGGAAGACCTGTTTGAACTGTTCCCAGGTCTTGATCTCGCTCATGCGGCCGTAGTCGAAGCGAGGTTCGTGTAGCAGGCCCTGCTTGGCGAGCGTCTGGTTTAGGTCGCCGACGATCACATCCGAGTCGCGCTCATAGTCGACGAGCTTTACGAGGATGTGGGTGAAGTAGTCGCCCTCGCCGATCAGGTCCGCGAGCACGGGGCGATCCATGTAGATCCGGCCCGCGTCCATCTCGTTGTCGCCCGAGCGGAACATGCCGGCCACAACGTAACGCTGGTTGCTGGGCTGGCTGCCCTCTTCGATCGACTGCTGGGACATCGTGACGAGATCGATCACGTCACCCCGTCCGAGCTGCCATGCGAGGGCGAGCTGCTCGCCCAGGATGACGCGCTCCAGGGGCCGCTCGTCGAGCTCGCGCGGGTCGTACTCGGGTGGCACGGCGAAGGGGTCGTCCACGTCGACCGGACGTGCGACGTTGTAGAGCGAAGACGCTTCGAGCGCGGTGCGCAGCTCCGTGGCCTGGTACTCGTCCTGGGGGTCGATCCCGATCAGCTGCACCATCTGGAAGTCGCGCCGGCGCGGGTCCAGCGCCAGGTTGCCGCGACCGCGGATATTGACCAGGCCCGCGTGCTGGATCTGGGGACAGGCGCCTGCGACGCGCTCGTCCGAGCGGATCGCTTCCAGCAGGCGCGCCGGCCGGGTCGGGATCAGGCTGCCATCCTGCAGGGCCTCGCCCTGGCGCGGCTGGATGATCAGATCCGCCAGGGAACCGCGCAGGATGCCACGGCTCTCGGCCAGGAAGCCGGACATGATCGACAGGATCAGGATCAGCGCGGCCACCGCGATCGCGATGCCCGCCGTTCCGATCCAGTTGGTGCGCCGCCTTTTGAGGTAGCGCAGGCTCAGGAAACTACGGTACACCGCGTCAGGACTCCTCGCCGTCGGCAGCTGCCTCGGCGCTCGCCTGGGGGCGCATGGTGGGGAAGAGCAGCACGTCGCGGATCGAGTCCTGGCCCGTGAGCAGCATCACCAGTCGGTCGATGCCGATGCCCAGGCCTCCCGTCGGGGGCATGCCGAACTCGAGCGCCTGGACGTAGTCGATATCGACCTCGCCCGGCGTCTCGGGATCCTTGCTCGCCACCTGTGCCTCGAAGCGCCGCTGCTGTTCCTCGGGGTCGTTCAGCTCGCTGAACGCGTTGCCGATCTCCATCCCACCGATGAACACCTCGAAGCGTTCGGCCAGGCGCGGGTCGTCCGGCTTGGCCTTCGTCAGGGGGCAGATCTGGATCGGGTAGTCGATGACGAATGTGGGGCCGGTGAGGTGCGGCTCGACGCATTTCTCGTAGACGTCGTTCATGGTCTTCCAGAAGTCCTCGGAGATGTGCACCCCGAGCTCCTTCGCGCGCGCCAGGACCTTCTCCTGGTCGTCGAACTCGCAGCCCACATGCTTGGCGAAGAGCTCGATGTAGGAGAGCCGCTCGAAGGGCGCCTTCAGGTCGTACTCGACTTCACGGAAAGTGGTCTTCGTGCTGCCGTTGAGCTTGAGCGCGAGGCTCTCGATCAGACCCTCGCAGATCTCCATCATGCGCCGGTAGTCGGCCTGGGCCTCGTACAGCTCGAGCATTGTGAATTCCGGGTTGTGCCTGACCGAGAGGCCTTCATTCCGGAAATTGCGTGCGATCTCGAAGACCCGTTCCAGGCCACCGACGATCAGACGCTTGAGGTAGAGCTCGGGCGCGATGCGCAGGTAGAGCTCCATGTCGAGCGCGTTATGGTGCGTCGAGAAGGGGCGCGCGGTGGCGCCTCCCATGATCGGGTGCAGGGTCGGAGTCTCGACCTCGATGTAGCCCTGGGCTTCCAGGTACTGGCGCGTTCCCGAGAGCACCTGTGCACGTTTGACGAAGACCTCGCGCACGCCTTCGGATGCCCACAGGTCCACGTAGCGGCGTCGGTAGCGGGCCTCCTTGTCCACCAGTCCGTGCCACTTCTCGGGCGGCGCTGCGACGGCCTTGGAGAGCAGAGTGACCTCGTGCGCCCAGATCGTCGGCTCGCCCTTCTGGGTGTGTCCGAGTTCGCCGGTGACCGCGAAGAGGTCTCCACCGTCCAGCCACTTGCGCTGCGGCCACCATTCGGTGAGCCGGTTCTTCTGCAAGCCGACCTGGATGCGTTGCCCGGCCGAGAGCAGGGGCGCGAAGATGAGCTTGCCGAAGTCGCGCATGCCCATGAGGCGTCCGGCGGCCGTGACGGTCTCGCCGACGAGCGCTCCGGGAGCGTCGGGTGTACCGGCGCCTTCCAGCAGCACGGCGAGGTCCTGGGCCTGGACTCCACGGGCGGGCCACGGGTCGACCCCGGCCGCGCGCATGGCGGCGACCTTGGCCTGTCGATCGGGATGGGCGAGATCGGTCATCGCTGGGGCGTGGGAGGTGTTACGGGAGGGGATGCGGGCGTAGGGATCAGGTCATCGCACGCTGGAAGCGGAATGGTCGCATCCCAGCTTCAAACTTGCCACCACACTCGGCCGAGAGCGCAGACTCTGTTCGGTCCTCGTGGCATGGGCCGGCCCATCGTCGCGGCGGCTACCGGGGCCGACCTGGGGTCGGCGGGGGGTGGTGGAGGATAGGGGAGTTGAACCCCTGACCTCTTGAATGCCATTCAAGCGCTCTACCAACTGAGCTAATCCCCCGGATCCAGGTCGCACCGCGGGGCCACGGCCTCGGGCCGGCTCGGTGCGACATTGGGGCGCAGAGCATGGCCCTGCGAGGCGCCGGAGTCAACCCCCTCGCGCAGAGAACCCGGGGCGCCGGGTCAGGTCGGGGCGAGGCGAGCGCTTCGGGTGGCGTCCAGCGGGTCGCGATCCTATCCTGACCGGCTTGCACCCTCTGCCTTTCGCGGCCGGGGGTTCCATCCCGGCGCCCCGCCCGCATTCCATTGAAGAACGTTTACGATCCCGCGCAAATCGAGACTCGCTGGCAGGCCCACTGGGAGGCGCAGAAGACCTTCCAGAGCTCCAATCCCGGCGACCCGGGTTTCGACCCCAAGCAGCCCAAGTACTATGTGCTCGACATGTTCCCGTACCCGTCGGGCGCGGGGCTTCACGTCGGCCACCCGATGGGCTACATCGGCAGCGACATCGTGGCGCGCCGCAAGCGCATGGACGGCTTCAACGTCCTGCACCCGATCGGCTACGACGCGTTTGGCCTGCCGGCGGAACAGTACGCGATCCTGACGGGCCAGCACCCGGCCGAGACCACGGCGGACAACATCGCGACATTCCGGCGCCAGCTCAAATCGATCGGTCTCTCCTATGACTGGTCGCGGGAGCTCACGACCAGTGACCCGCGCTTCTACCGCTGGACACAGTGGATCTTCGCGCGCCTGTTCGACGCAGGGCTGGCCTACCAGACCGAGGTCCCGGTCTGGTGGTGCGATGAGCTCAAGACCGTGCTCTCCAATGAAGAGGTCATCTCCGGCCGATCCGAACGGGGCGACTACCCGTGCGTCAAGCGACCGCTCAGCCAGTGGATGCTGAGGATCACGTCCTTCGCGGACCGCCTGATCGAGGACCTGGACGACGTGGACTGGCCCGAGTCGGTCAAGACCATGCAGCGCGAGTGGATCGGGCGCTCCGAGGGCGCCGAGATCGATTTTTCGATCGCGCCCGCCGACGGGGCTGGGGCCGCGCAAGCTGGGGACGAGCGTTTGAGGGTCTTCACCACGCGCCCGGACACGATCTTCGGGGCAACCTTCATGGTGATCGCGCCCGAGCACCCGCTGCTAAACCGGTTGACGAGCAGCGACAAGCGCGCCGAGGTTGACGCCTACATCGCGGAGTCGGCCTCGAAGTCCGATCTGGAGCGCACGGACCTGGCCAAGGACAAGACCGGTGTCTTCACCGGTAGCTACTGCCTCAACCCGCTCATGGATCCAGGGCAGGAGGCCGCGCGTATTCCGGTCTTCGTGGCGGACTACGTCCTGATCGGTTACGGCACCGGGGCCATCATGGCCGTGCCCGGGGGCGACGAGCGCGACATGGAGTTTGCGCGCAAGTACGACCTGCCCATCCGACGCGTGGTCGAGCCGCCGGCCGAATCCGGTCTGGGGCCGGACGATTGCTTCGCTGGTGATGGCCGCGCGGTCGACTCGCCGGGCTGGAACGGCCTGGGCAAGGAGGCGGCGCTGGCGCGCTCGATCGAGGTCCTCACGGAGGGCGGTCACGGGTGTGGCAAGGTCACCTACCGCCTGCGCGATTGGCTCTTCTCGCGTCAGCGCTACTGGGGGGAGCCGTTCCCCATCCTGCACCACGCGGACGGCAGCCTGTCGCGCGTGCCCGACGGCGACCTGCCGGTGCTGCTGCCACGCATGGATGACTTCGAGCCCTCGGCGGATGGCGCGCCGCCCCTGTCGAAGGCCACGGACTGGGTCGCCACCACGGACCCCACGACCGGCGCACCGGTGCAGCGCAACACGGACACGATGCCCGGCTGGGCTGGCTCCTGCTGGTACTACCTGCGCTACATGGATCCCGGCAACGACAACGCGCCGTTCGCGCCGGATGCGGAGCGCTACTGGGAGAACGTGGACCTCTACGTGGGCGGGACCGAGCACGCGGTACTGCACCTGCTCTACGCGCGCTTCTGGCACAAGTTCCTGTACGACCAGGGCGTCGTGCATACCAAGGAACCGTTCAAGCGGCTCTTCAACCAGGGCATGATCACGGCCTTCGCCTACAAGGATGCCGGAGGTCGCAAGGTGCCGGTCGACGAGGTCGAGTTCGACGGCGAGCTGGCGCGCCTCAAGAGCAGCGGCGAGGAGCTCGAGCGCATCACGGCAAAGATGTCCAAGACCCTGAAGAACGTCGTCAATCCGGACGACGTCTGCGCGGAATTCGGCGTGGACACGTTCCGGTTGTACGAGATGTTCATGGGGCCCCTGGCGGAGTCCAAGCCATGGAACCCGCGCGATGTGCCGGGATGCCGTCGATTCCTGGAGCGCACCTGGAAGCTGTTCGTCGATCCCGAGGGCGAGGAGCCCGTTCGAGCTCCGTTGCTTGGGCAGGATCCCGTGTCCCTTGACGGCCCCTCGGAGGAGCTCGAACGGCACTGGAACCGCGCTCTGGTGCGCATCGAGGGCTCTTTCCAGGCCTTCAACTTCAACACCGCCATCGCGGCCTTCATGAGCTTCGTCAACGAGGCCACCAAGCGTCAGGGCGCGTTTACTCCGAGCCAGGCGCGACGTTTCGTGCTGGCCCTCTCACCCTTCGCTCCGCATGTGGCCGAGGATCTCTGGCAGCGCCTGGGTCACGCGCAATCGCTCGCGCGCGAGCCCTGGCCGGTGGTCGACGAGAGCTACCTGGTCGACGAGAGTTTCGAGCTTGTCGTGCAGGTTCTTGGCAAGGTGCGCGGTCGCGTGCAGGCGCCCAAGGACGCCGACAAGGCGGCGCTCGAAGTGCTGGCGCGCGCCGCCGTCGCGGACAAGCTCGAGGGCAAGCAGGTGGTCAAGGTGATCGTGGTTCCCGGCCGCCTGGTGAATTTCGTCGTGCGCTGAAGAGCATCCACTCGCGTAGACTCAGCTGGCCGGTCCCCAAACCCGAATCATCGAGGCACGCATGCCGCCCGTGACCCAAGACGAAGCCCTGGCCCTTGCGCGCGAACTGGTCGAATCGAGTTCCGCCACCGAAACGGAAGTGACGGTCGAGTCGTGCGAGGATCGATTCGTCCGTTTCGCAGACACCGGCCCGACCCAGAACGCCGACCGCGAGCGCGTGGACGTCTCTATCCGGGTACGTCTGGCCGCCGAGCCGGGAGGCTCGGGCGGGGGATTCAGAGAGGCGCGCGCAACGTGCGGCAGCCTGGACCCGTTGCACACCGGGCCGGCCCTGGAGCGGGCCTTGATGCTCGCACGCCTGAGCGCTCCGAATCCCGATCTGATGCCCCTGGGGGGCGCCGTTTCCGTTCCGGAGACCGCACCCCAGCGGCCCACGATGGACCACACCTTCCGCGAGAAGGCGGCCTGGGTGAACGCGGCCACGGAGGCCTGTTCGGCCGAAGGGCTGGCGCCATCGGGGCTGATCCAGACCACGGCCCTGGCGCGCACGCTCGTCAATTCGGCCGGGCGCGAGGTCCAGGGCGCTCGTACGCGCGCGAGCTTCTCCTTGACGGCCGGCCCCTTCGTGGCCAAGCCGACGGGTGAGGGCGGACCCGCGGGCTCGGGCTGCGCCGAGGCGATCGCGTCGAACGTGGAGCGCATCGACGCCGGGCGGGTCATCGCGCGTGCGGTCGACAAGGCCGTGCGCGGCCGCGAGACGCACGCCATCGACGCGGGCGAGTACACGGTCGTGCTGGAGCCGGCGGCGGTCAGCTCGATGCTGCTCTTCGCGGCCTACTGCGGCTTCGGTGCCCAGGAAGTGCACGAGAAGTCATCGTTCCTGTGCGGACGGATCGGCGAGCGCCTGTTCTCGCCCGGACTGAGTATCCGCGATGATGCGGCGAATGAGGTCTACCCCGGACTTCCCTTCGACGGCGAGGGCGCGCCCAAGGCGCCGCTCACGCTGCTCGAAGACGGCTGTCTGCGCGGGCCCGTCACCGATGCCCGCTGGGCCAGCAAGCTATCCAGGCCCAACACGGGCCACGGCCAGCCGCAGCCCACTACCGAGGGGCCGGCTCCGAGCAACCTGATCGTCGATGCGGGACAGCAGAGCCTCGAGGAGCTGATCGGAGGCGTGAAGCGCGGGTTGCTGGTCAGTCAGTTCCATTACACGAACATGATCGAGCCGCTCGACCTGACGTTGACCGGCATGACGCGCAACGGGACGTTTCTGATCGAGGACGGAAAGCTCTCGCACGCCGTGCGCAACCTGCGCTTCACCGAGACGCTCGTGAATGCGCTCTCGCGCGTGACGGGCATCGGCGCCGAGCGCGAGGTTGCGGGCGCGCTCTTCGAGGGCGAGATCGTCTGTCCGGCCCTGCGCATCGAGCGCTTCCGATTCACCTCGACCACGGATTTTTGACCCATGATGGACCTCGCTCAGGAAGCTGTGGAAGCGGCCCTTGCCAAGGGGGCGGACTACGCGGATGCGCGCATCAACAGGCTCTCGAACGAGAATCTGGCCATGCGCAACGGAATGCTGGCGCAGGCCGAGGCCCCGGAGGATTTTGGCATCGGGCTGCGCGTCCACAAGGACGGCGCCTGGGGCTTCTGTGCGGCACCACTGTCGAGTTCGGGCCGCGCGGGCGTTCTGCGCGATCTCGCGCGACGTGCGACCAAGGCGGCGCGCGACCTGGCGCCGGCGGTCAAGGATCCCGTGCGACTCGTCGGGCGTCCAGAGGGCGTACACGAGTACTCGACCCCCATCGGTACGGACCCCTTCAGCGTGCCGCTCGAGGACAAGATCGGTCTGCTGCGTCGCTGCGACGAGAGCATGCAGGGCGCGTCCGAGACGGTCGTGCGCACGGCCAGCATCGCCCTGCGGCGCGAGGAACAGTGGCAGGCCACGAGCGAAGGCGCCCAGATTCACCAGGTGCTCGTGCGCGCCGGTGCCGGGCTGTCGACGACGGCCGCAGCCCACGGTGAAGTCGAGCGACGCAGTTACCCGGCCTCGTTCGGCGGGAACTACAAGAGCGCGGGCTGGGAGCACGTCGAATCCCTCGACCTTGCGTCCCACGGAGAGCGCATGCGCGACGAGTCGGTGGAGTTGTGCTCCGCCGATCCCTGTCCGGAAGGGCAGCGCACGCTCATTCTGGGCGGTAGCCAGTTGATGCTCCAGATCCACGAGTCGGTCGGGCATCCGAGCGAACTCGATCGGGTGCACGGGCACGAGGTCGACCTCGCCGGCGCATCGTTCCTGACGCCCGAGAAACAAGGGGACTTCCGGTTTGGCTCCTACCTGGTGAATCTGGTCGCGGATTCGACCGTGCCCGGTGGTCTCGACACGCGCGGTTTCGACGACGAGGGCGTGGCCTCGGAGCGCTGGCACATCGTTCGCGACGGCATGTTCGAGGGCTACATGACCGGTCGCGAGTGGGCGGCGCGCGTGGGCGACGACGCCAGCCACGGAGCCATGCGCGCGGAAGGCTGGTACCACCCGCCGATCATCCGCATCACCAACCTCTCCCTGATGCCGGGGACCTGGGGCTTTGACGAGCTGCTGGCCGACACCGAGGACGGGGCCGTCTTTTGCGACACGGTCAAGATGTGGTCGATCGACCAGCGCAGGTTGAACTTCCAGTTCACCTGCGAGCTCGCCCGTGAGGTCAAGGACGGCAAGCTCGGCCGGCTCCTGCGCAGTCCGACCTATCAGGGCACGACTCCCGAGTTCTGGCGCTCGTGCGACGCCATCTGCAACGAGGACCACTGGGAGCTGTGGGGGGTCCCTAATTGCGGTAAGGGCAACCCGATGCAGGTGGCCGAGATGAGCCACGGGGCGGCGCCTTCACGTTTTAGACGTGTAAATTTCGTCCGGTAGGAGTGGCCCCCTGGAACCTCGAGGGGCGCTCCAACGTCGCCTGGGCGGGCGAATTTAGCCCAAATTCCGCCCATCCTGACCCATGCCAGAGGTCCCAATATTGGGTCCCTGGCCTTAGAATGAGGCTTCACCCGGCTCGGTAGGTCCGGCACAGGTCGCGTGGGCAGGTAGCGGCGAGTGGCGAGGGAGTTGAGTTTCCCGGGCCGTCCTCTACGCAAATTCGCCTTCATAATGAGGGTGGTCTCGCCCGATGACCAGCCGCACCTATTCAGATGGCTCGCCAGTCAGGACCCCACCCCAGATGGCCTCAATCAGTTCACTCCTTCGCTCGACGCTCTCACAATCTGCCGGCCTCGCCCTCGTCGCGAGCTTGGCCTCAATGGGCGGCGCGACCGCCCAGACTGTGGAGTTCTCATCGGCGCTGCAGACCGTGGCGGAGGCGGACGGCAGCACGCTTGCGACCGTGCTGCTCTCGCAGGTCGAGGCGGTCGACGTGCAAGCCACCCTGGTGTTGTCCGGCACTGCTGCGGCGAGTGCGGACTACACGATCAGCCCCAACCCCGTGATCATCAGCGCCGGCAACCTGAGCGCGGATGTCACGATCACGCTGACGGACGATGCCCTGTTCGAGCTGGACGAGACGGCCGAGCTCACCCTGACCGTGGCCGTCAACGCGAGCCTCGGCATTCAGGTCCTGCACACCGTCACGATCCAGAGCGAGGATCTGCAGCCCGGCGTCGAGTTCGTTCGCCTGCGTTCCTTCACGACGGAAGGCGACGCGCCGGTCGATGTCCCGGTCGTTCTCTCCGCCCCCGCGGGTGTCGATGTACAGCTCAGCTTCGTCGCAGTGGGGCAGGCGCAGCTCGGATCCGACTTCACGGTTAATGCCAGCCCGCTGGTCATCCCGGCCGGGGACACGACAGCAAATATCGTCGTGACCGTGATCGACGACATGGAGCGTGAGAATCCCGAGCGAGTGCGTCTGAAGCTGGTGAGCGCAGTCCACGCGAACGTGACGTTCCCGGACGTGCACAACATGGTCGTGGATGACAATGAGCGCTTCTCACCCAACGTTGCAGTGCGGCCCGTGCACAGCGACCTGACCAGCATCGACTTCCCGGTCGTGCTACGCGCCGGAGAAATCTCCGGCTCGACGCGCGTGGTGCTGAGCAACACCAACTTCGTCGACGTCGCCGTCAACCGATTGCATTTCGAGGGCGAAGGCCCGGAATTTTCGTACGTGATCCAGGGCGCCCCGCTGCCACGCCTGCTGGTCCCCGGCGGGCGCCTTTCCGTGGATGTCTCCTTCAACCCCCAGAGCGCCGGGCAGAAGGCCGCCCGGCTCGTGGTCGACCAGGTGCCACATGCCGTGAGGTCGCGCGGGATCTCGTTGACAGGCGAGGCCTTTGGTGCGACTGGCGAGGAGCTGCTCCTGGTCGCAGGCGCGCTGGACGACTTTGTCGATGGAAACCAGGACACCTGGCTGGTGGACTACAACTTCAGCGGTCCCAATGCCGTGGCCACGACAACCTCGTTCCAGATCGAAGGAACGACCGACGACGCCCTCTACCACCAGTCGCGGATCGGGGCGGACTTCAGCTACGCGTTCAATCTCCCGGACGGTGACTACGAGGTCATGTTGCGCTTCTCCGAGCCGCAGATCGTCTCCAGCGGGCTACGCGTCTTCGATGTCTTTGTGGAAGGTGTTCTGGAAATCGCCGACCTGGACCTGGCGGGCGCCATCGGTCGCTGGACGGCCTACGACGTTCCGATCGTGACCACCATAAGCGACGGTGTGCTCGATCTGCAGTTCCAGGCGTCCACCGGGCTGGCGCTCATTTCCGCCATCGGAATACGATCGGTGCCCGTGGTCGCTGTCGACCCGCTGCTGCTCGACTTCGTGACCGTGGGGCAGGGGCAGTTCCTGGACCTCACCGTCTCCCTGACAAACACCGGGCTCCACACGGCGCAGCTGGACTCGGTGGCCTTCCTCGCGACCGTAGGGTCGGGCGCGGACTTCTCCGTCGAAGTCGGCGGCCAGAGTTACGTCGGCAGCGAGAAGAGCGTCACGCACCTCGTCAACGAGTCCATTCCTGTCGGCGGTGGCAAGCTCGACCTGGACGTCACGTTCGCGCCGACCGTGCACGAGGACCATGTCCTGACGCTGCGTCTAGAGGGCAACTTCCCGCCCGTCGAGGTCACGCTGCTGGGCACTGGCGGTGCCGATCCGTCATGGGGTTACCTGCACCCCGTGCTGGACGCCTTCCCGCTCCTGATCGTCGACTACGACAGCACCGGCGGCGAGAGCGTGAACATTCTGGGCTCCGAGTCGCACACGCACGAGCCGGGACATGTGCTCACGGGCTATCAGTGGAAGCTAGAGGGCGTCCAGTTCTCGAACCTCTCGGATACCCGCAAGAACCTGCCGATCGGCGACAACTCGATCTCGCTCACGATCACCGATGACAACGGTCCCGCGAACACGGCGACCGACACGCGCATCTACTCCGTATTCCCTGGCGATGGCGTCCCAGGGGTGCTGGCGCGCTATTACCAGGATGCGGATCCGGTCTCCCTGCTGGACGCGGTGCCCGCCGTCGTGGATTTCATCGAGCGCGTGCCGACGGTCGGTGTGGCTCCCGTCACGGGCTTCGTCGGTGGCTCGCCCTACTCCGGGGACGTGATGGTGCGTCTGACGGCGAAGTTCGATGTGCCCAGCGGGGCGACTTACGAATTCACGGTCAACGGCGGCGTCGGCAATCGCATCGAGGTCGACGGGGCGCCGGTTGCGGGGCCGATCGTGCTCAGCGCCGGTCAACATGACCTCGAGCTGCGTGCTGCCGTCCTGACGATCTCCGACGTGCCGGTTTCGATCGACGTGCTCGTGGACAGCGTGCCGGCCCCCAATTTCGACACAGACCTGGTGCACTCCGAGCTGGGTGTGACCCCGGTCATCCACGAGATGCCCACGATCGGTAACGATCTCGGTGGCAACCTGATCAGTATCACTGGCTTCGGCTTCTATCCGCTGGCGCAGGTCACGGTGCACTGGGGCGGCCAGGGCTTCATCGATGCAGATTTCACGTCCTACAGCGCGGAGCTGATCGAGTTCCCCTCGCCGCCCGGCACGGGGCAGATCAACGTGACCGTGGAGACCCCGGCCGGGATCAGTCAGACGCGCGTGTACACCTACTCGCCGACCGGACCTGTTCCGATCTCGTTCGATCGACTGACGGCCAACCAGGTTCCCGCGCTGGGTGTGACCACGGGCGAATGGGGCCCCGACGGTCGCTTCTACGTTGGGCTCATTACGGGTCAGATCAAGGCCATCACCTACGACGAGAACTACGTTGCGACCAACGTCGACACCTACGCAGGCGTCTCGAACCTGACCAACGGCAACATTCTCGGCGTCGCCTTCAATCCGTGGGACTCACCCTCCCCCGTGAAGATCTACGTCGGGCATGGCGAGCACTTCCTCAATGGCGGAGGCTCATTCTCGGGCCCGTCTCCGTACACGGGGCAGGTGAGCGTACTCACCGGTCCGAACTTCAACGTGCCCGTGGCCGTGCTCGAGAAGCTACCCACGTCCAATCACGACCACGCGATCAACGGCCTGGTCTTCGACAACAGTGGAGACTTGCTGGTCTCGATCGGTGGCAACACCAACGCCGGGGTCAAGGCGCCACTCATGGGCGACCTGCCCGAGTCGCCCCTCAGCGCAGCCATCGTGCGTGCTCGCATCTCCGAGCCCGGGTTCGATGGCGACCTGAACTATCGCGATCGGGTGACCCTGGCCATCGTGAACGACCAGGTCTTCGGGGAGGAAGTCGAGCTCGTCCCCGGGACTCTCGTCGATGTGCACGCGCCGGGCCTGCGCAACCCCTACGACATCTGCCTGACAACTTGGGGCTACCTGTACGGCACGGACAACGGGCCCAACTCCGGATTCGGGCCCGCGTCGACGGGCGCCACGACCCAGACCTCGGACCCCGGTACGGCCGACGAGCTGATGCTGATCGAGTCGGGCAACTACTACGGTCACGCGAACCGTTGCCGTGGTGTGCTCGATGCGCGCCAGAACATCTACCGCGGGACCTCGGCATCGGACATTCCGGGCGAGTTCACCCAGCAGATCTCGAGTGTGGCCTCGTCGACCGACGGTCTGGTCGAGTATCGCTCGACGTCTTTCAATGACCAGATGCGCGGCCAGCTGATCATCCAGAAATGGAACTTCCGCCAGCGCCGCGTGACCCTGTCGGCAGATAAGCGCACGGTCGTGGAGATCAACGAGATCTATCCGCAGGCCAGTGCGCTCGACGTCAACGTCGGTCCGGGCGGTGCGATCATGACCATCAACTACTCGGGCAACAAGGTCGAGGTCATGGCCCCCAACGATGCCTCGATCGTCGGGCTCAAGGCCCTGGACATCTTTCCCTGGCGCGCGCCCGCCGGTGGCGGACACCCGTTCGTGATCGGTGGCGAGCACTTCGGAACCCTCGGTAACACATCGGTGACCATCGGGGGCATCCCGGCGACGCTGACGGCCGTCTCGACCCGACGGATCATGGGGCTCGTGCCCACGAGCCCCACTGCGACCGATCTGGTGGACGTGGTCGTGACCGTGGGCGGCACACCCTCGACGATCCCTGGCGCCTTCAAGTATCTGGCCGCGAGCCCGGGTGCGGGCACGGGCTTCTGGACCAGCGCGCCGGCCATGCCGGACGCGGTTGGTGAGGTCTCCGTGGGGGTCGTCGACGGGATCATGTACGTCGTGGGGGAGTCGACGACCAAGACCTACGGGTACGACATCGCCACCAGCACCTGGGTCAGCAATCTTGCCCAGCGGCCGTTCACCGGGAACCACCATGGGTCCGAGGTGATCGACGGCAAGTGGTACCTGATCGGTGGCCTCTCGGCCGGCGGCGGCACCGTCCAGATCTATGATCCCGGTGGAGACAGCTGGTCGACCGGCGCGCCGATGAGCTGGTCCGGCGGCTCGATCGCGACCGGAGTTGTCGATGGCAAGATCTACGCCGTCGGTGGCGTCGTCGGGAGTTCGACGGTGGGCAACGCTGCGGTCTACGATCCCGTGGGAGATTCCTGGAGTGCGCTTCCCGCCATGCCCACGGGGGTCAACCACGCAGCTGCGAGCAGCGACGGCGAGAAGTTCTGGGTGTTCGGAGGCCGTGGGGGACCGAACAGTCCGCAACCTGGCTTCCCGGTGGTCCAGACCTTCGATCCCGGCGCCGGGACCTGGGACTCGAGTGACTTCGCGATGTCGGACCTCGTTGCGATGCCGTCGGGCCGTGGCGGAACGGGGTCGGCGGTCTTCATCCGTGGTGAGTTCTACATCTTCGGTGGCGAAACGAACGATGCCGGGGATCCGGAAGCCACCCCGCTGCGGGTCTTCCCCGACGTTTTCGTCTACGATCCCCTCGACAACGGTTGGCGTCAGAGCCGGGACATGATCACTCCGAGGCACGGGATGTACCCGGTCAAGTTCGGTGGACGGATCTTCGTCGCGGGCGGTGGCACCAACTACGGATTCTCCCAGTCAGCGGTGTTCGAGGTCCTCAACTTCTAAAGCGAGCCGGCAATGTTGGACAAGGTCAACCTGCGCGAGAAGCTATCCCAGTTCGAAGATCTCTGGACGCCCAAGGTGGTGGCCGAGCTGAACGGGCAGCAGGTGCGACTGGCCAAGGTGCAGGGCGAGTTCGTCTGGCATCAGCACGACGACGAGGACGAGTTCTTCCTGGTGATCGAGGGAGCGCTCGAGATCCACATGCGCGAGCGCGTCGTTTCGCTCGAGGCCGGCGAGTTCTTCGTGGTTCCACGCGGCGTCGAGCACAAGCCGGTATCGGAGCAGGGCGCACAGTTGTTGCTCTTCGAGCCCGTGGCGACCGCGCACACGGGCGGCATGTTCTGCGACCGCACGGTCGAGACCTTCGACCGTATCTGACGTGCTGAGCTGGCGCGCCCCTGCGGCGGGCACGCTCTGTCAGAGCCCGATCGCCTGTTCCAGGTCACGCGTGTAATGTGCCAGGCGCGCGTGCTCGGTCGGGCGAGTCCATTCGGCGAGTCGCGCCCGGGCGGCCTCGTCGAGCTGCTGCATGCGACCGGCGATCCGGAGCTGGTGCGGGGATAGCCAGGTGTCCGTAGGGCTCTTTGACGCCAGCGCCGCGTTGATTCGTCGTGCCTGGAGTGGAGTGAGTGGCAGCAGGCGCAGCGCGGAGCGTTCGAGGTAGTAGAGCTGATCCGATGCCTTGGCGGCGCGCAGCGTGCCGTCGAGTGCAGGCGTCCCGTCGGCTCCCGGTTGTGAACCGCGCACCCAGACACTGGAGGCGCAGCCTGCGCGCCTGGCACTGCTCAGCAGGTCGTTCCAGCTCAGGGCTTGTGGGTTGTAGGCGACCTCGACCACCTCCTGACCCGCGTGCCATCCGGCGCGTGTGTCGAGGACCCCGTCGAGGCCGCCCAGGCGTGCTTCGCCGCTCCAGTAACAGGGCATTGCGAACACCGCCGATGCACGCGCGCTGGGGTCGAGCTCTTCAGCGAGTAGCGTGAACCATCCGGGGCGTTCGGTCGCGCTGGCGATCAAGGCCGCGTTCATGCGCGCGACGATACCACCCGTGCTCCAGACCCGGTCTTGGCGCTCGATCAGGTCGACTCCATCGGCGTCGAGCAGGCGCACGACCGGGTTGTTCCAGGCGGGTTCCAAGTAGCGCTTGAGCAGCGCGCCGTCCGCGCCGCCGCAGTTGTTGTACACGGCGACGGGTACGAAGAGCTGTTCGATGGCCTCGACCAGCAGCGGGTGGCTCAGGGGGCCCTTGCCGAAGGCGACGCACGTGGCGCAGCCTGGGATCTCCTGGAAGAGCAGGAAGACCGGCTTCGACTCGCGCCGGGCGCGGGCCAGGCTGGCATCGAAGTCGCGCGAGAAGTCGACCTGGCCGAGCTCGGTTGGCGTGGGCTTCGGCGCCTGGCCAGTGTCCGGAGCGCCGGTGGGTGCGGCACATGCGAGCAGGACCGGTAGCATGGTGTGGTGGAGCATGATTCGGGGTGGGGCTCGGGGTGGGCGGCGGAGGGTTCCGGGAGCGGGCGCAACTCGGGACGGTGATCGGTCGACATAGGCGCTATGCTCCCGTCCTCGCGCGGCGGAGCCCGCCCGGCCGCAGGGAGCCCCGAAGTGACCGAATCAGAACAGGATACGCAACCCGAGTCCGTTCGTGACCGAGCCCCGGGCCTCGGCCGGGCCCGCGCAGTCTCGGGCCTGGGCTCGCGCCGCGGGCTGTGGCTGCTCTTCCTGGTGGCGTTCACGCTGCGGATGGCCTTCCTGTCCATCCTGGGCAGCACTGCGGACGCGGAGTCGGGTGTCGCCTGGGACTGGGGCTGGGAGACGGCCTGCGTGGCGGAGACCATCCTCGATGGCGAGCCCTACGGGGATCCCTGGGGCAAGGGCACCGGCGCCAGCGCCTGGCTCACCCCGGTTTACCCGGGAGTCGTTGCAGCTTGCATGTTCCTGGGTGGCGGCGTCACGCCCACGGCCGCGTTGCTGCTGTTCGGTCTGCACGCGCTCCTGTCGGCCGCGACCTGCGTGCTTCTCGTCGCACTCGGGCGTGCGCTCGCCCTGGCCCAGGTGGGCTTGCTGGCGGGCTGGGCCTTCGCACTCTACCCGGCCTCGCTCTGGAACGCGGTCACCAACGTGTGGGACACCACCATGATTGGGTTCGCGGTGACGGGCTTCTTCGTGCTCCTGTTGCGCGCGGGCGCGACGGCCAGTGGCCGCCCGGGAGCTGGAGCCTGCGCCCGTCTGGGTGGAGCGTTCGGAGCTCTGCTCCTGATCAACCCCGCCCCACTGGGACTTCTGCCGGGAGTGCTGCTGTACCTCGCGCTACGTCCGGGCAAGGGACTGTCCATGCCACGCGTGGGCGCCTTCCTGGCCGGTGCGCTACTGATCTGTTCACCCTGGATGGTGCGCAACCAGGTCGTGCTCGGCACGCCGATCCTGCGCTCGAATCTCGGCATCGAGTTTCACGTCGGCAACAACGATCAGGCCAACGGAAGGCATCAGACGGCCTTCCATCCAAGTCACTCCGAGCGGGAACTTGCGCTCTACCGCGAGCTGGGCGAGGTGGCCTACGCGCGTGCTTCGATGGACACAGCCCTGGGTTGGATGGGAGAGAATCCGGGCCGCGCCGCGCGCCTGATCCTGCGCCGCGTTCAGATCTTCTGGGTGGGCGAATCTCCGCTGAACGACCCGCGCACGAGCGGCTCGACCCGTGCAGCGGATGACCCGAAGGCATGGATCAAGTGGGCGTTCCACTCGCTCTCGGGCCTGCTCGCCCTGGCCGGGTTGTTCACGTTTCGGCGCAGAACCGCGGAGGGGTTGCTGCTGCGCTCCACGCTCTTGCTCTTCCCCGTGCCCTACTATCTGACGCACGTCATGGAGCGTTACCGCTTTCCCATCGACCCGCTGCTCGTCTTCCTCGACGTCTGGGTCATTCTGGTACTCGTGCAGTACTGTCGCTCGAGCCGCTCGGCCGCAGCTCTGCCAGGCGACATCTCTCGACGTTAGCGGCCCGGGCGCGCAGAGTCGCCGCACCCGGGCGCTGTCTGATCAGGGATGGATCTCGACCGAGACCGGAAGGCTCGCGTAGTCGAGCGGGCCGAGCAATACGTAGGCGTGGAACAGGGTCCGGCCGACGAACACCGGGTAGGCGTTCGGGCTGAAGATGATCCGTGTTCGAGCCAGGCCCTGCGAGTCGAGGGAGCCCTTGTTGTTGTTGAAGACCGAGCCGTTGGCGTGGGTGATCCCCAGCCGCGTGTAGGCGTCAAAGCGCAGGGGAACGCGCAGGGCGCCGACACGGATCGGGGGGGCGGTGCCGGTCGAGGAACCCAGGAGCCAGTAGTTCCTGCCCGCGTAGGCGACGCCCGGCTCGACCGTGAGCTCGAGGGTGCCGCCGGCTGACATCGAGATGGTCGCAACGTCACCGGACAGGTCCTGTTTCTTGGCGAACAGCACGATCCAGTCTTCGGAGGAATTGCTCGGGGGCGCGCCGACAGCCAGGTTGCCGCCCGCCTGGACGGACTCCGGCAAGCCCTGGAAGGTGCCGGTGCGCGGGTTGAACCAGCGCTTCTGAAGGTCGCCGCCTGCCAATGACAGGTCGATGGTCCCGGTTGTGGAGGCCGAGGGGTAGTAGACCGCGTAGCTCTCGCCGGCCTTGAAGAAGACCTCCGCGCCGCCGTAGGACGACGATTCGCCGCTGACCAGGTTGTCGTCCGCTTCCATCTCCCAGTACGGGAGGTGGTTCTCCATGAACTCGCGCGCCCGCTCCATCGAGACGAACATGGCGTCCCGGGTGCGGAAGTCCTCGACCGTCAGGTCTCCGCCCGGGTTTGCGGACGAGAACCACCCGAAGTACCACTCGACGTGTCCGCCACTGAACAGCACGTCATAGAGCACCCGGCGGCGCAGGTCCGTGGCGTTCGAGTTCGTGAGGCCCGTCTGCCACGGGTTGTTCTCGTCCGCCTGAACGATCCAGCGATGGCCGGCCTGGCGCGACAGGTCGCGCATGGCCTCGACCTGGTTGCTGGCCTGGTCCTCGTGGTACTGGAGCGATGTCGCCTCGAAGCGCGTCTCGCCTGCGACCTGGTTGTAGTCGCTGAAATCGTTGGGGTTGTTGTGGAAAGTGACCGGGTGATCGTAGGCGTCCTGGCCGCCGAGGTAGTCGGCGAACTGGCGTAGGTTGCTGACGCTGAAGTCGTTCTCCTCGCACAGGGTCCACTTGACCGCATGCAGGTGAGCGAAGCGTGCCACCATCTCGCGGTAGAACAGCTTGCGCTCGACACCCAGCTGGGCATTGTCGAGCCAGTTCTCGTTGGCCTGCTCCGTCTCGCCCAGGCCGAAGTGCATGGCGATGCCCTTTCGGGCGGCATGCTCGAAGATCACGTTCCACTGGTGCATGCGTCCCACGTCGTAGTGGGTCTTGCCGTAGGGCGTACGATCCGCCGTGGTAAAGGGGTGCGCATCCTGGCCGTCACCGCCGAGGTTCATCAGCATGGCGAAGATTGAGTTGACCCCGCGGCTCGACAGGTAGTTGATGGCGCCGATGATGCCGCGCGCGTCCACCTCATGGACGTTGCCCGTGAAGTTCGGGTCGCCCGGCATCCAGTCGGAGACGTGCGGTTCGAAGTCGTGCAGCTGTCCGATTCCGCCGGCCTTGCCCGTGTTCTTGAAGCCGCGGTAGCCGAGGAAGTTCTCGGGGCTGTTGACGCCAGTCTTGATGAAGTACGGGCCGTCGTTGAACTTCGGGTAGTGCTGCCCGACGTACTCGAGCCGGCCCCATCTGTGGAAACCGGGCGCCGACGGGTCGCGCCGCGCCACGTTGAACGTGACGGACGAGCCCTCCAGCATGCCGGCAGAACCCGGGCTGGTGGCGGTCGAGATGGAGACGTCCGTGCCCACGCGGAAGCTGGCCGTGGCGGTCCAGTTGCCGGAGCGCGGGGGTGTGAAGCGCGCCTTCCAGATCGTGCCGCTGCCACCCTCGGCGCCGTCGCCGGCGAAGAAGCCGGGCACCACGATGTCGGGCTGCGACGGGTGCGAGAAGGCGACCTTCAGGCGGTAATCCAGGAAGGGGTTGGGCGCATCGGCGTTCTGATCCGCCCAGGGGCCTTCGAACCAGATCTCCGTCGGCTGCCAGGTGACGCGCGGCCCATGAAGCGTGGCGCTGGCGTCACCGTCGCTCTGTGCGCCGCCACCCGGGTTAGGGCGATAGGCGAGGAAGGCCGCGCCGTCGATGCCCGCAGACCGGATGCGGATGCCCTTGAGGGCCTGGTTGGCCGAAACGAAGCTGCCGTTCGCATCGCGCAGCTGGGTGCTCTTGAAGGCGATGCCGAAGACGTTCTCGTCCTCGTTACGGCCGGTCGGGAGGACGTACCCGGTGGTGGTCCAGCCGCCGATCGATGTGTCCTGCCCGTAGCTTCCGTTCGGGAACTGGGGCGCGACCATGATGGCGTCGTTGCCACCGGCCTCGTAGACGAAGAAGTCGTGCTGCGAGCCGTTGTCATTCGTCCAGTTACCCAGGTCGATCGACCACTCTGGCGCGGTCGTGCTGCGCGCGAAGTAGTAGGCCAGGTTGCCCTCGTCGGCCGCGATGATCGAGAAGCCGTCGAGGTGCTCCCAGGAGGCTTCGCCGGACGAGGTGCCGGGGGTCAGTTCGTGCGCCTGGAAGGTGGTTCCACCGGCGCTGACGCTGCGAATGACGGAGCCCTCCATGGAGGTCGTGACTCCGTCAGCCAGTGCCGGGGTGGCGAGGGCGAGGGTCAGGCCGACGAGAGTGGTGGCGGAAATGTGCATTGGGATACGGCCCGAACAGGGTGACGTACGGTGCATGGTCGTGAAACCGAAGGGGTCTGGGGCGAGGCCGGGTCTGCCTGAAGTGCGGGGGGCGGTGCCTCTGCCGGAAGCGCAGGTAATCTGCACCGAAACTGAGAGGAACGCAATAGGAAGTTGGTTATCAATTGATGCCAGCCTCCCCGGGCGCTGCCCATTGGGGGCGCGGCTGGCCTCTTCCCCGCAGAGATGGCGTTTTAGGAGCATGCGCGCAGGTAGGAGGACCGATAAAGGAGGACTATGGGAGCGGATTCCGAGCAGCCCAGCTTCAAGAGCTTCAAGGACCTGGCCCGCTCTCTCGGGGGAGCGCAGGCCGAGCCGGAGGAAGTCGACTCGAGCAGCGCGCGTGGCTGGACGCTCGAGACGGGCGACGGGCCCCAGGACGACGCCGCCATCGAGCGGCTACCTGATCCGGAGCACGGAGTGCGTTCGCTGATCGCACGCCGGCCCTCGGCCTACGGGCCGATGCTGACCGGGCCTCCGTGTTACGCGGATTCCGAGTCCGAAGAGGTCGAGCTGCTGCACTCGTTCCGGCTGCGCACACGTTTTCCCGACGACGTGCTGCAGGAGATGAACGCGCTGCCCGCGGATCCTGCGGAGTCCGAGTTCGCGGGCCGTGTTGATCTACGTGGTAAGACGATCTTCACTATCGACGGCGCGGACGCGAAGGACTACGACGACGCCATCGGTATCCGTGAGCTCGATGATGGCGACGTGGAGATCGGCGTTCACATCGCGGACGTCGGACACTACGTACGCCCGGGCACCGCACTGGATGCTGAGGCGCTGGCGCGCGGTACCAGCGTGTACCTCCCGGATCAGGTCATCCCGATGCTGCCCGAGGAGATATCGAACAACCTCTGTTCGCTCGTCCCCAACCGGGACCGCCTGGCGTACTCGGTTATCATGGTGTTCGACGCCAAGGGCGCGCGCAAGTCGGCGCGCGTCCACAAGAGTGTGATCCGCAGCATGTGGCGCAACACCTACCGCGTTGTGCAGGCTCTTCTGGATGACGATGCGACGCCTGAGACTGAGGAGATCAAGCATCTCGAAGGACCCTTGCGGTTGTTCGAGCGCTGGACTCGCACGCAACAGAAGCTGCGTGACGCGCGTGGCTCGTTGCGCATCCAATCGACGGAGAAGAAATTCCTCTTCGACGAGCAGCACGAGGTGTGTGAGGTCGTCGACGCAGCGCGCTACTTCTCGCAGACGCTGATCGAGGAGACCGCGCTGGCCGCCAACCAGGCCGTTGGCGACCTGTTCCGCACCCGCGGACTGCCGACCATCTACCGCGTACATCCCGAGAAAGACTCGGACGAGATCGAAGCGGTGGCGAAGCTGTTGCTGGAGCACGGGATCCGTGTGCCCGGCAAGGAGCGTCTCAGTGGCCGCGACATCGGCCGCATGATCCGCGCGGCGCGCAGGCGTCCGAATGCGGACGCACTGATCGGGCGCATCATGGGCCTGGTGGAGCGGGCGCAGTACGAGGTCAAGGACCACGAGGATGTCGCCCAACACTTCGGCCTGGCGCGTGAGGCCTACCTGCACTTCACGTCGCCCATCCGGCGCTATCCCGACCTGATCGTGCACCGCTGGTTGCATGCCATCGAGGAGCGCGCCAGTGAAGCCGAAGACGAGTTGCGCACCGACGACCTGCTGGCCGACCTCAATGACATGGCCACGCACTGCTCGATCCAGTCCGATCTGGCGCAGATGGCGGAGATAGCGGTCAAGGACCTGAAGGTGTGCCAGTTTCTCGAGCCGCAGATCGGCAAGAAGCTGGCGGCGAAGGTGCAGCGCGTCTCGCGCGGCGGCATCGAGGTGCACCTCATAGATTTTAACGTGAGCGGGTTCGTGCCCGCCCGCGCGATTGGTGATCGGCCCATTCTCAAGGGGCCGACCCTCACGATTCAGGCCGGCAAGCGAATGCTGTCATTCACGGAGGGCTACCCGATCGCGGTGGTCGTCAAGGATGTGGATTTCGTTCGCCTGCAGGTCATTCTTGAAGTTGCCTAGAGATCCCCACATGTCTATTCGAGTTCGTATTTTTGCAGTGCTTTTCCTCACCCTGGGCGCGTTCGTCGCAGGGCTGTGGGTGACACCGTTGTTCATCGGGCCCGTCGTGCTCGCCCTGGCCCTCCTCGGGCTGGCGGTGCGCGATGTGAGTCAGGGCCGCAGGGCCGTGCTGCGCAACTTCCCGATCATCGGGCATGCGCGTTACCTGCTGGAGGCGATCCGGCCCGAGATCAGTCAGTACTTCGTCGAGTCGGATACGAACGGTGCGCCTTTCAACCGTCAGCAGCGCAGCGTCGTCTATCAGCGCGCGAAGGGCATGCTCGATACGCAACCGTTCGGTACGCAGCTCGACGTCAACGAACCCGGCTATGAGTGGCTGGTGCATTCAGTTCTGGCGCGCGATGCGGCCAAGGACGCGCCGCGCGTCCTGATCGGCGAGCTGACCTGCGAGCGGCCGTACTCGGCCTCGCTGCTGAACATCTCGGCCATGAGTTTTGGGTCGCTCAGCGATCGCGCTATCCTGGCGCTGAACGCCGGCGCGGCACGCGGCGGATTTGCACACAACACGGGCGAGGGCGGCGTCACGCCCTACCACCTGAAGCACGGTGGCGACCTGATCTGGCAGATCGGCACCGGATACTTCGGCTGTAGAAACGAGGAGGGGCGTTTCGATCCCGATGGTTTTCAGAAGACCGCGCGCCTGGATGCGGTGCGCATGATCGAGATCAAGCTGTCTCAGGGTGCGAAGCCTGGACACGGAGGTATCTTGCCGGGGGCCAAGGTGACGCCCGAGATCGCCGCGATTCGTGGTGTTCCCGTTGGCAAGGATGTGCTCTCGCCACCGGCCCACAGCGCCTTCTCCACTCCGATGGAGCTGCTCGAGTTCATCGATGATCTGCGCACGCTGTCCGGCGGCAAGCCGGTTGGCTTCAAGCTGTGTGTGGGCGACAAGGGTGAGTTCCTGAGTCTGTGCAAGGCGATGCATGAGAGCGGGCGGACACCCGACTTCATCGCTGTCGACGGCGCCGAGGGTGGCACGGGCGCAGCACCGCCCGAGTTCACGAACCGCGTTGGCACGCCGCTCGTCGAGAGCCTGGCCTTTGTGCATGATTCGCTCGTCGGCTTCCAGTTGACGGACCGTGTGCGCGTGATCGCTGCCGGCAAGATCACCAACGGATTCCGAATGGCGACTGCGCTCGCGCTGGGGGCAGACCTGTGCTATGCCGCGCGGCCGATGATGATGGCCATCGGGTGTATTCAGGCACGCCGCTGCAACTCCAACGACTGCCCCGTCGGGGTCGCGACCCAGGACCAATCTCTGGCATTCGGTCTCGACCCCGTTGGCAAGGCGGTGCGTGTCTGTAACTTCCATCATGAGACCGTGCATAGCCTGCTCGAACTGGTCGGCGCCGCGGGGCTGGGCGCGCCGAGCGAACTCGGACGCGAGCATGTGTTCCGTCGCGTCGACCGTCGCCAGGTCATGACCTACGGGGATATTTATCCCGAGATGGATCCCGGAGCGCTGCTGTTCGATCCCATCCCGGAGGCGTTCGAGGGCGTCTGGAAACGCGCCACCGTGGAGAGTTTCTAGCCCGGATGATTCATGAAGCGCGAGCCAAAACGCGTCGATTCGGCTTCTGGTGGTGCTTCTCGCGCGTTGGCCCCGGAGGCGACCCTTACGGGTCGTCGAGGATGCCAACGCGCGAGAAGTGCCGCAGAAGCCGAAAGGACGGCGAAGCCGGCCGGTCGTCGCGTTTGGGCCGCGTCTTCATGAATTATTCGGGCTAGGGCTCCTGTCAGTACCCGCCGGTACCTGTGAGGGGTGCCGGACTGGGACGTGTTTGTGGCGCGCCTTGTGGCTATCCTGTGCGCCATGAAGACCGCACTCTCTCGCCTCGTGTTCCCCTCCGCGTTGGCCCTGTCGCTCGCTGCCTGTGGTGGGGGATCGCAACCTGTTCCGCGCCCTGCGAGCGGTAGCCCTTCCGCGCCGCGCCCGCGCAGCGGGAGCCCGGCCACTCCGACGGCGCGCCCCGCCGCGGAGCCTGGCGAGGTCGAGGACGGCGGCGCGTCCAATGCTGAACACGAGACCCCCGCAGCCGATGCTGCTGCCGTACCCGCCGGCCCGCCGGGTCGCGTGTCGGGTGTGGTCACCTTCGAAGGCACGCCTCCCGTGCGCCGTGAACTTGCCATCCGTGCCACACCGGGTTGCGAGCATGAGGACACGCCGTTGACCGAGTTGGTCGTCGTTACCGATGGCAAGCTCGCCAACGTGTTCGTGTACGTGAGCAAGGGGCTCAAGGGCTGGGTGCCCGGGCCTGCGCCAGCTGCGCTGGTGCTCGACCAGCGCGGTTGCATGTATCGACCGCACGTGTCCGGCGCGATGGTGGATCAGGTCGTGATGGCGTCGAACAGTGATCCCGTGTCGCACAACGTGCACGTCATCTCCAAGCGCAACGATAGTCCGAACAAGACCCAGAGTGCGGGTATGAAACCGCTCGAGATCGCCTTCGAAAACGAGGAGGTTCCGGTCATCTTCGTCTGTGACATCCACCCCTGGATGAAGGCTTACGTCTGCGTTCAGGATCACCCCTTCTTCGCGGTCAGCGGGACCGATGGGGCCTTCAGCATCCCGAATTTGCCGCCCGGGAAGTACACGCTGACCGCCTGGCACGAGAAGTACGGCAAGAAGAAGTCTGGCAGCATCACGGTCGCTCCGGATGGCGAGTCGAGCGTGAGCTTTCAGTATCCCTGACCGCTGACCCACTCCGTGGGGGTATATGGGCGCTTTTTTGGGCCCAGGGGGCCCGGGGAGGTGGCCGGGCGGCCGACCATTACCCGGTGCTGGATCGGCGCGCATGAGGGAGATCCCGTCCCGTCTGCCCTGTGGTTTGGGGGGAGGGAGTCTCCGACCCGCTTCGCCGGGTGTTGACGGAGGCGCTCGGCCTCTGGATAGTTTCGCGATCGGAGTCCGATCTGCCAGATTCACGTGCTCCATCCGGGTCTGTCCAGGCCCCAAAGATCAATCCTCTCAACTCGCGCCCACGACGGGACGACCACTCTTCAGGACCAGCCCATGAACGACATTCCCTTCTTCGCCGAACACGGTCAATTGAGCTTTCGATGGCTGCACGTCATCGCCGGCGTGCTCTGGATCGGCATCCTTTACTTCTTCAACTGGGTCAACGGCGCGTTCACCGCGACGCTCGACGCCGAGACCAAGAAGAAGGTCGTGCCCGAGCTGATGCCGCGCGCGCTCTACTGGTTTCGCTGGGGCGCGGCCTGGACCTGGTTGACCGGCGTGGCGTTGCTGTTCGTCATGTACTACGTCCCGGCCTCGCCGAACTTCTACGGGCCGCTCTCGGAGAACGCGGGCATCAATCCAGAGTCGTCGGTCTGGGGGATCGCGTTCGGCACTCTGTTCGTGGGCTTCATCGTCTACGACCAGGTCTTCAAGCACCTTCCTCACGCGATCGGCGTGATCCTGTGGGGCGCGATCGCGGTGGGCTTCGCCTACGTGCTGAGCCACACCTACGGCGCCTCGGGACGTGCCTGCATGATCCATGTCGGGGGACTGTTCGGGACCGCCATGGCGGCCAACGTCTGGATGCGTATCTGGCCGGCCCAGAAGCGGATCATCACTGCGATTCGGGACGGCGCCAAGCCGGAGCCCGCAGACCCGGCCATGGCGGGGCTGCGCTCGAAGCACAACACCTACATGTCCGTGCCGTTGTTGCTGATGATGGTGAGCGTAAACCAGCCTACGATCACCGGGGCCGACCCCGTGATCTACACGGCCGTCACGTTGCTCGTCGGCTTCTTGATCACCTTCGTGATCTACAAGAAGGTCCCGAGCGTCAAGGGCTTCTGATCCGCCCGACCCGTTGCCCGCGATGAGCGGACTGCACTCCCGGATGGCATGCGCCATCCGGGAGCCGCGTTCGCCTTCGCGGCAGATCGGTGCTCCCGAGTGGCAACATGCGGGGCCAGTTTTTCGCACCGATCTCACCGACTGTCATGCAAACCGAGCACACCAAGGGGCGACTCTCGCGCTTCGAGATCGTGGCCCTGCTGGTCGTCGTTGTACTCGCCAAGGTCTGGGCCGTCGGTGCCAGTCACATCTACGATGACGCGTTCATCACCTACCGTTACGCGCTGAATCTGGCGCACGGAAACGGGATGGTCTTCAACCCGGGCGCGCCGTGGGAGCCGGTGCTCGGGACCACCACGCCTGGCTACACCGCCGTGCTGGCCTGCGCGGTGCGCGCGGGCTTCGACCCGGCGCAGGCCTCGCTCGTGTTGAACGGATTGGTCGACTTTGGCAGCGCGTTGCTGTTGCTATCGCTGCTTGGATGGCGGCGCTGGTCGGGTGCCCTGGGCATCCTCGCGTTCTCATCGATGCCCGAGTTCGTACGCATCTCGGCCGGTGGGATGGAGGCGCCGCTCTACCTGTTCACAGCACTGCTCGCCGTCTGGCTCCACCGTCGCTCCAGGTTCGTCGGCTGCGGTGTTGCGGCGGCGTTGGCCTGTACTCTGCGACCCGAGGCGGTGCTGCTCGTGATCATCCTGCTCATCGACTCGCGCCGTTCGATGCATGCGCTGGTGCGGATCCTTCTGCCGGTGGGGGTGATCGGCACGGTCTACACGGCGCTCCTGGTCTGGTATTACGGTAGTCCGATCCCGCACTCGGTCCTGTCCAAGGCCAAGATGCACGGCGGGTCTCCGTTGCTGGAAACGTGGCGCGAGATTCTGGAGCAGTCCTTTTTGCCCGCGGGCACGCAGCTGCAGGCCTTCTATCTACTGCTGCTGCCCTTCGTGTGCTTCGGCTTCTGGCGTGGACTGCGTTCCCGCTCGGGTGTGCGTCCGCTGCTGCTGCTGGGCCTGATGATGACCGCGGCTTACCTCGCCGCGCGACCTCACACCTGGGGCTGGTACTACTACGTCCCGCTGTGCGCCTGGGTCATCGCGCTGGGCCTGGGGCTCGAGCCGCTGGTGGAGCGCGCCGGGGATCGGCTCCTGCGCGATCCCTCCGGGCGACTCGCGCGCTTCACGGTGCTGGCCTTGACCCTGTGCGTGGCGTCGACCCTGTGGCTGGCTACTCGGTCCCGGGAAGACCACGTGGCGGAGCGCGTCTACGCCCCGATGCAGGCCTGGGCACTCGAGGTCGACCTGGCCCAGGGTGGGCAGAGCGTGCAGGCCTCCGATATCGGAGCGATTGGCTTCTACGGTGGCGGACTCGTCTTTGACAGCGAGGGGCTCACCTGGCCCGAGGCGCTGCTGCACCCGAGCGCCATGGACCTGGTACTGACCGTGCTCCCGGACTATCTGCTGCTCACGGCCGTCCAGGGCCGGGTGCGGGCGCTGCGCGAGCGGGCCGACGTGGCCCGCGCTTACTACCCCGTTCGACGCTTCAGCGTCCGGGGGGAGACGGACCTGGAGCCCGAGCTCGACGACCTCTCCGTGCACTGGGTGCAGGACTACCTGCTCTACCGGCGACGGCTGTAGCTCGAATTGGGGCCGGCTCTCGCCTTGGCCCCATCCTTTATACATGATGCCCGCACCGGAGCTATCTGAGACGCCATGGATCACAATCTGAGCTTGACCCGCGCCGAGACGCGTGAAATCGACCACCTGGCCCAGACGGAGCTGGGGATTCCCGGGCTCGTCTTGATGGAGAATGCGGGCATCGGCGTGGCGCACTACGTCATGGAAATGCTGGCCGGTAGCCCCGGGCCAGTGGCCGTGCTCTGCGGGGGCGGGAGCAACGGTGGCGACGGGTACGTGGTGGCACGCCAGCTCGCGAACCGGGGGATCCAGGTGCGCGTCTACAGCCGCCTGCCCGCGGATGCGATGCATGGAGACGCGCTCGTGAATCGCGGGATCATCGACAGGATGGGCCTCTGGCACCCGCCCGTGAGCACTCCCGGAGAGCTCGAGGCGGTCCGGGCCGAGCTGGCCGAGGCGACCGTGATGGTGGATGCGCTCCTCGGAACAGGCTTTCAGGGGGCTGTACGGCCGCAGCTTGCTGGCGTCATCCAGACGATGATGGCGACCCGCGCTCAAACCGGCGCGCGGGTCATCTCCGTGGACGTGCCCTCGGGGCTGGATTGCGACCACGGGGAGGCCTCCAACGCGACGGTACAGGCGGATCTGACCGTGACCTTCGTGGCGCGCAAGCGTGGCTTCGACCACCCGAGGTCCAAGGTCTGGACCGGCGAGGTGGTCGTGATGCCGGTGGGGGCCCCGGATTCCCTCGTCGGGCGCGTCCTGGCGGCCTCCGGACGCGTCTGACCGGTGCCAGCAGGGCGCCCCACGGGCGCCCAGAGGATTTTTTGTCCCCTAGACGCGCTCCGGGCCGCAGCAGCGAATATCCGGGGTAGAATCTACTCAGGGGACCCGTCCAGGTCCGTCATGAGTCGTTCCAGCGCCTCGCCCCTTTAGATATGGGGGAACCCGCTGGAACCTCCGGGCGTCCAAAGTGGGTTCCAGATACCGGCCAGCCACAGGTCAAATAACGAGCTTTCTAGCTCCAACCCCTTTGACGGTTCGTCGGTGTTCCAGTAACATTAGTTGCGGTTCTCTCCACCTATTCTCAAACTTCAGGAGATTTCGTTTGATGCTTCGTTCCTCGCTTTTTTCAGCTAGCGCTCTTGCGCTCCTTTGTGCGACGGCTTCCGCTCAGTCCACCCTGACTCCCCAGAAGATCACGGCCCCGATCAAAGATCGTGGCACGTATCACATGGCGACAGGCACCTGGACACGGGCCAACCCGTCGACCAACTTCAACTCCGACGTCCTGTTTAACAACACGGCCTCGACGGGTTACTTCTTTGGCACGACCGCCGGTTTCAACACCGTCGATCACGGACGGATTCCGTCCGATTCGTCGCCGACCTCCCCGACCTCCGTCACTGGTAACGCTAACAGCTACATCATTGACTGCTTCCAGATTGGCTACTGCTCCAACGCACCCGCGGTTGCTGGTCTTGGCACGGTTTCGATCGCGCTGAACTTCTACGACAACTATGGCCCCTGCACCGACGTTGACGCCGGTGTGGTGACCACGGCTGGCTTCATCGGTTCGGGTCTGCCCGGCGGCACGCCCCTCAGCGCCCAAGGCTGCTGGGTTGTCGCCTTTGACCTTGCCAACACGTCCACGACGTTCAAGCTCGGTGGCGACGCTGACGGCACGTGGGACAACCTTGCCAACGCCGACAGCTTCGGCTGGGGCTTGGACTTCACGAGCGCTACCGGCGGCAACGGCACTGGTCCGTTCATCTCAGGTAACTGCCCCGTGGGCGGCGTGACGGTTCCGCAGCAGGGCTTCCAGACGAAGTTCGGCGGCGTCGCCGGCATGACCGATGCCTCGGGCCTCGGCACGAACGATTTCTTCTGGATCGATTCGGCTGCGCTCGGTTCCTCAGCTAGCCCGAACGGTGGCTGCTTCTTCTTCGGTGGTTGCAACACCACCCCCGGGCCGGGCAACAACCCCTTCGGTGGTTACTGGCTGCAGCTCTTCGGCACCAAGGACGACGCTCCGGTTCTCGGAACGCAGTTCTGCACGTCGAGGATCAACGCTTCGGGTAGCCGCGCCATCATGGACGTCTCGGGTTCCGACACCGCTGTCGACCTGACCCTGCACGTCACCGGTCTTCCGAACTCGACCGGCCAGCTGTTCTTCGGAACGATGGGCGGAGACGGCCTCGGTGCCGCGACGCTTGGTGATGGTCCGCTGTGTGCGACCATGAGCGTTGTGCGTGTCAACCCGTTCCTCGGCGCGGGCATGATGATGCAGCCGGCTAACGGCGTCAACTTCACGATGAACTACACTGCCCCGTACGCTGCCCAGTTCACGGGTCAGCGCACGTTCCAGCACTGGTACCGTTCGACCCTTGCCACCGGCACCGGTTCCAACGGCTCGAGCAGCGTCAAGGTCAACTTCTGATCCTGACCAGCTAACCTAAGCTGATTCAGCGGTGTCGCTCCTTTGGTGGAGCGGCACCGCTTTTTCGTGTCCGCAGGGTCGCTGCGCCCGGCCGCGGTGCCGGCCGTGGCTTCGGTCCTGCCCGGGGGCGGCGTCCTGTTCCAGACGAGTGGATTCTCTCAAGCGGCGCTGGCGGTTCTGTCGATGGCCACGATTCGCCCATGGAGAGTACAATCCGGAGCCTGAGCCAGGCCGTCCGACGGGGGCCAAGGACCTACGGCCACCTTTCCAACAGGGCATGGACGTACCGGCACAGGTGTCACCAATGAAGTTTCTGCGCGTCTCCACCTTCGTCCTCGTGCTCTTTGGTGGGGTGGAACTGCAGGCACAGGAGCGGCTCCCCATCGTGCCCGTTGGCCGCATCGAGCTGCAGCCCTTCCGCAAGCTTGGCGTCGAGCGGACCATCAAGGCCATGGCGACCTTCGGCTCGCCCCTCAAGCCCGCGGATGTGGAACTGCTGGCCGAGGCCGTGGCCGCCGGGGCTGATGGCGTGGTCGATGCCCAGCGCATCCTGGACAGCTACGCGCTTTGCGCGCTGGTCATCAACCCCGAGTCGCGGGTCAAGGTGCTCCCGGGTCCCGCCAGTCGGAACTGTCGCCTGATCGCCGATGCCGGGCGGAACTTCCTGGTCAAGGTGATCAACGAGGGTGGCGTGACCGCAGCGCTCAACGTGGCCTCCGACGAGCCGTGTGTTGAGGCCCAGGTGCGCTACGAGCGCCCGATGGCAGACCACCTCTCGGGGCTCGAACTCGAGTACTGCGTCGTCTCCCTGGTGGGGCGCTCCGATGCCGTATGTGCCGCCGATCTTGCCTTTGACGTGGGCGCGTGGTCACGGGATCTGGTATCGCGCAGTAGCCTGGGCGCGTTGTTCTACCGCGGGCTCGAGCAGGTGATCACGCTCGACGTCAAGAACAGCAACGGCAATGCCAGCACCGGCTGCTTCGTGGTCCGGGACGATCAGGGCGCCGTCTTTCCGCCACTCATGACGCGCGTCGAGCCGGACTTTCACTTCCACGATCAGGTCTACCGCGCCGACGGCGAAACGCTGACGCTTCCCTACGGCACCTACACGGTGACGTTTCGGCGCGGCCCCGAGTCGGTGCCAGAGGAGCGCATCCTCACGGTGGATGGGACCCCGGGGGTATGGGCCTTCCAGGAGACGCGCTGGGTCGATACCCAGGCGCGCGGCTACCGGTCGATCGATCACCATGTGCACCCCGCGGGCTGCAGTCACTACAGCGATCCGAACTGTGGCGTGACCCCGCTGTCCGTAGCGCGCCATTGCGAAGGCGAGGACCTCAACGCCGAGGCTCTCATCTGGGGGCCGTGCTATGACTATCAGAAGGACTTCCTGACGGGGGATCCCTACTCGCTCAACGCGGCACCGGAGCCGCAGGGATTCCTGGGCTACGGCCTGGAGACCTCGGGCATGGTTCCGCTGGGGATTCCGATCGGACGGATCTTCGGTCACATCTTCCTGCTGGGTCTCGAGTCGACGTTCCAGACCATCGACGACTTTCCAACCCTGGCGACGCCGCTCCTGCGTTGGGCGGAGGATCAAGGCGCGGTCATCGGCTACGCGCACGCGGGCGCAGGCATGCACGCTTCGTCCCAGGTCCCGAGTTACATCGTTCCCCCGGTCAACAGCATCGGGGCCGTCTCCTGTCCGGTCTACGTGACGGAGTCGCCCGTCGTACGCGGACGCACGCAGCTGCTTCCCGGTCCCGGGAGCGGCAGTAGCAGCGGCGGGAGCGGTGGCGGTACTGGCGCGGCCAGGGCTCGCAGTCAGAATTCGCTCATCGACCTGTTGGGAGTCTGCAATACCTCCTATTCAGCCGAGCTGAACCTCTGGTACCACCTGCTGAGTTGCGGCTTCCGGCTGAGCATCGCCGGTGAGACCGACTTTCCCTGTATCTACGACGACCGCATCGGGCGTGGACGGACCTACGTCAAGACCGAGGGACGGCCGCCGACCTACCGGGCATTCCTCAAGGCCTTCGCGGACGGACGTTCCTACGTGAGTACGGGCGAGTGCCACCTGATCGACTTCAGGCTGACCTCGCAGTCAGGCCCGGATCTGGGCCCCGAGGTGCGAGTCGGCGAGGACGGCAGCACGGCCATCATGGCAACCCCCGGAACGATCGATGTAGAGGTCGACGTGAGTGCGCTGCTCGACCCGATACCCGCGCCCGGCGCGCCGAGTTCCACGACCGCCATCAACGCGATTCCGTACTGGGCACTGGAGCGCGCGCGTGTGATCGGCACGCGCGAGGTCGACGTCGAGTTGATCGTCAACGGCTTTCCTGTCGCGACGACGCGCATCGTCGCGGATGGCAATTCAGTCTCGTTGACCTTCCCCTCGATCCCCATCGACTGCAGCAGCTGGGTGGCGGTGCGTGTGCTGGGGGCAGCTCACACCAACGCGATCATCGTCGAGGTCGGGGCCAAGCCCGTGCGCAGCTCGAAGAAGAGCGCGCAGTGGTGCATGGACGTGATCGATCGCTACCTGGCCAACAAGATGCACTTGCTGGACGCCTTCCCGGCGGAGCAGGAACAGGCCGAGGCGACGGCAGGTCGCGCCAAGCGCGTCTTCGTCGAGATCTACGAGGAAGCCAAGGACGACCTGTAGTCGGTCCGGCAGACGAGCCGTCTCCCGGCCGGGGCTGCGTTATTCCTGCTCGGAAGCGATGCTCCCGATCCACTCGGCGATGTTGTCACGCACTTCCGCCCGGCGCGTGCCTTCTTCGCTGGCCGCCAGCATGGTCTGGACCTTGGTCAGAGCGGCCGTCGCAGCCGCCTGCTCCTCCGGCGATCCGGGGCGGTTTGTAAGGTAGTTGACCAGCGCGCTGGCCGTCTCGACCTGCATGTCGGCGTCTTGCAGGGTGGCGGCAGCGCGCATCCTGAGCCGGTACTCGATGTCGCTCATGAAGCGCACGCGCGCCAGCAGGTCGATGACCTCCTGGGCGCTCTCGAGCGGGCGCTCGGTGTCGATGCAGCGCCACAGTGCGCGCAGCTGCAACGCGATGGGGTAGACGATGTCGCGCGGACGAGCTTCGGCCAGCTGCGCGTCGAGCTTGCGGACGCTGTCGTATTCACCCTTGCGGGCGAAGGCGTGAGCTTCCGCAGTGGCCAGGTGCGGACCCGTGAGGCCTGCGCGTGCGTCGGCGGCGAGCTCGGCGTATTCCGGGCGCGTGGTGTAGATGCTGGCCAGGAGGTACTGGGTGTCCTGGTCACTCGGATCGATCTCTATGGACCGGCGCAGCTGCTTGACGGCTCCCTCGGTGTCGCCCTTGCTCTGAGCGATGAGTCCCAGAGCCAGAAAGCGACGCGACTCGGTCGGGTTACGGAAGGCGATGCGCTGCGCACGCGCTTCGTCGCCGAGTCCCAGCATGTAACGCCCGACCCGGATCCAGTCGAGATCGGAACCGAGCGCCTTGCTCACCTCGCTCGAGCGATCGAGCAGCGCGTCGGATCCCTTCAGGAGCTCGCCAAAACGCTCCTGGTTCAGCCAGCCTTCCATGCCCACTGCGGAACGCATGGCCATAAGGTTGGCGTCGTCCGTGATGATTGGCGCGCCCTTGCAGAGCCTGCGCAGGCCCTTCTGCTCCAGGGCCAGGTGGACCAGAACATCCTCGACCATGTCGATGCGCTTGAGCGCGTACCAGTCGGGATGGGAGGCCAGGGGCTCGCCCGTGCGGGCGATGTCGGCCTCGACGTTCAGCGGGCTGTCCGAGGCCAGGAACATCAGGACCTCGGGGTAGATGCAGTAGAGCCGCACGTATGGGTAATGGGCGAGCAGGGTCGTGCCCATCGAGCGCAGGAGATCCGCGTCCACGAACTCGGTGTTCATCCACTGCAGGAAGACGCCGTCGTCCGTCAGGTGCTCGCGCACCTGACCCGCAAACTCCGATGTGAACAGGTGCGAGCCGCCGGCTGTCCACGGATGTGACGGCTGGGAGATGATGATGTCGTAGCGCTTCGAGGTCAGGTTCAGCGCCCCGCGCGCATCGTTGTAGATGATCTCGATGCGCGGATCCGCGAGCGGGTCCGCCAGGCGCATGTCCGCGATGGCACGGTTGGCCTCGATCACCTCGGGCTCGAGCTCGATACAGTCGACGGACTCGATGCTCGGCGGTACGGCCTCCAGCGCGACGCCGCCTCCGAAACCGACCATCAGCATGTTGCGCGCCGCCGGACGCGCGAGCACGGGCAACAGACAGAGCCAGTGTGCGGCGGCGGAAGCGATGAAGGGGCTGCCCTTGGGTTCGACCCAGGACTCGGGCAGGCCGTTGGTGCGCAGGAAGAAGCGGCCGCCCTGCTGGCGCATGAGGACGCTGGCCGACTGTCCGACGGCCTGGAATATGATGCGCGGCTCGCCCGTTTCCTCGCTCGAGGCCAGCGGGCTCGACAGCAGTAGCTTCTCCGGGGGGCCACTCACTAGCGGAGCAAAGCTCAGCAGCCCGATCGCGGCCACTGCAATGCTGGCGCGGTGCTTGCCGAGGGTCCAGAGTGCCGCGAGGGCCAGGGCGATGTTGGTCAGTGCTCCGAAGGTGGCCGTGCCCGCGTAGCCGAGTCCGGGCACCAGGATGAAGCCTGCGCAGAGCGCACCGACCACAGCACCGGACGTGTTCCAGGCGTAGACGCGTCCCGTGGCGAGTCCTGCCGCGCGCTCGTCCCGTGCGAGCGCTCGCAGGGCGAAGGGGAACGTGGCGCCGATACACAGGGTCGCCGGCAGCAGGACGCCCGCGCATAGCAGGGCCTTGTTGATGCTGGAGATCCCGCCGCCCTCAGCGGCGAGACTCTCGGCCACGCCGGCAAACTGGTCCAGCGACAGGTAGATGGTGGTCGCCATGACAGCGGTTCCAACCTGGCACATGGCGAATCCGAACATGGAGCCGCGGCGCGTGTTGGCGAAGCGCGAGGCGACGGCGCTACCCAGGGTGATCCCGACCAGGAAGCTGGCCAGCATCGTTGCAAAGGCCTGCACGCTGCCGCCCAGGACGTGCGAAACGAGGCGCGTCCAGAGCACCTCGTAGGTGAACGAGATCAGTCCGGAGACCAGGATCAGGGGCAGGATCCAGCGCACGCGGCGCTCCCAGGTCGCCCCCTCAGCGGTCTGGTCGGATTGGTCCGCAGCCGGGTCCTCAACGGTCTCCAGGTCCAGGTCGTGGGGGCGCGCTGCTGCGGAACGTGCGACCACTGCGGCGATGACGAAGACTGCAAAGTTGACCACGACGCCGACGCGTACCGTGCCCGCAAGTCCCGCGGTCGGTAGCAGGTTGAAGGCCGCGAAGAGGGTGCCGCCGACGGCACCGGCGGTGTTCAGTGCGTACAGGATCCCGACCCGTCGTCCGATGTCCGACGCACGATCGACCGCATATCGCGTCAACAAGGGCAGCGTGGCGCCCATGAGCGTGGTCGGGATCAGGATCACCGCGAAGGTTGCCGCAACGTAGAACAGCGAGTGCGTGATCGAGTCCGCCTGGGGCGGAGCGGGCTGCCCTCCGAGGAACGTGTGCAGCAGCTTGTTCGCTGCGGCCAGCCCCGTCGGCACGAGCAACGCGCCGCCGGCGATTCCCAGCTCGAGCAGGCCGTACACAAGAACAGGTCGGCGGACGCGGTGCGCCAGCCGGCCCGCGATGGCCGAGCCCAGCGCCAGTCCGCCCATGTAGGCGGCGAGCACCGAGACGATGGCCAGTTCCGACGTACCGAAGAGAATCGAGAACTGCCGCATCCACGCCGTCTGGTACAGAAGCGCGGCAAATCCGGAGAGGACGAAGCAAGCGGCGACGCCCACGAAGGTGGCCGTGCCCCGTGATCGCCCGCCCGTTGCCGGTGCGGCGTCAGACGCCGGGTCGATGGCTGTCGAGTTCATGGATGGCGGTGTCGCTGTGGGGGGCTCGTCCGCCCCGTTTTTGACTTACGGAGTCTCGAGCAGCTGCTCGAGCAGTGCTGTCAGCTCGGCCACCCGCTGGGGGCGCACGAGCGGGTCGCTCAGGATCGTCGGGAAGTACTCGATGGCGTTCCGGAACAGGGCCTTGATCTGCTCGGCCTCAACGTCGGCGAGGGGCGTCTTGTCGTCCGTCATGTAGCGCGTCAAGGCCGAGAAGGTCTCGATCACCACGTCCGGCCGGCCGGCTGCGTTGCCAGCCAGGATCCGGATCTGGAAGGCCGAGACCTGGGGCGTGATGGCGAGCGCCTGATCGATCAGGAGCACGGCGTCACGCCCGTAGAGCGCACGGTGTTCGGGCGAGGCCACGTTCGCGCGCCAGCTGGCGCGCAGCTGGACAGCCTCGACGTAGCACTCGTGCCGCGGGCGAGCGGCCGCCAGCCGGTCATCGAGTGCGGCCACTCCGCCCCAGTCGTCCTGGGCTTCCTTGCCGGCGGCCTCGATGACCGCGAGATAGGGGTCGGGCAGTCTGCCCGCAACGTCGATCGCCATCGAGCTGGCGCTGCCATCCGTGACCGCGTAGATCTCGTCGCGCAGGTACGCGAAGATGGCGTCCGGGTCCTCGGTGCCGATGCGCATGGCATCACCTTCACCCTCGAGGCTCAGTGCGGCGCGCAGGGAGCGAGCTGCACCCTCGACATCCCCGCCCAGTCCGAGCAGCCGCGCAGCCGCAACGTTCTGGCGCACCGGGTCCGCGATGGTTCCGAGCATTGCGAAGGCGCGCTTGCCGAGTCCACGGCTCGCGAGCCGCGGAGTCATGTAGGCCCGATCCAGTGCACGCGGCAGTCCCTCGTGGAAGCCCGTGTTGCCGAGTACGACCGGGTCGTGCTCGCTCAGCATCTCGTCGAGCCGCGCGAGCGTGATGGCGCCCTCGAGGTTCGGGCGCGAGCGCATCGCGAGGTAGTTCTTGTCGTCGGTATTGATGGGCGATCCAGCGCACAGTGCGCGCAGGCTGGCGTCATCGAGCGCCAGGGTCACGGCCACGTCCTCCACGGACTGGAAGCCAATATGGGCGAAGATCGGCCGCAGCGCATCGTTCTGGAAGGGCTCGCCCGTCTCCAGCATCTGGCGTTCCACCTCGAGCGGCGAGTCGGACCCGATGAACAGCAGGAAGAAGGGATCCGGTCGGTACAGGCGGACGTTGTCGAACGACGCCAGCAAGGTCGAGCCGAGGATCTTGAACAGCTCCTCGGTCACGAACGACGCGCTCATCCACTGCAGGAAGATGCCGTCCTCCGTCAGGTGCTGCTTGGCCTGTCCGATGAACTCCTGGGTGTACAGGTGCGAGGCGCCCGCGGTCCACGGGTGGGAGGGCTGGGATACGATCACGTCGTAGCGCTTGTCCGTCAGGGCCAGCGCGCTGCGGGCATCGTTCTCGATCACCGTCAGGCGCGGGTCCGCGAAGGGGTCCACGTCGCGCTCTGCGCTCACGAACTTGTTGGCCAGGATGACCTCGGGTTCGAGCTCGACCGCATCGATCGACTCGATGTTCGGCGGCACCCGCTCGAGCAGCACGCCGCCGCCGAAGCCGATGCTGAGGAGTGACTTCGCCTGGGGCCGTGCGAAGCACGGGAGTACCGTCAGCAGCACCTGGTTGTTGCGGCTCAAGGAGACCGCGCCCTTCGGCAGGATGTCCGCTTCCGGGAGACCGTTGGTGCGCAGCTGATAGGCGCCCTCGTGCTCGAGCATCAGCACCGTGGCGGAGCGGCCGACCGCCTGGAAAACGGTCGTGCCCTTGGACTCCATGCCAAACATCGGCGAGCTGCGCAGCAGCTGCTCCGGCGGTTGCGCGCGGAAGCCGACGATGACCGCCAGGGCGATGGCGGAGAGCACGATCCGCGGAGTGCGGCGCCCATCCTCGTAAAGGAAAGCCGCACCCAGGCCGATCAGGAGGTTCATCCCGACCGCGAAACGAATGGCGCCGTGGAAGCCCAGACCCGGGATCAGGAAGAAGCCCGCCAGGACCGCACCCAAGATCGCGCCCACGGTGTTCCACGCGTAGACCTTGCCGGAGGCCCGTCCCGCGTCGCGCTCGTCGGTTGCGAAGATGCGTAGAGCGAAGGGGAACGTGGCTCCGATGAAGAGCGTCGGGGGCAGCAGCACTGCCATCGACATCTTGACGCGACTGATGGCGTCATCCCCGACGAGCTCGGGAATGCGGTCGAGGTTCATGTAGACGGCGATCGAGAAGAGCGCCGTCCCCAGCTGTGAAATGATGAACCCGGTCGTGGCCGAACGGTGGGTCTTTGCGAAGCGCGAGGCGATGGCGCTGCCGATGGTGATGCCCGTCAGAAAACTCGCGAGCATCGTCGCGAAGGCGTAGATGCTGCCGTCCAGCACGTGCGCCAGGAGACGGGTCCAGAGGACCTCGTAAGTGAAGGAGGTGATACCCGACGCCAGGATCAGCGGCAGGATCCACCAGCGCCGACCGGGAGGGGCGAGACCTGCGACCTGGGTCGGTACGGCGGCCGCGCCGCTGCGCATGGCCGAGCTCAGAAACAGCGTCACGATGAAGATCAACGCATTGGCCGCGACGCCGACCCAGACCGTCTGCGTCAGGCCCAGGCGCGGCAGCAGCAGGAAGGCCGCGATCAGTGCGCCGGCGACTGCGCCCGCGGTGTTGATGGCGTAGAGCAGTCCGATGCGCGGTCCGACCTGCTCGTTGTTACGCACGGCCTGGCGCGTCAAGATCGGGAGCGTCGCACCCATGAACCCGGTCGGGATCACGATGATCGCGAAGGTGACCAGCAGATAGAAGAGGCTCTGGCTGATCGCGCCTGCGTCGGGCGGCGAGGCCTGTCCGCCAATGATGGCCGTCTGGGCACTGCGCGCCAGCCCGAGTCCATAGGGCACCGCCAGCGCGCCCAGCGCGATGCCCAACTCGAGCAGCCCGTAGACCAGGACCGGGCGCTGGATCCGGTGTGCCACGCGCGCGGCGATGGCGGAGCCCAGGGCCAGGCCTCCCATGTAAGCGGCGAGGACTGTGGCGACGGCCAGCTCCGACGTCCCGAAGACGATCGAGAACTGCCGCATCCACGCGGTCTGGTAGACGAGCGCGGCGAATCCCGAGAGGAGGAAGCAAAGCAGTACTCCCGTGAACACTAGCCCCTGGCCTGGGCGGGCACTGGTCTGGGCATGCATGGGGGCGGCCTTGGCGACGGCGGGGTCCATTGACGTTCCTTGGACGTTGGGACGGTGCGGAGGGGGAGCTACCGGAAGCCCCAGTCTGGAGCTTACCCTACTGGCCAGCGGGACCCCGTGCCCAGGGCACAAGAAAGCGGAGTGGATCGCCGGGGCAATCCACTCCGCGTGAGAAGTCTCGAGCCGCGACCGCGTGGCCGCGATTCAGATCACGGGCAGAACGTGACGGCGAGTCCGTCGGTCAGGTTGAAACCCGTGCCGCCCGGGCCCGCCGTGTCGCGGAACCAGAACTGGAAGTTCAGGGTCATGCCGGGCGTGATCTCACCCGGGCCCGCCGACGCGGGGGGCAGAGTGAAGTCCAGGACGCGGGCGATGTTCCCGCTTGCGTCGACCTGGATGGGTCCCTGGAGTCGGGTCGTGCCGGTGCCTCCGGTGGAGCCCACACAGCGGATTCCGTCACCGAAGGGCGCCGCGATCTGGGCGTTGCCGTAGTAGAAGAGCCCGAAGACGTTCGGGGGCAGGTTGCGCGCCAGCAGGCTGAAGTTGTTGTCCCCGATGCTCGGGAGGCCCGAGCCCGTGATCGCGCCGCCGATGCCGGTGGAGTTGGGCGCCGACATGCAGTACGAGTCGACATTGCAGTCACCGACGATCTGGTAGATCTCGCCGCCGCTGGGGTCACAGATGTAGACGTTTCCGGCGGCATCCTGCCCGAAGCTGGTGATGTTGTTGATCGTCGGGGCGCCGTCCGGCTCGAGCTCGGCTGTGCGCTCCATCGCCTCCGTCACCACACCTGCGACCATCCGGAAGGACCAGATTCGGGACGAGCAGTAGTCCCCGTAGAAGTAGGTGCCTTCCAGGCCGGGGATGTTGGCGCCGCGATAGACGTATCCACCGGTCAGCGAGCATCCCATGCCATGGCCATAGGTCGCCACCGGGTCGGTGAGTTCGATCGCGTTGCAGGTGCAACCGCTGAGACCCGTGCAGTTCAGGCCCTCCATGCAGCGCCAGCCAAAGTTCTGTCCGCCCGGGTCCGGGGCGGCCACGTAGTCGACCTCTTCGCGCGCGTTCTGGCCCACGTCGCCGATGTAGAGGTCACCGTTTCCCTGGTCGAAGCTGAAGCGCCACGGGTTACGCAGTCCAAGTGCCCAGATCGAGTCGTTCGTGGACGCATCCCCGACGAACGGGTTGTCGCCCGGGATGAAGGGCGCGGCCAGGTCCACGTCAAAGCGGTGCATCTTGCCCAGGTTGTTGAGCGGGTTCTGCGCACGGTTGGCGGGATCGTTGGCGGAGCCGCCGTCACCCATGCCTATGTAGAGCATCGCGTCCGGGCCGAATTCGATGCAGCCACCGTTGTGGTTCGAGAACGGCTGGTTGTTCGTGAAGATCAGCTGCACTTCCGTCGGGTTGGCCAGGTCCGGATCCCCGCCGGAGACTCCGTACTCGGAGACGCGCGTGTTGCCCGAGGAGTTCGTGTAGTTGATGAAGAAGCGACCGTTGTTGGCGTAGTCGGGGTGGAATGCGAGGCCCAGCAGGCCACGCTCGCCGCCGCCCGAGATCAGGCTGCTGACGTTCAGGAACGGGGTCGCGAGCAGCACGCCGTCCTTGATGATCTTGATCCGGCCGCCCTTCTCAAGGATGAACAGGCGGTTGAAGTCGGCGGGCGGCGAGGTCACGAGCAGCGGGGTGGTCAGGCCTGCCTGGACCAGCTCGGCCTTGATGGCCTGGGCTTGCGCGCGGCCTTCGAAGGCGAGCATGAGCGCGCCGGTGCATAGAACGGTGCTGAGGAGATGTCGTTGCATGAGGATCTGATGGCCAGTGGGGGGGGCCAAAACGGCCCGGTCGCGCCCCCCAGGGGTACCGTGATAATTGGGGATGGTTGAGTGGGTCCTGGTTCCTGCCACGACTTACCGCGCGCCCGCGGGGTGGGGCGCAGGACCGGTGGCAGCGTACCTGCTACTAGCTATATGTAGCGAACCACAGAATGGGACCGCCGGGGACACAAAAAGGTTCCCCCCCGCTAATCCTGTGCCGGGGCCCCGGGCTTGCCCGCCAGCGCGTCAGCACGCCGTGT
>JBLHKW010000004.1:0-62873 GCA_047618565.1 Planctomycetota bacterium
TCGTGCTCGTCGAGCCGTGCTCAGCGGCCCTACAGGGCCGCCTCCGCCGTCTCGACTTCGCACTCCTTGCTGCGACGAAGATGGCTTCGTCTCGCTACGGGACTTTTTCAACGGCCTGCTAGCCCGGCTCATGAATAACCCGGGCTAGAAACCCGAGCGCACGTTCGCGGCCAGCCACTCGAGAATGCGCTCGCGCACCTGCTCGGAACCGCCATCGTTGAGCGGCTGATGGCGGGCGCCCTCGATAACCTCGACCGTCACGCTATCGCCGGCCAGTGCGCGGCTCGTTGCGACGTCTGAAATCGGATCCTGGTCGCCGTGGACGATCAGCGTGGGCAAGCCGAGGGTCGCGAGACGCGGCCAGTACCTGGCGGCTGCGTCGATGGCCTGTTCGCCGGCCCGCAGGGTGATCGAGTCGTGCACGAGGGCATCGCCTGTCCAGGAGCTGAGCGCTGCGGGATCGCTGAACAGTTGTTCGGGCGTGTAGCCGATCTGGCCCGCGGATCGTGGTCCGACCTTCTTGAAGAACTTCTTCAACCCGGAGGGCGCGACCGGCAGGTCGAAGGCGGGCGCGTGCAACGGTGCGATCAGCACGAGCGCGCCCAGCTGACCTGGCTTCTCGACCGCGAAGGCCAGGCTGTAGAGAGCACCGAGCCCCTGTCCCACGAGTACCTTGGGAGAATCCGGGAGCCGGTAGGCCAGGTGGTCCTGGATGGCGGCCAGGTCGCGCACGACCTCGTTGATCCCGCCGCTGTGCCCGCGATCTCCTTCGGTTCCGCCGTGCCCACGCAGGTCCGGCAGAGCCACGGCCCACTGACCCTCGGCCAGAGCGCCCGCGAAGCCCTGATAACGGCCACCGTGATCCCCGGCATCGTGTACCACGGTCACAGCCCCCTGGGGCTCGCCTCGGGCGGCCAGCTCGCGCACCTGGAGCAGGAACATGCCCGTCATGGTGCGGTGGCTGAGGCCCTCGCGCTCCTCGCCGGTGTCCGTGGACTCGCGCAGTTCCAGGTTGGTCAGGAAGAAGTCGTCTTCCATGGATTTGGGATCCGAGCCCTCGCGGAATAGAATAGTGGCGGATGTGAAAGGCCAGGGCAGCCGCTCCGATCCATCAGGATCGGGGAGGAAAGTCCGGGCTCCACGGGTCAGGGCGGTTGCTAACGGCAACCGGCCGCGAGGCTAGGGAAAGTGCCACAGAAAGCAAACCGCCCCCTGTGCAAATGGGGGGTAAGGGTGAAAGGGTGCGGTAAGAGCGCACCGCAGCCCTGGTGACAGGGCTGGCAGGGTAAACCCCGCCTGGAGAAAGACCAAATAGGGAAGGTCCAGTGCTGACCCACGCGATGCCTTCCGGGTAGGTCGTTCGAGGCCGAGGGCGACCTCGGTCCCAGAGAAATGGTTGCCACCCCGCTTCGGCGGGGGACAGAATCCGGCTTACGGGCCTTTCACATCCACCCCTCCTCACACCGCCGGCCCGGCCGGAAAGGCAGCTCTCGGGCGGGTGACGGGCCTCGAGCACCGCCAGGGGGGCCCACGACGGTGGGCCATACTACATCTTGTGGGTCCGGTTCTCCGTCCCACCTGATCTTGACGGATTTGAGGTTCCGGGTTAGCATCCCCTGCAACACAGGGGCAAACGTCCCGATACGGGCCACTGAGGCCCATTGACGCCCCTTTTCCTCCCCCCTAATAGCCGCACACTGAGATCACGTCCTTTCAAGGGGACGCGCCATGGAGTTCGTTTTCGTCGTACCACGCTGCGAACTTTTTCCGGAGAGCTACCCCTATGGGATGACGCTGTTCGGAGAAGGGTTGTCGATCGACTCGTTCATGGATCCAGTCAAGCGGGCTGGGTTCTTCGTCGAACGTGAGGTCGCTGAACGCAATCCAGCATGGAAGCAAGTTATCCCCTACACGATCGTCGAACGCGACGGACAGGTGCTGCTCCTGCGGCGCACCAGTCGTGGCGGAGAGGCTCGGCTTCACAACAAACTTTCGATCGGGGTGGGTGGACACATCAACCCCATCGATCTACAGGATCCTGCTGCCTCCACGGGCGGTCGCAACCCGATTCACAATGCAACGATCCGCGAGGTCTGTCAGGAAGAGCTCCGAATGGACTCACCCGTCGACATCCGGCCCGTAGGCACACTCAACGATGACTCCAATCCGGTCGGAGCCGTACACGTCGGCTTCGTCCAGGTCATGTCGGTGCAGGGCCCGGTCAAGGTCCACGAAACCGATCAGCTCGAAGGCGACTTCGTGACGCCGGCTGAGCTACTTCAACTTCACGACCAGGGTGCAAACTTCGAAACCTGGTCCCGTCTCCTCATCCCCCACCTGGCGGATATCCTTCCGAACCTCGTCGCCTCCTGAGTTCCCCTCGAGAGAGCAGCACCGACATCATGTCAACGACTAGCAGCAAAAAGCCCCGGCAGATGGTCCCCGAGAAAATCTATGACGTCCTTCTCGCGGCACGTACGGCTGACAAGCTGACCGTGCACTTCAAGGATGGCCGTGCGATCCATGGCGCCCTGATCTTCAACCCCTTCAAGGGCACGGGTCGCGTCATCAACATCGAACAAGAACTGAGCGTCGACTTCGCTGTCGACGACATCCGCGACCTCAAGCTGGGCTGAACCCACTTCTCCGTCGCGCACCTGAAATGCAAGGGGTGCCCCGCTGCAAAGCGGGGCACCCCTTTTCGTGACCTGTGGCCTGTACGGCACGTCACCCGCTCAGCTGTAGGGTGTCATCTCGGGCTCCAGGTCCACGTGCACTGCATCCGCGACGCGGTTGATGTAGTTGAAGTAAGCGATCACCTGGATCGCGTCGTGGATGGCGATGTCATTCAGGCCAACGGTACGCAGAGCCTCGACGTCTGCACTGGTCATGGCAGCGGGCTCGCGCGTCAACTTGTCGGCGTACAGGCACAGAGCCTGATCCTGGTCCGAAAGCTGGGTTGAACGCCAGTCGTCGGCGAGGGCCGCGATCCAGGCTTCCGTCCCCTCGGCCCCATCGCCGGGACGCTCGTTGGTGACCTCAACACGGAGGTCGCCGGCGTGCGCCTGTGTTCAGTAATGGCAGTCGTTTGCACGGCTGACCACCACCGCGAGCATCTCGCGCTGGCGGCGGGTAATGCCCTCCGGCGCGTACATGACGCGCTGGTAGAGCCCCATGGACGCATCCAGGATCGGTGGCGCGAGGCTCATGGTCCTGACGATGCCGAAGACGCGCCCGGCACGCCCGATGGCTGCGTCGTAGGTCTTCCGCAGGCGGCCGGTGGCCTGCGCCACCCCGATGGTTTGAATCCAGGTCATGCATCCATCTTAGCAGTCCGTTGAAGAAGTTCGCAGGTTGCTGCCATGGGGCCGGATCAGCGCCGACGCAGGTTCGTGACCCAGGCGCCGAGGGCTCGTGCGCGGATCTGCTTCTCGATCGACATGCGACCGAAAGCGTGCGCCCGCTCGCGATCACCGGACCTCATGAAGAAGGCCGAGTACTCCGCGTACCAGCGCGAGACCGTCTCCTCCGCGTGGGCGCAAACACGCAGCACGGTGCGCACTCCCACCACCCGTGAGCTGGCGCACAGGGCGCGCGCCATGGCGCGGCGCCGAAAGCTCGTACGGCGCGGTCGTCCGCCGAGACCGCGCATGAGTTCGCGCAAGCGCTCGACGCCGAGCACACCCTCCTGGTTCAGATGGACCAGCAAGGATCGAAGTTCCGGATCCTGGACACGACGCGACAGATGGTCGTAGATCGAGCGCGCGCCGATCTCCGAGAGCAGAGCCTGGCGCATGTCCTTCAGCAAGGAACGCCAGGCGCGCGCTTGCTGCGGGCCTACCGCTGCGGATGCGGGCACTCTGCCAGGGTCCATGCGCTGCTCAGAGCCCGGGTCGCGCGCCGAGTACTGCCTCGATCGCCCGCCGTTCGCGCGCGTGCACCGTCCGCCCGTGGTAAGCGACGAGCGCATCGTGCACGTCCGGATGGTCCACACGACCGAGTCCATCGAGAATCGCACGCCGTAGGCGTCCGTCCTCATCGTCGAGTAGCGCTATGAGATCGGCGCGCACTGCGGTCGCGGCGCGGTCCGCACCCGCGGCGCGACGGACGAGCTGCCGCCCGGCCTCCGCACGCACCTCGGCGAAGGCTTTCCTGTCGTTTAACCAGCGGCGCAGCTCCTCGCCGGCCTCCTTGGTCGGAATGCGACCGAGTGCGCGCAGCAATTGCCGGCGCAGGATCTCGTTCGGCGACGACTCCCCGAGACGCTCACGCACCCACTCCAGACTCGTGTCCGGGGCACCCGCTACCCTCAGGCTTGCAGCGGCCCCCATCGTGCCCCAGCTGGCCCGTGCTTCGAAGGTACGCTCTGCGAGCTGCACGAGGGCGGCGTCGGGGCCCCAGGCTGTCAGCGCGGCCAGTGCGGACTGGCGCACGGTCACGGCTGCGTCCGCATTCACGGCGGACTCGAGCGCGATGCGCGCCTCGGGTGTGCCCAGACGCCCGAGCAGGCCCGCGGCCGCGGAACGAACCGCTGCCTGTGGATCGGATCCCAGGCTCTGCACGAAACCCTGGTCGATGGCCACGCGCACCTCCGCGTCCACTGCGGAGCGCATGCGCGCCAGCGCATGCAGCGCGTCGAAACGCCCGTTGACATCATCATCCAGCAACAGGATCGAGAGCCACTCGGCCGGTTCCTTGTCCGCGCGGATCTCTGCTGGCAGCCAGCGCTGCTTGTCGAAGCGGACCCACATCGGCTCGCCGTCACAGGGCAACTCGTACTTTGCGCGGCGCTTCTCAAGCTCGACGCGCACCACCTGGGAGCCATTGGCGCCCATGATCTCCACCTGAACAGGAGCCTTGAATGCGCTGGCGGTCCCACCCTCGATCGACTGCACCTGATTGACGGACAGGATGACCTGACCGCGCGAGGGGTCGTAACGCCAGCGGGTTTCGATCTCGGGATGCCCCGGGCTCAAGAGCCACTGGTCGAAGAACGCACCGAGATCGCGGCCCGAAGCCCGTTCGAAGGCGACACGAACATCGTCTGTATCGATGGACTGACCCGCCGAGTGCCCGATCAGCATGCGCAAGGCGGTCCTGAAGCCCTCTTCGCCCAGGAGAGAGCGCAGCAGATGGAAGCGCGTCGCGCCGCCCTGGTAGGCGTGGCCCCCGGCGAACAGGTCGCTCGGACTACGGTACACGTCGTGCACGATGGCGCGCCGCCCGGCACCGCGATCGGCAATGATGTACTCACGCCGCGTCTCGCGCATCCCGACCTGGAACTCCTCGGTGCCGTTCTGGTGCTCCGTGAACATCAGCGTCAGGTAGGTCGCCAGACCCTCCTGAATCCACACGTGAGACCAATCCCCGACCGTGACCAGGTCGCCGATCCACTGATGAGCCACTTCGTGGGCCACGAGCCCATCGGGCCGGCTGTCGATCAGGCCGGCCGCATCAGACAGCGCTTCCACTGTCAGCGTCGTGGCCGAGATGTTCTCCATGCCCCCGAAGGGAAAACCCGGAACGCAGGCCTGGGCGTACTTGCGGTACGGATAACGGGTCCCGAGTAGATCGGAAAAATAGTCGAGCGCGGCGCCGGTCTCGCTCAGGGAGGCGGCCATGTAGGGTGCCCACGCGCTCGGTGCGTGGAAGGTCAAGGGCATCCCATGCCAGTCCTGGGTGATCGACTCGAGCTGGCCCGCGACCAGGGTGGTCAGGTAGGCGGCGTGCGGGGTGCTCATGCGCCAGTGCTCGGTCCGCCGCCCGCCTGCCTTCACGGAAGCGCCCACAGCTTCGCCGGCGGCCACCGACGTCCAGGTATCCGGCATCGTCACGCGCAGCTCGGAAGTCGCACGGTCGTGGGGTACGTCGTTGCAGGGGAACCACCAGCTACTCTCCTCACACTCGCCATGGGTGAAGACCAGCGTCTGATCGGCACGATCCCTAACCCACCACAGGCCCTGGGCCGGACTGCCGGCGTAGTGCACCTGCACCGTGATCGCCTGGCCGGGGTCCGTGCCCCGCTCCCATGCAATTGACAGGCGGCCTTCGGCATGTACGAACTCCAGCGGGCGCGCATGCTCATCGAGCACCTGCGTGACCTCGAGCCCGTTCAGATCCAGGTCCAGGCGTCGTGGCCCGTCTCCGTCGGCGATGAGGCGGATCGTGCACGCGCCCTCGAGCCGCTGCTCTGCCGGAAACAGCTCCAGGTCCAGGGCGTAATGCTCCACATCGACAGTGGCGATGGGCAACGCGGGAAACGCCGTGCCATCGTCCACGCGGCCCCCTCGCGCGGGTGCATCGGCAGGCGCTCCAGCACCCCGACAAGCGCAGAGAAGCAGAAGCAATAGCGGGGTGCTACGTATGTCCATGGGGAGCGGGATCGAGAGTACAAAAACGAGGTCCTCGCAAACGGGGGTGCTGCCCGCCCGCAGAGGTTGCCCAGGGCCCGCCTGGCGCTGTCCATTACTCCGGACCTGGCCCAGGGCCGCGATTGTGCGGCATCGAGGTCTTTGCGAAACTGTTCTCCGATGGATTTTCTGCTCGAGTGCATAGGGTTCCCGCCGAATCACGATCCGGATGAGCTGATCGACCTGGTCTGCTCACGCGGCGAGGGGGTTCCGTGGCGTGGAGACCCCGAGAACCACCGGCGCCTCGACCTGGGCAATGGTCTCGAGCTACGCCTCGACCGCGAGGCCGGCCAGGACTTCTGGACCCTGCTCCCCCACTACCAGGTACCGGTCCGCCTGCGGGTAGCAGTCGAGTCCATCCGGCGCGTGCCCGATTCGCCCTTCGACGCTCTGCTAGTCTGCTGGGCCGCCCCGCCATCGCGCCGCGGCGTCGACGAGTACGACATCGTTCGCGCGCGCGGCGACCGGCCCGGGATCTACCCGCTCAGCACCTGGCTCACGGACGCCAAGCGCCTGCCTGAACAACTCGGCCAGCACCACGTCCTGGCGATCCAGGTCGCCGGCTTTGCACTCGACATCTCCTTTGTCGGGCCCAACACAGGCGGAAGCCAGGAGTCGGCCCTGACCCAACCGCACGGCGCACATATCGCTCCGCTCGGCGATGCGGACAGCCCCGGTGGCTGCTCCGACGTCTCTCTCCGGATACGTGAGGTACGTCACCTGCGCAACCCGCTCACGGGACGGCTGGTCGATCTCGTAATCGCCGACGCTCCCGAGCGCCCCATGTACCTCTTCGTCAGCCCCTGGCAACTCGGCCAGTCAGGACTCCCCCTTCCGCGCCCCGGCTGGCGCATCGAGGGAACGTTCTTCTTCACGGGCCGTATCGCGGGCGGACTTCCGACAGCGCCCAAGCGCACGAAGACCGCGTTCGGTTAGCCCGGGTTATTCAGGCGAGGATCGGGATACCCGGCGCTCCTGCACGAAGCAGTAGAGGATCGGGACCACGAACATCGTGATCAGCTCGACCACCATCCCGCCGAAGGAAGGGATGGCCATGGGCAACATGACATCCGCACCGCGACCGCTGGACGTCAGCACTGGCATCAGTGCCAGGATCGTGGTCGCGGTCGTCATCAGGCAGGGGCGACAGCGACGCTTTCCGGCGGAGACCACGGCCTCGCGAACTCCAGCAACAGTCTCCGGAGTGCGCCCTGCAAACGACTGCTTCAGGTAGGTCGCCATCACGACGCCGTCGTCGGTGGCGATCCCGAAGAGTGCCAGAAAGCCAACCCATACGGCGACGCTCAGGTTGATCGGGTGCACCTGGAAGAGCTCGCGCATGTGGACTCCGAACAGGTCAAAGTCCAGGAACCACGGCGTCCCGTAGAGCCAGATCATGATGAAGCCGCCCGACCAGGCCACGAACACGCCCGTGAATACCATCAACGTGGTCGACACAGCGCGGAACTGCAGGTACAGGATCATGAAGATCAGGAAGAGCGCCAGCGGTAAGACGACCGCCAGGGTCCTGGCTGCTCGCAGCTGATTCTCGTAGGAGCCCGCGAAGGTGTACGACACGCCCGCTGGCAGGACGAACTCGCCGCTGTCGATCTTGGCCTGCAGGAAGGCCTGACATTCCTCGACCACGTCGACCTCGGCCAGGCCGGTCTGCTTGTCAAAGATCACGTAGGACGTGAGGAACGTGTCCTCCGTCTTGATCACCTGGGGGCCGCGCGAATAGCGCACCTCCGCCAGCTGGCTCAAGGGCACCTGCGCGCCGGTCGACGTGGGTACCAGCACCCGCTCCATGCTCTCGATCGTGTCACGCAACTCACGCTGGTAGCGAACACGCACGGGGTAGCGCTCACGCCCCTCGACGGTCGTGGTGATGCGACGTCCCCCGAGGGCAACCTCGATCACGTCCTGCACCCTGGCGATCGTGACGCCGTAACGGGATGCAGCGCGCCGGTCGACGTCGATCTCGAGGTACGGCTTGCCGACCACGCGATCGGCAAAGGTCGCCTCGGCCTTGACCGAAGGCACCTGTTTCAGGAGCTGCTCGAGCTCGAGCCCGACCTGCTCGATGACCTCGAGCGTGGGTCCCTTGACCTTGATGCCCATGGGCGCGCGCATGCCGCTCGCGAGCATCACGATGCGCGCCGCAATGGGCTGCAGCTCCGGTGCTGTGACGGTCCCGGTCAGGCGCGCCGCGCGCACGATCTCGTCCCAGATATCGCTCGGGCAGGTGATCTCCGGACGCCAGTTCCGATACGGCCGCCCGTCGTGATCCGGAATCAGCTCGCCCGCCTCATCGCGTGCGAACTCGGCCTGCGCCTCGTCGTACCGGAACGCAATCCGCTTGCCATGCTTGTCCGATTCGTACTCGGGCAGGTAGTTGACGATGGTCTCGATCATCGAAACCGGTGCTGGATCGAGTGCACTCTCAACCCTGCCGATCTTGCCCACAGCCAGAAATACCTCGGGAACGCTCTCGATCGCCAGATCGAGCTTCTGAAGCACATCCAGTGCCTCGCCGATCGACGCGTGCGGCATCGTGGTCGGCATGAACAGGTAGGAGCCCTCGTCCAGTGATGGCATGAACTCCTTGCCCAACCCGGGCAGGGCCGCCTGCCCCCTCGTCCAGAGGGTCGTGGAACGAACGGTCTCCTGCTCGACACCCACCTTCGCGAGCGCTGCCGGAATGAAGCCCAGCACGCGATCCATCCCGAGCCAGATGCTCGCGCCAAAGACCAGCAGCAGCGCAGGCAGGCACAGGAAGGCCAGCTTGTGGTCCAGGGCCCAGCGCAGGATGGGCTCGTAGACGCGCATGAAGAGCGTGAACGCGAACAGCAAGCCCAGGATCACGAGCAGCACGAACCCGAGGTTGCGCAGACTGCCGTTCTCCGGACCGAGCGGCTCCCAGTGCGTGGCGAGCACCGCCGCCACGAGCAGGATGCACAGGCCGTTGAGGATGTAGGGCCAGCCCACGCGCGCCGGGCGCCAGCGATCGAGCAAGCGTCGCCAGGCCGCACCGATGCGGCCACCGGTGGACGGAAACAGGAGCAGCGCGAATGGTGGGATCAGGAGCAGTGCGATCGTGATCGAGCCCGCCAGGGCGAAGGTCTTGGTGAAGGCCAGCGGGCGAAAGAGCTTGCCCTCGGCGCCGACCATGCTGAAGACGGGCAAGAAGCTGACGATGGTCGTGGCGACGGCGGTCAGGATGGCGGATCCCACCTCCATGGTCGCGCTGTAGACGACCTCGATCGGTGGCTCATCCGGCCTGGCCCGTTTGAGGCGCGTCATGATGTTCTCGCACAGCACGATGCCCATATCGACAATGGTGCCGATGGCGATGGCGATGCCCGAGAGCGCCACGATGTTGGCATCCACACGAAACAGCTTCATGAAGATGAACGTGAAAAGCACCGCGATGGGCAACAGCGCCGAGATCAGGATCGAGGAGCGCAGGTGCATTAACATGAAGAGCACCACGATCATCGTGACCAGGATCTCCTCGCTGATGGCCGTGTTCAGAGTTCCGAGGGTCTCGTAGATCAGCCCCGAACGGTCGTAAAACGGAACGATCGTGACCTGCGAGACGGTTCCATCGGCCAGCGTCTTGCGCGGCAAGCCGACCGCGATCTCCGCGATCTTCGCCTTGACGTTCTTGATGACCTGCAGGGGGTTCTCGCCGTAACGCACAACCACGACCCCGCCGACGGCCTCCGACCCGCCCTTGTCGAGCGCGCCGCGCCGCATCGCCGGGCCCAGCGCCACGTGCGCCACGTCCTTCACGCGAATCGGCACGCCATCCACGGACTTGATCACGGACTCCTCGATGTCGGAGACGTCCTTGACCCAGCCCAGGCCGCGCACGAAGTACTCCGCGCGATTGATCTCGATCACACGCGCACCGACCTCGAGATTGGAGCCACGCACCGCGCCGTAGACCTCGTCGAGGTCCACGCGGTGAGCGCGCATCGCATCCGGGTTGACGTCGACCTGGTATTCGCGCACGAAGCCGCCGACCGATGCCACCTCGGACACCCCATCGGCCGACATCAGCGCGTAGCGCACGTACCAGTCCTGCGACGAGCGCAGCTCGTCCAGGTTCCAGCCGCCGCTCGGATTACCCTGCTCGTCACGCCCCTCCAGCGTGTACCAGAAGATCTGACCGAGCGGCGTCGCGTCGGGACCCAGCGTCGGCTGCACGCCCTCCGGTAGTGTCCCGGATGGCAGACTGCTCAGCTTCTCGAGCACCCGTGAACGGGACCAGTAGAACTCGACCTTCTCCTTGAAGATGATGTAGATGGTCGAGAACCCGAAAGCGGAAGACGAACGGACCGTCTTCACGCCGGGCAAACCGAGCAGCGAGACCGTCAGCGGATAGGTAATCTGATCCTCGACGTCCTGCGGCGAACGCCCCATCCACTCGGTGAACACGATCTGCTGGTTCTCGCCGATGTCCGGGATGGCGTCGACGGGTACCGGATCGCGCGGGAGTCCGCCGATGTTCCAGTCGAAGGGCGCCGTCATCGCGCCCCACGCGATCACGAAGAGCACGAGCAGGAAGACGACGAGCTTTTGCTCCAGAAAGAACCTGATGAGTCCAGATAGCATCGATCAGCTCCCGGCCTTCAGGAGTTCCTCGAGGGAACCACAACGCAGCATGCTCGAACCGAAGTAGGGATTCGCGGTCTGCTCACCTTGCTGAATCCAGTCCGCTCCGTCGCCCCCGAGCGCCATGGGGCAATGGAAGACCCCTACTGCGCCATCCGAGCGCTCGTAGCCAAAGGTCTTCAGGGCCCGAATCAAGCGTGTCGTGACCGGACTCAGCAAGCTCCTCCGTTGCTCGAGATCCTCGGCCGCCGCGAGTGCTTCCGTAGCTCGTTTCAACTCCGGCAACTGTTCCATCCACGCGACGTGGCCGTCATCCCCCAAGAGCCCCATGTCGACGGCGGCAAGCATCTCGACCATCGAGCGCGCACTGGCACCGTCATCCTTGTCCGATGCGAGCTCATGTTGCAGTCGCAGGTACGCCTCGACGACGGATCCGAGCTGCGCCTTGAACGCAGTCGGAGCCGAGACAACGACCGGCGGCGGGATCATGGACTCGCCCGCGTGCACATCACCGTGATGATGCCCCGGCGGGAGTGTTCCCCCCACGGGGCTCATCATGCTCGGCTGCGCTCGTATCTGAAGCTCGCTGTCGATCTTGAAGTTGCCCTTGACCACGACCTGTTCACCCTCCTCCAGGCCTTCGCGGACGATGTACCAGTCGCCAGCGCGCGGCCCGAGCGCGATCTCACGCCCCTCGAAGGTCGGTTTGTCGTAACCAGGCAAACGCACATAGACGACGCCGCGCTTGCCCGTCACCAGCGCTGCCGTGACCGGGATGACCAGGGACTCCCCACGCGTGGGTTCGCTGACGAAGCCGAGCTCGCTGGCCGGCGCCAGGTCCATGCCGCACTCGGAACAATCGGCGAGCGCATCGGCGGTGATCTCGGGGTGCATCGGGCACATCCACTTGCCGGCCAGATCCTCATCCACGACCTTGCCATGCTCCGTCAGCACCGCCATGGCGATCGAGGACACGAACATGTCGGGCTTCAATCGACCATCGGAGTTGTCGACATTCACGCGCACCTTCACGGTGCGCGTGCGGTCGTCCAGCAACGGATCGATGAATGCGATGCGGCCGTGGAAGGCCTCGCCGGGGTAGGCCTCGACACGGAACTCCACGTCTTGCCCGTAACGCAACCAGGCCAGGTCAACCTCGTAGGCATCGAGTACGACCCAGACCTTGGAGAGGTCCGCGATCGTGTAGATCTGGGTGCCCTCCTTCACATACATGCCTTCGAGCGCCATCTTGTGGACAACGACGCCTCCGATGGGCGCGCGGATGGTGACATGCTCGTCCGGTACGCCACGCTCGACGATGTGCTGAATTTGCTCCTCGCTCAGCCCGTACAGGCGCAGCTTCTCGCGCGAGGAGATGACCGTCCGGTCGCTGGTGCTGCGCACGATGTCCAGCCCACTACCCTCGAGCCGCTTGACCGTCGCGATCGCTTGCAAGAGCTCCTGTTGGGCGGAGTAGAGCGTCGGACTGTAGATCTCGACCAGGTGATCACCCGGCCGGACCGTCACGCCGGTGTAGTCGACGAACAGCCGGTCGAGACGCCCCGCTACCCACGACGTGATGTACGCCAGGCGCGTCTCGTCGTAGGCGACCTTGCCGACCATGTTGACCTCGTGCGCAACGGTACGGCGCTCGACCGGCGCGGTCTCGATGTCGGCCAGGGCCATCGCCGCCTCGGAGACCTGGAGCGTGCGCGGTCCGAGATTATCCTCGCCCTCACCGCTACTCGCCGGAACCAGGTCCATCGAACACATCGGGCACAGCCCGGGCTCCGGCAGGCGGACCTGCGGGTGCATCGAACAGGTCCAGATGGTCGGCTCGGCTGGCGCGACGGAAGTCCCGGCGGCCGGATGCGCGGGCAGCGTGGAATCGCCGCCGCCAGTGACGCGCCCGGCGATGAAGGCCAGGACGACCAGCGACGTCGTCAGGATGAAGGTGCGTGTTGTGGGAAGGCTCATGTCTAACGCTCCGGATTCAGTGGAATGCCTGTGATCTGTTCGATTTCGGCGAGCGCCCTGGCGCGGTCGGCCTCGGCTCTCGCGGCCTGGAGCTGGAACTCCAGCAGCACGCGTTGGGCATCGATCAGGTCCAGGAAACCCTCGTCCCCGGCCTGATACGCGATGTCTACGGCCTGTACAGACTGCTCGCCCTTGGGAATCAGGCTGTCGCGGAAGAGAGCGACGCTGCGGTGCGCGTCACGAAACCGGTAGAGCGCCATCTCCAGATCCGAGGACAGGCGGTTGCTCGCCTCTTCCTGCTCGAGGCGCGCGCTCTTCATGCGCGCTTGCGCCTCCCGGCGGGCGGCGTGATAGGAGCCGCGCCAGACCGGCAGGTCGATCCCCAGGGTCAACGCCACCGCATCGTCGCCGGAGCCCGGCGTGCCCGGGTTCACGGCGGAGCCGATGAAGGTGTAGTCCAGCCCGACGAAGAGGTCCGGGTAGAACTGCTTGTCCGCGAGCTTGATCGCGTTCTGAGCCGCAAGCACGCGGTGGTCCATCGCGCGCAGCATGGGGCTTGTCGTGAGCAGCGCCATCGACAGTACTTCCAGGTCGACGTCCGGTGGAGCCGGCAAGGGAAACGTCGGGCGTCCCAGGGTCGCGTTCGAGGGCCGGTCGAGTGCCGCGTTCAGGCGCGCCTCGATCGGTCGTCGAAGATCGGTCAGCGTCTGAACTCGATCCTCCAGCTTGCCCAGCTCGACCTGCGCGCGGATCACGTCGGAGTGGCGACCGATCCCGGTCTCCATCCTCGAGCGCGCCACGCTCTCCCAGTGCGAGAGCAGCTCGCGGTTGCCCTCGGTGATCACGATGGCCTGCTCGAGCCACGCGTACTCGTACCAGGCGTCGCGCACCTTGCGATCCAGTTCGAGGCGCGCGACCTCCAGCATCTCACGCGCCGCCTCGGATGCCTCGAAGGCCACCTGCCCCGCGATCTCGAGCTTCCCGAACCATGGGATCGGCTGGGTCACTCCGATGCGCGCCTGCATCGGACCGACACGCGTCTCGACCTCCGACAGGTAGCCACTGAAGCTCACGCGGGGCTCGGGCAGGGTCGTCGCCTGGGGCACGCGCTCGAGGGCCGCCTTCCAGTTGTGGAACGCGGCACCCAGACCCGGGTTGTGGAGGCGTGCATGCCGCAGGAGCTCCGGCAGGCCCGCGTCGAGCGCGAGTTCGGGACCGTCAGAGGCGGCTGCGCCGGCCAGCTCGTCCTGCATCTGCTCCCAGCTCGAGAGCGCGCTCGCGTGGTCGGACGGCGGCGCTGCGCACGCCGCAAGTCCGAGCCAGAGGATCGCGGTTGATTGGATTCTGATCATGGATACGAGGTCGGTTCCGGCAATTCGAGGAGCCATGGGTAGTTGCACGCCCGTCGACGATCGTCGATCGGAGGATCGGATGACGCGCGCGGTCACTCGAGGTGAGACCGCGGCGGCAAGCCACGCACGCGACGCGCAAATTCTCGCGGCCGGGTGCGGCCGTCAGCGCGTAGCGAGGCCCGACGCTCTGATGAGTCGTCGGGTGCGTCGGCTCAGATGCGTGCTACGGACAGCACGGCCAGGAACCGCGCCACGCCACGCGTGAGCAGGGACCAGGCATGCACGCTCGGCACTTCGCCAGCCAGGGCGCACGAAGCACCTACCGGCGGTGGCACCTTGCCCACGCCCAGGTGCTCGCTCCCTGCTGACCGGAATCGGGGCGGGCCGCTGAGCAGACGCGCGAAGGACTCGGCGTGCCCACGGATCCAGTGCTCGAGGTCGGGGTAACTGCCCTGACCGTTCTCGCCCGACACGCTCGATGTGAGCATCAGGTCGGGCAACGGGACCGGAACCGAATCGAGGCCGCACTCGCAGCTACGCACGCTCGGCCCGTCCGGGATCGAAGGATTCGGTTCCTCGGCCGTGCAACAGCTGGTCTCCGGAGTGGCCACCGGTGTGACCTCGACGCTGCAACAGCAGCCGTCGGATTCCATGGCACAAGTCGCGTCCGGGCATCCAACTGCGAACATTGCCAGAGCGGGCTGAGCGATGAAGATGAAGACGAGCAGAACCGCCACCAAGGCCTGGCCTCGGGCGGTGCGTCTCGAACTGATTGTGCTGGTGACGTTCATCTCATCGCCGCTGTGGCGCCCATACATTGGGAGCGGTGGGCTCGCATTTCCAGGCTAAAGTCCTGCTCCGATACCTCTCGGCCGGGCCCGCCACGGACTTTACGGCGTCTTGCCATCCGTGTTAGCACGCGTCCAGAAGTCCGATCCAGGACCCCTGGCGGCGTCTTGTGCTGACCCGCGTTTCATCGGTGGGACCGGCTGGGTCGGGGCCACAAACGGCATTCCTGGGGATTCCACTAAGGTCGCCCATCCCTGCAGACCGACCTTCTGGGGTGAGTCAAGAACTCGGCGCATGGATCCGGTTGATCGGGCGTGCCTGGCAAGACGTGCCAAGGACGCGTATTCGCGGGACACGTCGGAGAAGGCACAACGCCGCCAGGGACGCCCTGGCGACGCGAATTATGTGCCGAAGTCTTGGCTCACCCCAGTAGTGTGACGCACGCCATGGTTCGACTCGGCACGATACTTCTACTCCTCTGGGCGCTCCTGCTGGGGCCGGCCCTCTGCGCAAGCGGGCTCCTGGAGCACGCCTGCGACTGCGCTGGTGAAGTTCAGTGCGATCACGAGGAGGCCTGCACCGATGATCCCTGCGCACCTATCGTGCGCCCGGAGGACCCGGACGCGCCGCAAGACCTGCGCTTCGAACTCGCGCCCGCGCCGCTGACCGCGGTGACATCTGACGCGCGGTCCGACAGCCTCGGTCGCGCCTGCGATGCCCGGCCACCTCGCCATCGGCATCGATCGAACCTGCCCTACGCGCAGAGCGACCGACCGCTCCGTATCTGATTCCGCCGGCCCTCCCGACGTTCTCGACGGGTCCCGTGCACTGCGAGTGTTCTCGCCGCGCGCGCACCGCCGAGTTACTGGCGACCGGCTTCCGGAATCAGATGAATGAAACAGCTACCCCCCACCGCACTTGCCATGTGGGCGCTGGCCGCGCTTCCAGGATGCGCGACCTATCGCTCCGCACCGATCGATCCAACGAGCGTGCTCGAGGGCCTCGAGGCCATCTCGTGGGCATCGTCTACACGCGCGACCCTTGCCCAGCCCGGCGCCGACGCCGCCGCAAGTGAACTCGCCGCCGTGGGCCCGCGCGAGCTCGCCTCGGTCGCGGTGAGCACCAACCCTCAGCTCGCCGCGCTTCGAGCGGAAATCGGAATTCAGAGCGCGTTGCTGGTCGAGGCCGGACTGCTACCCGACCCCGCGCTGGGCTGGGATGCGATGAACAACATCGCCTCCCAGGCCGTCAGCGGGACGTCATCGTCCATCGACACGATCTCTGGCTTCAGCATGATGTTCCCCTTGCTGCGGCCAGGCGAACGCGGAGCCCGTCGCGCTGCCGCAGAATGGCGCACCGAGGAGGTTCGAAGACGACTGACGGCGGCGGAGTGGGCGCTGACCCGGGACGTGCACGTGGCCTATGAAGAGGTGCTGGTCGCGCTGCTCCTGTTCTCGCAGACCACGGCGCTCACCGAGCTGGCCGGGTCCACCCACGACTACTTCAAGCGTGCCCGTGAAGCGGGTGCGGCAACGGCGATCCAGGCCAACCTGGCGCTCGGGCAACTGCAAGCGATGCGGCTCGACGTGGTGCGCGCAGAGGCACGCATTCAGCAGGCGCGACAGACCCTCAACGGACTCGTGGGACTGCCGCCCAGCACCGAGATCGCCCTGATCACTGCGCAGGACCCTTCGGGCCACCCAGCTCTGCAGACGACGGCCGCGCAGCTCACGGGGCATGCGCTAGACGCGCGACCCGACCTGGCTGTCATGCTGGCCAGGTACGAGACCAGCGAGGAGGAGGTCCGGCTGGCGATCGCATCCCAGTTTCCGCTGGTCTCGGTGGGAACCGGGCTCAGCCTCGTGCTGCCGGTGTTCTCGCGTTTCGGCCGTCCCGCGATCGCAACAGCGATCGCGCGTCGCGGACAGATCGCGCGCGAGTTCACAGCAGCGGTCCATGGCGCGCGCCAGGAGATCAGCGCCACGCACACGCTCTGGAACCTCGCGCAAAAGGAGGTCGAACTTCTGGAGGCCGAGTTGCTGCCGAACGCCGAGCGAAACCTCGAGCTCTCGCGCGAGGCCTTCAGCGCCGGCGAGGTCACCCTGCTCGAGACACTGGCCCTTCAACGCGCCCTGGTCGAGGCCAGAACCCGCCATACCGAGACCCGCGCTGAGCTCTCCAAGCGCGCATGGAAGCTGCTCGCCGCGAGCGGTTGGCTACTCGCTACGCCCGCCCTGAATGAATCGGACGACGGTCAGGAATACCGATGAATACACGACCACAAGCCTGGTCCCTCCTGTGCGGACTGCTACTCCTGAGCTGCGCACGGAGCACCGATGAGCATGCTGATCACGATGACCATCGGGAAGGCTCGAACGCGGCGCATGGGGACGCGGGCGAGCATGAAGAGGAGCATGATGACCACGATGAAGGCAAGCACGTCGAGCTCACGCAGCAGCAGTTCATGTCCGCCGGAATCGAGGTCACGGTCGCGCAGGCCGGGACGGTCTCCGAGACCTTGACCTTGCCGGGCACCGTCGCCCCGAACGCGGATGCCGTGCTGCATGTCACTCCACGCGTCTCGGGCCAGGCGCGCAGTGTGGCCAAGCAACTGGGAGAATCTGTCAGCGCCGGCGATCTGATGTGCGTGATCGACAGCGTCGAGCTCGGAGACGCCGTGGCCGACTTCCTCAGCGACAGGGAGCTGCTGGCCGCGGCGCAGCGCACCCTCGAGCGCGCGCACGAGCTCTACGCTGGCCGCCTGAAGGCTCTCGCCAAGGTCCTGGACGGCGCGATCGTCATCCAGAAACGCATCTACGAGCGCGAGGAAGAGCTTCAGCGGAAGGCCGTCTCCACCATGCGCCCGCTGCTGGAAGCGGAACGTGCATTCCAGATGGCGAAGCTCGAGCGCGAAAAGCAACTGACTGAACTCGAGGCCGAGCGCGACGTGCGAGTGCTCGAGCTCGAGGTCGACATGCGTACCAAGAGCATCAACCTCACGGCCGCAACCAATCGGCTCAGGACCCTGGGGCTATCCGCGACCGAGCTCGAGAGCATCGACGAGACGTCGCCCCTGCTTTCGGGCGAGTACCGGGTGCACGCACCCGGCGACGGAGTCGTGGTCACACGCCATGTGTCACCGGGCGAGTTCGTGGATGCCGGCGCCAAGCTGTACATCATCGAAAATCTGTCGGACGTCTGGTTTGTGGCCTCCGCCTTCGAGGAACAGCTGCGCTCGGTGCGCGGCGGACAACTTGCCACCGTAGGGCTAGACGCATTCCCGGGGACGGAGCTGAAGGGCAGCGTCAGCTTCGTCGACTACCACGTCGACCCCATCAGCCGATCCGTCGGGGTTCGCATCACGCTGGACAATCAGCAACTCGCCGACTGGTCCGAGGAGTTCCCGCTACGACCCGGGATGTTCGGCCGCGCACGGCTTGAGATGACGTCCCGTGCGGCCGCGGTCGTCCTGCCGGAGGCTGCGCTCGTCCACGACGACTCCGGAGACTACGTGTTCGTGCGCGTGGAGCCCTTCGCCTTCGAGCGTCGCAACGTCGACGTACTGCACGTGGCTGGCGGCGACGTGGAGGTCACATCCGGCCTGATGGCCGGCGAGACCGTCGCTATCTCCGGAACCTTCCTTCTCAAGTCAGCCGAGCGCCAGGGCGAACTCGGCGGCGGGCACAGCCACTAAGCAGCACCACGATGGTCAAGAGACTCGTCGACTTCTCCCTCGACAACCGCATGCTGGTCATCATCGGATGGCTGCTGGTGGTGGCTCTGGGACTCGATTCACTGCGTCACCTGCCGATCGACGCGGTGCCCGATGTCACCAACGTGCAGGTGCAGGTGCTGACGAACAGCGCGGGACTGGCGCCCCAGGAGGTCGAGTCCTTCATCACCTTCCCGGTCGAAACCGCGATGAGCGGGATCCCGAAGGTCGAGCAGATCCGTTCGGTGTCCAAGTTCGGCCTGTCCGTTGTCACGGTCGTCTTCGAGGAGGGTACCGACATCTACTGGGCCCGGCAGCTCGTGGGCGAGCGCCTGTCCGAGGCGCGTGACGCGATACCCGCGGGCTACGGTGAACCGAGCATGGGTCCCATCTCCTCGGGCCTGGGCGAGATCTACCAGTTCGAGGTTCGCGGCGAGGGGCACTCCCCGATGGCCCTGCGCGACATCCTGGACTGGAACGTCGGGTATCAACTGCGATCCGTTCCTGGGGTGGTCGAGGTCAATTCCTTCGGTGGCGAGCTGCGCACCTACCAGGCCACGATCGACCCGCGCAAGCTGCGCTCGTACGGCATATCCCTGGGCACCATCTTCGCGGCGCTCGAGCAGAACAACCGCAACGTGGGCGGCGGCTACATCGTCCACGCCGACGAGCAGTACCTGGTGCGTGGAGAGGGCCTGATCCAGGACCTCGACGACCTGGCGAAGGTCGTGGTCACGACGGACTCGCGCGGAACTCCCGTCTATCTCGAGAACCTCGGAAAGGTGGAGTTCGCGCCGATGATCCGCCAGGGAGCTGTCACGCGTGACGGTCGTGGCGAGGCGGTCGTTGGAATCGTGATGATGCTCATGGGCGCCAACTCGCGAACGGTGGCCCTGGACGTCCACGCCCGGGTCGAGGAGATCCAGAAGACCCTGCCAGCGGGCGTCACGATCGACACGTTCTACAACCGCACGGAGCTCGTACAGCGCACGATCGGCACGGTCGCCAAGAACCTGATCGAGGGCGGCGTGCTGGTCGTGATCGTCCTGCTGCTTCTGCTCGGTAGCTTCCGAGGCGGCCTGATCGTCGCATCGGCCATCCCGCTGTCGATGCTCGTGGCCGTGATCCTGATGCGCTGGACCGGGATCTCGGGCAACCTGATGTCGCTCGGCGCCGTGGACTTCGGGATCATCGTGGACGGCGCGGTCGTGGTGATCGAGAGCATCGTCGCCTACGTGTTCCTGCACAAGAACGACGGAGAACGGTCACATCTCGAGAAAGTGCGCGCCGCTTGCCACCAGGTCGGCCGACCCGTGCTCTTCGCGGTGGGCATCATCATGATCGTCTACCTTCCGATCCTCGCCCTGCGCGGGATCGAGGGAAAGATGTTTCGCCCGATGGCCTTGACCGTGGTCTTCGCAATGGGCGGTTCGCTGATCTGTGCCCTGACCTTGATGCCCGTGCTTGCGTCGCTATTCCTGAGCAAGGCGGTCGAGAAGGAGCCGATCCTGTTCCGCGCCATGCGGCGCATGTACACGCCACTCCTCGCGCACGCGATGGCACGGCCGATGCGCACGGGACTGACAGCATTCGGCGTCTTCGCAGCGAGCATGGTTGCGGTCCCCTTCCTGGGAGCTGAGTTCATACCGAAGCTCGATGAAGGCGCCATCGCGATGCAGATATGGAGGCTGCCCAGCGTGTCGCTCGAGACCTCCAACGAGATCAGCTCGCAGGCCGAACGTATCGTGATGGGCTTCCCGGAGGTGAAGACCGTCGTCTCACGAACCGGACGCGCCGAGATCGCAACGGATCCCATGGGTGTCGAGATCAGCGACACCTACATCATCCTGAATCACCCGGACACCTGGCGCTTCGACAGTAAGGACGCATTGCTCGAGGCCCTCGATGAGGACCTGCAGGAGGCGCTTCCGGGCGTGATGTTCAGCTATTCGCAGCCGATCGAGCTACGTGTCGACGAGCTGATCAGCGGCGTCCGCTCCGAAGTCGGAATCAAGATCTTTGCGGCGAGCGGCAGCCTGGAGCAGATGCGCGATGTGGCCGAGGAGGTCGCCGCCGCTGTGCGCGAGGTGCCCGGCATGGAGGAGGTCAAGGTCGAGCAGACGACCGGCTTGCCAACCTTGACGATCGATATCGACCGCGAAGCGATCGCGCGCCTGGGCGTCAATGCTCAGGATGTGCTCGACGTGATCGAGACGATCGGCGGTACGCAGGTGGGCACGGTGGTCGAAGGGCAGCGCAGGTACGACCTGCAAGTACGCTTCAACGCTGCCGTCCGTGGAAGCCTGGAAGCGTTGCAGCACCTGCCGATCGCCCTGCCGCAAGTCGGGGACCGCAGCGCAGCGTGGGTCCCGCTCGAACAGGTAGCGGACGTGAAGATTGAAACCGGCCCGGCGCAGATCAGCCGCGAGAGGATCCAGCGCAAGATCACCGTGGAGCTCAATGTGCGCGGCCGTGACCTGGCCTCCGCCGTTGCCGACGCTCAGGAGGCGGTCGAGTCGAAGGTGCAGCTCCCGCCCGGATGGTCCATCGAATGGGGCGGGCAGTTCGAGAACCTGGCCGCCGCATCCAGGCGACTGGCCCTGCTGGTACCCCTGGCTCTGCTCCTGATCTTCGTACTGCTCTACTCGACGTTCCAGTCGACGAGACTCTCGCTGTTGATCTATCTCAACGTTCCGCTTGCCCTGACCGGCGGAATCGCCGCGCTCCTGTTCCGCGGCTACCCGTTCTCGATCTCGGCCGGCGTCGGGTTCATCGCACTGTTCGGCATCGCCGTCATGAACGGTGTCGTCCTGGTTTCGACCATGGTTCAGCGCCGCGAGGACGGCGCCGATGTCGGTGTGGCGGCCAGGGATGCAGCCCACTCAAGGTTGCGGCCGGTCCTGATGACAGCCCTGACGGACATCATCGGCTTCTTTCCGATGGCCGTCGCCGCGAGCGCTGGCGCCGAGGTGCAGCGCCCCCTGGCAACCGTGGTGATCGGCGGACTGATCACCTCGATGTTGCTCACGCTGTTCGTGCTTCCGGCGGTCTACCGCTATTTCGCAGAAGCGCGCACCGTCGCCAGCGAGTGAGCCTCGCGGCCTTCTCGGTCGCCCAGGCGTCCATGCAGAGCGCCGGTCGGCCCCGCCTCAGGCGCCGATCTTGACGCCCGAGAGAACGCTGTCCACGAGGATTTCATCCGGCCCCATCCAGGTGGTGACCGTCACTCGGCCCGCCGCACCCTGAACGACCCGCATCCCACGCGACGCAACGGCACCGGCCACGCGCGCCAGATTATCCATGATGCCCGCACGTTGTGCGTAGACCGCTGCGAAGAACTCGTCTGCTTCCGCCGGGCTGTCCCAGGCCGTAACGAGATGCGCGATCGAGCCCTCGACCCCCTGCAGCAGGGCGATGCGGTCACCCGCCCACCCCGCGGCGGACGCACTTGAAAGCTCGGCCGTCGGCGAGGAGAACAGCGAGGGATCGACGCCATGCCGGTCGTCGAATGGCTCGGTCAACACCGACATCATCATCTCGCCCAGGGTGTCCTGGTAGGCCAGGTTCCAGCCCTCGGGCAGGTTCTGTTCCTCGAATTGTATCGGGGTGGGCTCGTCGCGCCGACGCCCGGTCCAGTACTTGTCCGGGTGAAGGATCTGTTCCGTGGAAAGCGGACGTTGCTCGACGACGCGATCCAGGTCCGCCAGGCGCGGCGGCGAGATCCAGTTCGGGTTGGTGCCACGCCGCAGGAATGCCTCACCACGCATCGAGAGACCCAGCATGGGTTTCCAGACGTACGGCGGCGAATCCGCGAGGAGTGAATGGGACATGCCGCCCTGGCTCTGCGAGATTTCCTGCACCGCGGCGTGCTCGAGATTCTCGAAGGCCCACAGGAGCAGCAGCGCGATGTTGCTGCCGCGCTGTACGGCTTGGCGCGTCCAGCGCCGGTCGCTGACCTCTTCCTCGACGGGGCCCCACTCCTCTTCGAAATGCTGATCGTTCAGAGCCTCCGACAGGCCTGCTGCGATGAGCAGGGGCGAGACGTCGCCCTCTGGCTCCAGCACAAAGAGCTGGTCCGCCTGGGGGTCGAAGAACGAACCCGACTGCTCCAGCACCCGCAGCTCCTCCTCGCGCAGGGACACACCCGCGGGCAGCATCCCGAGCATCTTCGCCGAGAGCTCCTCCAGCGCGACCCGCTCGGCCGAACGCTCCTCGTCCCAGCGCTCGCGCACCGCCAGATCGAGCCATTCCCGGTTCGCGAAGCCGATCGTCACCGGATCGTCGAAGCTGCGCTCGCGCAGCTGCTCGAGATCACCCTGGACCTCGGCCGCGACGCGCCGCAGATCGTCCAGGGCCCGTAGATCGTCAGCCGCGCAGGCTTCGAGCCCGGCCGCGTTCCCGAGACCCGAGTCGGTCTCAAATCCAGGGCCAGTCCTCACGGTCGGGAGGACCGGAGCGGAAATAGCCGCGACAACCAAAGTACTTAGCAACATGAACTGTTCCCTCCTCCATCGGTGACCCCCTCAGGGCGATCCGGACCGGCACCTTCGGGACCTACCCACCACTACCCACGAATCCGGGCTGGTCTTCCCAACATTTTGGGGCACTCGTCCAAAAAAGGGAGCAGCGAGGCCCAATCCTTCCGCTCTGCCCCCGCACGTTTGCATGCTCAGGGCCCCCCTGGCAGGATTCCCCACTCACGCCCCCGCCTCCCGGTCCCCGGAGCCCTCCGCATATGGCATTTGCCCAGAGCCACTCGAAACTGCTACTGACCGTCCTGCTCCTCTTTTTTGCCGCCCCGGAGGGGTCCGCGGCTCCGGCCAGCGCACCCGCCCTGGCCGCCATGGCCACCCAGGACAGCGCCGCGGCCGAGGAGGCCGCCGTCGATCCGGGCTCGTTCTCGGCCAAGTGGCAGCGCTTCAACGACCGCGCGAACGAGATCATGGTCGGGGCCAACCACTTCCTGGCCGGCGGAGACGATGGACGCACCCCGGACGTCGTCGAGGAACACTTTGGCTTCTTCTACCCGGTCAAGCTGCCCGGGCTGAAGCAGGCCAACGGCTCGCCACTCACCATGCCGCTCCTGGTGATCTGGCTCGTCATCGGCGCGGTCTTCTTCACCCTCCGGATGGGCTTCGTCCAGGTCCGCTCCTTCTGGCACGCCATCATGGTGACGGCCGGCAAGTACGACAACCCCGACGACAAGGGAGAGGTGACCCACTTCCAGGCGCTGACCACCGCGCTCTCCGCGACAGTCGGGCTGGGCAATATCGCTGGCGTGGCGATCGCGATCAGTATCGGCGGCCCGGGCGCAACACTGTGGATGGTCATCGCCGGTCTGCTCGGAATGGCGTCCAAGTTCACGGAGTGCTCCCTCGGTCAGATGTACCGCCAGGTGCGCCCCGACGGCAGCGTGATGGGCGGCGCGATGTACTACCTGTCACACGGTCTCAAGGAAAAGGGTATGGGTCCGCTCGGCTACGGGCTCGCGGTGCTCTTCGCGCTGCTCTGCATGGGCGGCTCCCTCGCTGGCGGCAACAGCTTCCAGGTCAGCCAGTCCCTCGGAGCGCTCGAGCAGACGTTCCCCGCGATCGCGAACATGCGCTGGGTCTACGGCCTGGTCATGACCATCGCCGCTGGCTTCGTGATCATCGGCGGCGTGAAGCGCATCGCGGCTACCGCCGAGAAGATCGTCCCGTTCATGTGCGGACTCTACGTGGCAGCCTGCCTGTGGATCCTCTTCATCAACATGGGCGCCATCCCCGCAGCCATCCAGACCATCCTGAGCGGTGCATTCAACGCGGATGCGGGCATCGGCGGAATGGTCGGTGTTCTGGTGGTGGGTTTCCAGCGCGCGGCCTTCTCCAACGAGGCCGGCATCGGATCGGCGGCCATCGCGCACTCGACCGCAAAGACTGAATACCCGGTCCAGGAGGGCATTGTCGCCCTTCTGGAGCCTTTCATCGACACGGTCGTCGTGTGCACCATGACCGCCCTCGTGATCGTGATCACCGGCGCCTACAACAACCCCGGAGCCGAGTACGAGGCCTTGCGAGCCGCGAACAACGGCGCCGCCCTGACTGCCAAGGCCATGGGCGATGCGGTCAGCTGGTTCCCCTACCTGCTGTCGGTCGCGGTGGTGATGTTCGCGTTCTCGACGATGATCTCCTGGTCGTACTACGGCGAACGCTGCTGGGTATGGCTGTTCGGCGACCGCTCGTCGATCATCTACAAGATCATCTTCCTGGCCTTCGTCTTCCTCGGCTCGGTCATCTCGGCCACCGCCGTGCTGGAGTTCGGTGACCTGATGATCCTGGGAATGGCGCTGCCGAACATCCTCGGCCTGTTCCTGTTGTCGGGCAAGGTCAAGCAGGCCTACGGCGACTACCGTGAAAAACTGAAGGCCGGCGAAGTCGGACACGGAAACTGACGACGTGAGTACTCAGAAGACCTTGCACCCGATCCAGCCGCTCGACATGGCGGCGGAGCGCGCCGAGCTCGGTAGCGCTCTCGACGACGCGGTCCTCGGCGTGCTGCACAGTGGGCAATACGTGCTCGGGCCCGAGGTCCAGAGGTTCGAGCAGGACTTTGCCGCGAGCCAGGGTGTGGAGCATGGCATCGGAGTCGCGAGCGGGACGGACGCCTTGGTGCTCGCCCTGCGGACGCTCGGTGTCCAGCCGGGCGACGGAGTGGTCACCAGTCCGTTCACCTTCTTCGCATCCGCTGGCGCGATCGCCTGGGTCGGCGCTCGACCGGTCTTCTGCGACGTCGATCCGGAGACGGCGTTGATCGATCCCGAGAGCGCACGCGCCGCCCTGACAGCAGGCGTCAAGGGACTGCTGCCGGTCCACCTCTACGGTCAACTCGTCGATATGGCCGGCTTCCGTTCCCTGGCGGATGAGAAAGGTCTGTTCCTGCTCGAGGACGCGGCTCAGGCACACGGCGCGGTACGCCAGGGCACGCGCGCCGGCGAACTCGGTGACGTGGCCGCCTTCTCCTTCTACCCCACCAAGAACCTGGGCTGCGCGGGGGACGGGGGCGCCCTGGTGACCTCAAGCGCGGACGTCGCGGGGCGGCTACGCCAGATGCGCGACCACGGCAGTCCAAGCAAGTACACCCACACGTCGATCGGCACCAACTCACGCCTGGCCGCGATCCAGGCAGCGGTGCTGAACGTGAAGCTGCCGCATCTGGCCCGCTGGACGGCCCGGCGCCAGGCGATTGCGGGCGCCTACGACGCCGCTTTCGCCGGATCCCCCAAGCTCGCCCCACTGCTCTGCGCCCAGACGAGTGCCCCGGTCTACCATCAGTACACCCTGCGGGTGCTCTCAGGGGACCGAGATGGTCTCCTGGCCCACCTGACGCAGGCCAATATCCGGGCTGCCGTCCACTACCCGCTCCCCGTGCACCTGCAGCCCGTGGCCAAGGAGTGGGGACTTTCCAAGGGGGATTTCCCCCACGCAGAGGCCCTGGCCCTGCAGGTCATCTGCCTGCCCGTGCACCCGTTCCTGTCCGACGCGGACGTGCAGCGGGTGGCCGCTGCGGTCCTCGAGTGGGCTTCCTGACGTAATCAGGAGCCAGGACGGGGAATTCGCCGGGCCGGCCGTGCGCTGACCAGCGCAAGGTTTCGAGCATTTTTCGCCGTGGCATCGGCCAGCAGCGGCAAAAAAAGCGCGGAACGCGTAGCCTATGAGGCCGATATTCCATCTGCATGCTCCTCACCACGCTGATCATCCTCACGGGCCTCGCGCGCCCCGCTAGCGAGCCGGGCGCCACCGGACCGACCACGGAAGCTACGCTCGCAGCCCAGCGCGGACAGCGCGGACAGGCTCCCAGGTCGAAGAACCCACGCGCGGGTGGCCGCCGGGTGCTCGGAGATTCCGATGCACCGGCGAAGAGGCGCAACAAGAAGGACGCGGGATCGCAGAGCAAGGGGCTCACGTTGCGCGCCAACGATCCGGGCGACCAGATTCGTGAGTGGTTCGTCATCGCGGACTACGACCTCAACGACTGGGTCTCCTTCCGCGAAGCTCACAAGAGCATGGCCTTCGATCGCCTGCGCTACCGCATGTACGACACGGATCACGATGGGCGCATCCGTTTCAGCGAGTTCAAGGCCTTCCACGACGACGCCATTTACCGTGGCGGTAAGTTCCGCGAACCGCGGCCGCTGTCCGGAAAGCCCGCACCCCCGCAACGCCCGCCGGAACTGCTGCGCAACGCTTACGACCTGGACCTCGACGGCGAGATCGGGCTACTGGAGCTGGCGCGCATCCTGGTCGACTACGGACGCGAGGACGTGCCCGCCGATGTGGCGCTGACCAGCCTGGATGCGAACCGCGACCAGCGCCTCGGCCTGCTCGAGCTCGTGGGCCTGGGGGGGATCCTGCACCCGATCGTTCTGCCGCTCGGCGAGGAGGGCACCGAGACCGAGGGCGTCCCCAAGCCGACCACGATCATCGAACTCTTCGGAGCGATCTCACTTCGCAACCAAGGCGCCGGAGCAGCTCCGACGCCGCCGTTGATCGCAGGCCCCGTGCCCCACTACCGGCGGCTGGACATCAACAACGACGGCTTCGTATCGGTCTCCGACCTCGAAGGCTTGCTGCGTCCACTGCAACTGCGGATCCGGGTCCATTCGGTGCTCAGCACCCTGGACCGCGACGGCGACGGCCTGCTGTCCCTGCACGAGTTCGAGACCGCGCTGACGCACTTCGAGCAGTAGTCGGCGCCAGGAGCCTGCGGCGCAGGCTCCTAACAGCCCGTGGTGAAAGTCACGGCGGGCTCGAAGCCGTCAGGATTCGATCTGGCAAGGCGCGCTGACAACGCGTATTCGTGGATACTCGGAGGAAGCGCAACGCCGCCAGGGCGGAGCCTGGCGGATTTGAGCGGGTCGTGACTTTCACCACGGGCTGCTAACCCAGCAGGGACTCGATCGGCGCGTGCCGCGGGCCATCCTTGGCATCGGCGACGGAGAAGTGCCCCTGGCCCTTCAGCGCAACACCGGCCCAGCCACCGTCCAGGCCCAGGATGTAGAAGCGCAGGTTGAATGCGGGCTTCCCGTCCTCTCCTATCAGCCCTGCCTGCCAGCTGGAGGCGCGCGTGGCCTGGCGCACGACGCGCCTCAGGACCTCCATGCCCGCGTCCAGCGGTGTGCTCCCCTGACGCATGAGCTCGACGATGGCAAAGCTACCATTCGAGAGTACGGCGGCCTCGCCGCGCCCGGTCGCACCGGCACTGCCCGCCTCCTGGTCGCAGTAGAGCCCGGCGCCGATGATCGGTGAGTCCCCGACGCGGCCCGGGATCTTCCAGGCCAGTCCCGACGTGGTGGTGGTGCACGCGATGCGGCCATCCGTCGCCAGCGCCGAACAGTGGATCGTCCCCGTCGGCCGGCGTTCGTCGAAGAGGTCCGCGACGGCCACACGCTCACCCTCCATTTCGATCCAACCGGCCTGCTCGTCCGACTGCGGTTTCGGCGCCGGCAAGCGATCGTCGTTGGGGCTCATCTGCTCGCGCCATTTCATCCAGATCCGGCGTGCGGTCGGCGTCAGGAGCTCGGTGTGCGGCTGGCCATGTTCGCGGGCGAAGTTGTAGGCGCCTGGCCCGACGATCAGGCAATGGTCCGTGCGCTCCATCACGAGCCGCGCGACCTCGCTCGGATGCTGGATGTTCTCGATGCAAGCGACTGCGCCCGAGTTGTGTGTGGGCCCGTACATCACGGCGGAGTCGAGCTGCACCACGCCGTCCTCGTTCGGCAGACCGCCCAGTCCCACGGAATGATCATTCGGGTCGGCCTCGACCACCTTGACCACATCGATCGCCACGTCGAGCGGGTCCGCGCCAGCCTCGAGTGCGGCAAAGCTGGCCTTCATCCCGGGTAGAGCGTTTTGTGACCCCACGAGTGTCGGGCTGGCGTCAGCGCGCCCTCCCATGCTCGCCGGGGCCAGAGCCGGAGCGGCGCCCGCAGGCCCCTTGCATGCCAGGGCGGCGCCCGCGGATACGGTTGCGCCCAGGAATGCGCGGCGCGGTAGCTTCGGTTGCGTGGGGTCGGAAGGGCGTCGGGTCATGATAGGTACCTGTCGATCAGGAGGCCGAGGCGATCGCGCGCCTCGGATGAGATGGCGTCGGGCGCGGTCAGGATGGCGTACTGGAGGGCGTTTGCGCAACCACAACCCGCACGCTCCGGTGCGACCCTCGGAATGGCGTCCAGGACGAGCTTGCGTGCATTGCCGACGTTCTGCGCCATGGTCGCCAGGATGCTCTCGACGGTGACATCGTCGTGAGCGTCGTGCCAGCAGTCGTAATCCGTGGCCATCGCCACGGTGGCGTAGCAGAGCTCGGCTTCGCGCGCGAGCTTCGCCTCCTGCAGGTTTGTCATTCCGATCACGTCGACACCCCAGCCGCGATAGATGCGCGACTCCGCGCGGGTCGAGAACTGCGGGCCCTCCATGTTCAGGTAGGTACCCCCGTCGTGAACCTTCACTCCGATCGCCCGCGCCGCATCGACCAGCACCTGCCGCAACACCGAGCAGATCGGATCGGCAAACATCACGTGCGCAACGATCCCGTCGCTGAAGAACGTGTCGGGACGGTGGCGCGTGCGGTCAAAGAACTGATCGATGACCACGAAGTCGCCCGGCGCGATGTCCTCGCGCATGGAGCCCACCGCGGACACGGAGATGATGTGGGTCGCGCCCAGCTGCTTCATGCCCCAGATGTTCGCGCGGAAGTTGATCTCCGAGGGCGAGATGCGGTGTCCACGGCCGTGGCGCGGGAGAAAGATCATGCGCACGCCGTTCAGGGTTCCCAGGACGTACCCGTCGCTCGGAGCCCCGAACGGAGTCGTCTGGATGCTCTCCTCGACGTCCGTCAGACCCTCGATATCGTAGAGACCGGAGCCACCGATGACTCCGACCACGGGCGCGCTGCTGGCAGACTCTGTCGTCATCCTGATTCCTTCGTGATCCGATGGGCGCGAGCCCTGACCGGGCTCGCGGTTGAGATGGGTCCGATGCGAGCCGCTAGCCCGGATTATTCATGAGCCGCGAGGCGAAACGACGCGATTCGGTCCCTGCCGGTGCTTTGCGGGCATTGGCCCCGCAGGCGACCTTTTTTGGTCGCCGAGGACGCCAATGTTCGCAAAGTGCCGGCAGGGACCGAAAGGACGGCGAAGCCGGCCGTTCGTGGGGTTTCGTCCGCGTGGTCATGAATAATCCGGGCTAGCTACGTGGATCCGGACGGCCGCGGCCGCCACGGTTGTCGCGCGAGTCCCGGCGTCCCTTGAAGCTCTTCGATGGCCGACCGAGCGGGTTGGTGGACCTGTTCGTGGAGCCGATGAGACGGCGCACGACGAGCGTGGCGTAGGAGCCGCGGGGAAGGCCGAAGCTCAGCTCGATCGCGCCTTCACCATCGGAATCCGAGTGCTTGCTTCGGATCCGCAGGTCTCGCGGAACGACCATCATCGAGCGGTCCTCGGCCTTCAGCGCGAATCCGGGCACGCCGTCGATGCGGAACCCCTCGGGCTCGAGTTTGTCGGGCCGAAGCACCTCGGTGAACAGTGCGCGCTGGTCGGCGTGGGTCACTCCCTCGAGGCCAGGACCGGGCAAGGGCAACATCCCCCCCCATGCGGCCGGTCCACTGAAGGCCTGCTTGGGAAAGATCAAGCGCCCTTCTGCCGATGCGATGCCGATGGTGTCGTTTCGGTCGAGGTTGCCCTCGACCACCTTGGCCAGTGCGCGGTTCCAGACGTGCGACTGGTAGGCGAAGAGATGGATCAAGCGGATGCGCGACGAGATGAAGCCGAAGGCCCCGGCGAAATCACCGTCGTTGCGCTTGAGGTGCTCGAAGACCGAGTGGTGCGCTCCGAACCGGCCCGCGATGTCACGGCAGTTGCCCCATTTCCCCCAGTTGCGATAGAGGCCCGTCTTGAAGGTCTTCATCTCTTCATTGTCAAACTGCGAGAGCGCGGTCAACAGGCGCTTCAGCCCGTCCTCGACGCGGCCCTGAGCCAGCTCGAGAGCGATCCAGCCCTGGCCGTGACGCAGGTTGCCGAAGCGCTGCTCGTCGAAGTAGTTCGGCAGGCCGTGCTCGCGCACGATCGGCAAGGCGGCACGCACATGGCGCACGTCCAGCGGACCGAGCTTGCGCACGATGATGTCGAACTGGTTGCCGAGCGCGTCGTTGCTGCTGATCGGCTGTGCACTGCTACCGATCGATTCGATCGACAGCTCGGGCCGCCGATACATGATCGGCTTTCCGCGCGGCACGGTCATCATCTGTTCGGTGATGCCCTGACGGTCCTTGAGTCCGGCCATCGATACGTCGCCCGGACGCACGCCGGTCATCGACGCCAGTGCGCTGGCGGCCTCGAGAGAGGTCAGCTTGCGCTTCTTGACGAGATAGACCCGGTTCGGTCCACGCTGTACGACGAAGTCATCGCGCAGGACCTCACGCACGCGAAAGTCGCCCGGCTTCTGCTTGAGCTTCATCGGCGCAGGGGTCTCACTTTGGCTAGCTGCTTGAGGACTCGCTGAAAGTCCTGCGGGAGGGGTGCTTCGACGCGGATCGTTTCGGGCTCATGCCCGTCGGTGGCCGCTTGACCATCCGGCGCGCCCGGGAACTCGATCGCGGCGGCATGCAGGGTCAATCGGTCGATCAAAGGGCGTTCGCTCGCTCCGACCTTGGGTCTGTAACCACGCTTGATCTCGGATAGCAGGATCTCGTCGCAGCGACCATACTGCGGATCCACCGCCAACGGAAAGCCTTCCTCGGCGAGGTGCACTCGAATCTGGTGCGTGCGCCCCGTACGGGGACGGCAGCGGACCAGCGTGTACCCGCGGAAACGCGCCTCGACGCTGACATCGGTCACGGAGGGCTTTCCGCCGGAGCGCACGCACATGCGACCGCTCTTGCGGGCGTCAGGCGCGATGGGATGCTCGATCGTCTCCCACTCACCGTCGGCCGCGGGATGCTCGCCTTCGACCAGCGCCAGGTAGGTCTTCAGAATCGTGCCCTCCTCGAAGGCGCGGCGCAGGCGCCGCTCTGTCTCGATGTCCTTGGCGACCAGCATCACGCCGGTGGTGTCCTTGTCGATGCGGTGCAGCAGTCGCGGGCGGAAGTCGATCGGCCCGGCTCCAGCCGCGGTGCCGGTACGGTCGAAGGCCAGCTTGAGCAGCGCGCCCGAGAGCGTCGCGGCATCGCGCGCCCAGCGCTCCGGCTCGACCGCCAGGCGCGCTGGCTTGTCGACCGCGAGCACGCACTCGTCCTCGTACAGAACCTTGAGCGCATCGGTCGGCGCAACCGGCGCGAGCGGAACGTCCTCGTCGTCGAATGCGACACTGACGACGCTGTCTCGCTTCAGGCGCAAGGACGGCAAGACCGTCGCCCCGTTGACGAGGACCTTCCCGCCATGGACCTGGCGTCGCAGGAAGCCCTTGTTGAGTAGCGGAAACGTCAGGGCGAGGAACTCATCGAGTTCGATCCCAAAGCGCTCCTGCGGTACGACGAGATGCTCTTCCAAGGGACGAAATCGGGGGGCCGGGTGCGGTCCGGGAGCTGCGGCTGCAGCGTCTCCGGGCAAATGAACGCGGAACAGGATACCTCTCGCTGCCAAACAGATCCTTCGGGCCCCGGGTTTTCTCGTGCCCGGCCCGCAGACCTTTCCGGTGTTTGGACGTAAAACACACACAAAGATTGCTCGGAACAGGCAAAAAGAAGGCTCTTTTGTGAAACCTGGAGGCGCTTCGGAGTGTCTCTATCGAAACTGGAAACTGAAAATTCACCGATGATCTTGATGCATCCTGCAGGAATGCTAACTTGTTAGAAGCTGATCGGCGCTCCCCATCCTGGCCTACCCGCCACATGGGACGATAGGCGTCGCCCGGGGACACCCGCTGGCCCGCTGGCCCGCCGGCAGAATCGGCGAGCCGGTCATTGGCAGTGACGAGATGGGCCACAATGCGCATATCTCGTCTGTGTATTACTGAATCTGATTGGAGAACTGTGCAGATGACAAAGCGAACCTACAACCGCAGAACCGATACGGAACTCATCGACGAGCTACAAGATCGTATCAAGATGATCGAGTCCCGGGTCCAGGCACGCAAAAGGCAGGACTCACCCGTTCTGAAGGAGATCCCCAAGGTGAAGCGTAGCCTGGCGAAATTCGCCCAGATCTGCACCGACCACCACCGTGGTGACCTTTCGAACACGGTTCTGGCCTTCCTGGCAACGATCGAGCGCCAGGCCCGCCATGCGCCCGAGCACGTGATGCGGTCCGGGTCGCGCGGCGAAGAGCAGACCGCCTGACCGTCGGGTACCGCCTGGCCGTCAGATAATGGTGCAGCCCGAGGCTGGCATCCGGGGCGCAGCTGGCGGGGCTCTGCGGCGGCGCATATTCACGGATCGAGGCGGGCCTCTATGACGTCCGCCAGGAAGCCAAAGCCTCCCTGGCCAGGCCGCACAAGACCCTCGGCGTCGAGACGCAATAGCGCGCCCGGCGCCAGCCATAACAGCCCACCGTCCGACAGGGCAACTCCACGATCGAGGGTCATGAGAATGCTCTCGACCTCGAGCTCCGCATCGCCGCCCGGTCCGTATCGACGGAGAGGGCCACGTTCGCCGGTGGCGCACCAGGCCTGCGCCCCGGCCCCCGGGATGACGGCCACCGCACCCGCGATCGTCGTCCGGGCCCAGCGCGTCGCCAGGGCCGCGTCGAGCAGCGCCAGCTGAGTCCCGGCTCCGGCACGTCGGCTGAGAATCCACCAGCCAGCGTCCCGCGCCAGGGCGATGTCGGTCACGGACCCGCCGACGTCCACCTCTGCCAGCGGATACGTGGCATCGCCGGCCCAGAGCTGCAGCAGACCGCTCTCGAAGCCCACGAGGAAACTCTCCGCCCTGCGCGCCGCGCACAGGACATCCCCGGCCACGACCCTCCTCAGCACACCCGCCGGGCCCACGGAAAGCACCGTGCAGCGAGCCTCCCCGGCGCGCTGCGCCTCGACCAGCACGGCGTCCCGACCGTCGGACTGGAGGTCGACCAGCGGCCCGATCGAGCGCTCCCAGCGCACGTCGGCCCCGGGACACATGTATCGCAATACGTGGGCGCCCCCGGGCCAGCCTTCCGCCGCATTCGCGACAAAGACCCCCCCACCTGGCGCCGGTGCGAGCCGCGTCGGAGCGCGCATGGTGATCGACTCCGTGATGAACAGGTCCCGATCGAGCCCGAGCAGCCGGTCGCTACCACGGTCAGCGACCCAGAATTCCGTCCGCCCCGGCGGCTCCACGGCCAGCGCCTCGACGCCCGTCGAGCTCCCCCACACGACCCCCGCCGCAAGACTCGCAAGCGCCAGGCCAGATCTCGACCGCAACAGAATCACGTGGAGAGGACCGGTCGAACGACGGCGCGGTTGCAGGATGCTTCACGAACCTGCGCGGTATGCCCTCCTGGGCCGGACAGCCCGCAGCTCGATGCGGCACGGGCCCACATCGGTGCACGCCACGAACATCGGAGTCAGCCCTCGTCCCCGGATCCACTCCCCGTGGAATCGCTCCAGCGGATCAATCCGGCGGGCGGCTGGTAGCCAGCCTGGCCCGCGGCGATCGCACGCCGATTGCGATGCACGCTACGTGCCAGCCCGAGCGCGAAGGCCAGCAGGATGGCGACGATGGCGGACAGCATGACGTAGATGCTGTAGGTGAACCCACGCCCCAGATTGGAACCGGAGGAAGCGACCGCTTCCTTGCAGCTGTCTCAGGTGAAGCCGTCGGGCGCCAGGGTGACCAGGCAGAGCATAACGAGGCTCGCGCTGGCGAGTCTGTGAACGATGGGCCGCTTGTGCTTCAAGGTGAGAGGGGGCCTCCGGGGGCCGGATTCACATGGTACAGGATCACATAGACCAGAACGCCGGTGACCGAAACGTAGAGCCAGATGGGAAACGTCTTTCGCGCCAGGCGCTTGTGCCTCTCCCAGTCCTCCCTGTGGGCCAGCCAGAGCGTGGCCAGGACCATGGGCAGGTTGACCACGGCCAGGATGATGTGGCTGGCGAGCATGGCCAGATAGGCCCGCCTGGCCCAGCCCGTGCCGTTGTAGGCGGTCGGGCCGCCGGACATGGGCAGCACGACGGTGTGGTAGTACACGTAGCAGGCCAGGAACGCGGCGCTGACCAGGAAGGCTGCCCGCATCAGGTGCGCGTGCCGCACGCGCTCACCGGCGCGGATCGCCAGCAGGCCGAGCACGAGCAGCAGCGCCGCCACGGCGTTCAGACTGGCGTTGATGCGCGGCAGCCAGACGCGAGCCGCACCCGTACCACCCGCCAGGAAGCGCGCACGCGCGAGGGCCGCAGCGAAGTTCGCCTCGACCATGCCCGGCTCGAGCCCGGCCTCCCCACCACACTCGTAGTAGCCGGCGATCAACCCCTCGGCATCGACGACGATCAGGCGCGTGGAATGGGTGATCCGGAGGCGTTGAACGAACGGGTCGATCGAGTCGTCGGGCTCGGGCCAATCCACGGGCAGCATGAACCCACCCGTCACCAGCTCGTGAACCGCGCCGGGGTCACCGGTAAGAAACAGCCAGCGCTCGGGATCGGCCGTGTAGCTCTGGGCGTACTCGCTCAGGCGCTCGGGCGTGTCGTGCTCGGGATCGACGCTGATCGACACGAGGCGCGCTGCAGTGCCATCGAGGCCGTCGTGCAGGTAACGCCGGATATCCCCGTTGAGGCGCGGACACGGCCCCTGACAGGCGGTGAAGAAGCACGAGGCGATCCAGGGGGCGCCGAGCAGGTCGTCACAGGTGACGCGCTGTCCGGAAGCGTCGACGAGCTCGAACGCCGGCACCTCCCCGAAACGCATGGGGCTCGCCGCCTGCGCGTCGAGCCCCTGAGCGCTAGCTGAACCGACCACGATCGCGAGGATCAGTCCTGCGAAGACAGCGCGCAGCATGGCTGAGTGAATCCTCGGGTCAGTGACCCGAACCGCCCTGGTCTTCGTCGTCGTGATCCGCGGAGTGCTCGATGTTGCGACTGCCCTGTCCGATCTCGACCACCTGGCCGTCGACCGGATCGAGCTGGTCGCCCAGCTCGTGGATCAGCTGCTTGTTCATGGCCACGTCCGGCATGATCGCGAACACGACCACGCACATCAGGATCGGAGTCGGCGCGATCAGGCACTTCACGATCCAGCCCTCGAACTTCATGTGCATGAAGTACATGAAGATCAGCGCGCCCTTCCAGAACGCGAAGCCCAGCAGTCCTGTCCACAGGAGCAGCTTGGCGTCGTACGGAAGGAGCGATCCCCAGGCCACCTCGAGGGCGGTCAGGATGATGAGAGTGACGAAGATCTTGTTTGCGTTGAAATGGTGCTGCTCAGACATATCGACAACCCTACATCAAGTAGACGAGTGTGAAGAGGAGGACCCAGACCAGGTCGACAAAGTGCCAGTAGAGGCCACCGAGTTCGATGGCCATGTAGTCCTGGGCCGTGTATCGACCGCGGACGGCCCCGATCCAGAGGCAGGCGAGCCAGATCACGCCCACGATCACGTGCAGGCCGTGGAAACCTGTCATCGCGTAGAAGGTCGACCAGAACAGATCCTGGTTGGGCAGGGCGCCGTGCTTGAACAGCTCGGTGTACTCGTAGACCTGGACGCCGACGAAGACCGAGCCGATCAGGATCGAGAGCCCGAGCCACTTGACCAGTCCGGCCTGGTCGCCCTTCTGAATCGCCGCCAGGCCGCGCACGACCGTCCACGAGCTGACGATCAGGATGAACGTGTTCGCCGCGGTAATGTCGATGGCCAGGCGCGACGCCGGATTGGGCCAGGACGGCGCCCCCGTGCGCAGGACGACGTAGGTACCGATCAGTCCCGTGAAGAACATGATCTCGGTGGCCAGGAAAAGCCAGATGGCGAACTTGCCACGGTCTACCGGCGGCCCGCTGTCGTAGTCGTAGATCGGGTGGTGGTGAACGGCGGCGTCCACGGCCGGATCGTAGGCGGCGATGGCTTTGCTCATGACAGGGCGTCCAGGGATGCGGCGGAAATGCTGGGGTCCACGAGAACCAGGATGATCAGCAATGGAACGTAAAGGAGGGAGACCTGCATCAGGGCGCGCGCCTGGCGCCGCTCCTCATGCAACAGGAATGCGATCGAGGCCAGCAGGTAGGCGAGACCGAGCACGGTCGCCCCGATGGCGTAGATCGGACCGGCCATGCCGCTCATGACGGGCAGGAGCGAGACCGGGATCAGGGCCAGGCTGTAAAGCACCGCGTATCGGCCGGCGACGCCCTTGGAGTCTTCGATGCAGGGCAGCATGCGCATGCCCGCGCGCGAGTAGTCCGCGCGATAGAGCCAGGCGATGGCCATGAAGTGCGGGAACTGCCACGCGAACAGCACACCGAACAGGACCCAGGCCCAGGGGCCGGTGTCGCCCGCGAGCGCCACGAACCCGATCAAGGGTGGCGCAGCACCTGGAATCGCGCCGATCACCGTGTTGGTGGTGCTGACGCGCTTCATGGGCGTGTACACACCCACGTAGATGACCAGGGTCGCGAGGGCCAGAAATCCGGAGAGCATCTGGAACGACAGCGCCAGACCGACGACCCCGAGGGTTCCGGCGATGAGACCGAAGAAGAGCGCGTCGCGCACTGCGATCGTGCCAGTGACGAGCGGACGCCGACGCGTACGCTCCATCAGCGCGTCGGTGTCACGCTCCAGCACCTGGTTGAGGATGCTCGCGCAGGCGGTGACCAGGGTCAGGTACAGGCCGGCCTCGGCGCTGCGCAGCCAGGGGCTCGAAGTACCCGGCGCGTAGCGGTGGCCGATCAGGCCCCCGGCCATGGTGACGAAGAAGACCATCAGCGCCATGCGCGGACGGATCATCGCGGCCCATTGCGAAACGGGATCGACGCCCTCGAGAACGAGTGCGCGCGCGTCTCCAGTCGCGCGATCTTGAACGAGTGACTTCATGCTGTGAGCCCCAGGCCAGGTTGGACGGCAGCGGCGGGCTGCTTCGCCACCGCGGTCACGCGCACGGTCCTGCGCGAGAAGAGTACCGCCGCCACACAACCGCCGAGTAGCAGTGCTCCGACGGCGACGTGCGAGGTGGCGCTGACGACCTCGAACATCGACGGGCGAGCGGCAAAGCCGCCCGAGACGCCGTAGATGGCGAAGACCGACAGCAAGCCGAGGGCCATCTGCCCGAGCAGGCAGCTGACGAGCCAGCGCGCCGTGCTGCGCAACGGGCCGCGCTCGTGCCCACCGGCCGCGCCCTCATCGAAGGTCGCGAAGAGTTTCTTCGCGAGCGCCAGCACCAGGAAGAAGCTGGCGACCGCGCCGAACACGTGCAACGCCAGAGCGATGGTCGCACCTGAGTGGCGCAGCCAGGCTCCGAGCACGATCTGGCAGTAGACCAGCACGAGCGTCAGCACGGCCAGTCGTCGCAGGCCGCGTGCCTGCTTGCAGGGCCGCGTTTCGAGCGTTGACCAGGCACGCGTCGTCAGCACGAAGAACGCGGCCACGAGGCCGTAGACCAGCTGAGCCGAGGCTCCGTGCAGGAACGCCAGCCGTTGATCGTTTTCCAGCACGCGCGAACCGCCGAGCAAACCCTGCGCAACGATGGCCGCCAGGACACCCACGCTCAACTTGCGCAGGCCCGCGCGTTCCCTCATGGCAAAGACCAGCACCACCGTAAGGATCGAGATCAGACCCAGTCCGCTCGCTACCAGACGGTGGCTGTGTTCAACCGTGACGCCGAAGTTCGAGAGCATCTCGTCCAGCGGGTAGGTGAACATGTTGCGACCGAACGTCGTGGGCCAGTCCGGCACCGCCATGCCAACCCTGTATGTCGTGACCAGCCCGCCCACGAAGAGCAGAGCCAGACACCACAACGCGAGGATCCACGCCATACGGCGGGTCCACGGGTGGCAGGGTTTCGTGACGGAGTCCATGGGAACGGGTCGGATCGCTCGGGCCTAAGTCGTCCTGGTCTGCGGCAGGTAGTCCTCTTCGACCTCGCGCGACGCGTATTCGTAGGGACCGCGGTGGACCTCGAGCTGGTGGTCGAAGTTGCCGTGCCCGGCGGGCGACGGCGCATCCCACTCAAGACTGCAGGCATTCCACGGGTTGCGGCCGACTCGCTTGCCCCAGAACATGCTGTGGAAGAAGTTGATGATGAAGAAGATCTGCCACGCGAACAGGCAGAAGGCACTGATCGAGATGAACTCGTTCAGCGGCTGCAGGTGTGCGTAGGTCTCGTAGTTGTACGGGTCCGCGGTCCGTCGCATCAGGCCGGCCATACCGAGCTGGTGCATCATGTAGAAGACACCGTTCGTGAAGATGAAGGACCCCACGAAGTGGATCTTGCCCAGCTTCTCGTTCATCACGCGCCCAAACATCTTCGGGAACCAGTGGTAGATCGACGCGAAGATCGCGAAGACCGAGCCACCGAACACCACGTAATGGAAGTGCGCGACGATGATGTAGGTGTCGTGGATGTAGATGTCGACCGGTGTCGCAGCCATCCAGATACCCGACAGTCCGCCGATGATGAACATCGCGACGAAGCCGAGCGCGTTGAGCATGGCCGAGGTCAACTGAATGCGTGAGCCCCAGAGGGTCCCGAGCCAGTTGAAGACCTTGATGGCGCTCGGCAGGGCGATCATGACCGTCGAGACCATGAACGTCATGCCCAGGGCAGGGTTCATGCCCGAGGCGAACATGTGGTGGCCCCACACGATGAAACCCAGGCCCGCGATGGCCGACATCGAGTAGACCATCGGCTTGTAGCCAAAGACCGGCTTGCGCGCGTGAGTCGACAGGATGTCCGAGGCGAAGCCCATGGCCGGCACGACCATGATGTACACGGCCGGGTGGCTGTAGAACCAGAACAGGTGCTGCCAGAGGAGCGGCTGTCCACCCGCGGCGGCGCCCGCCATCTCGGGGTTCATCTGGTTCACGACCAGGTTCGTGGGCGTGAAGAATCCGGTGTGCGCAACCCGGTCGAGGATCTGCAGGATGCTGGCCGCCGTAAGGACGGGCAGCGCGAACAGCTGCAGGAGCGCCGAGATGAACAGGCCCCAGATCGCGAGCGGCATGCGGAACAGGGTCATGCCGGGCGCGCGCATCTTGACGATGGTGGTCACGTAGTTGACCGCGCCCATCATCGACGAGATACCGACCCATGTCAGGGCCATGAGCCACCAGGTCTGGCTGGAGAAGCTACCCGGCGCTGCACTCTCGATCGTCGACAGGGGCGGGTAGGCCGTCCAGCCCGCCGCTGGTCCGCCACCGCCGGACGCGAAGCTCATGACCACGCAGGCTATGGCGGGGATCATCGCCCAGTAGCCGAACATGTTCAGCTTCGGGAAGGCCATGTCCGGTGCACCGATCATGAGCGGGATCAGGAAGTTTCCGAAGGCTCCCGTCAGCAGCGGGATGATCACGAAGAAGATCATCACCGTTCCATGCATCGTGAAGAGCATGGTGTAGAACTCCGGCGTGATGGCCTCGCCCGTGTTCGGGAACAGCAAGTTGCCGACCAACGGCATCTTGGTCCACGGCCACGCGAGCTGCCAGCGGATGGCCATCGCCATCAGTCCGCCGACGAGGAAGAAGATCAGCCCAGTCATCATGAACTGGATCCCGATGACCTTGTGGTCCGTCGAGAAGATGTACTTCCGGATGAAGCTCAGCTCGTGGTGATCGTGACTCTCACGGACGGTGCCCGGGGCACCCAGGCCCGGAGCCGGTCCGGCGCTGGTCGGAGCACTCATCAGTTAATCTCCCCGTTGTCGAACTTCTTGGTCGTCATCTCGTCCATCCATGCCTCGTACTCATCGCGCGGCAGGACCCTGATCCGGCCGCTCATCTTGTAGTGACCCCAGCCGCACAGCTCCGCGCAGATGATGTCGAACTCGTTCTTGGACTCCTGCGCGAGCTGTTCCGGATCGACCTGGAACCAGATCGGGATCGTCATGCCCGGAACAGCGTCCTGCTTCAACCGCATCTTCGGAATGAAGAAGCTGTGCAGCACGTCCCGCGAGCGCAGGTTCATCACAATCTTCTGATCGTCCGGGACGACCAGCTCGAAGGGGCTTTCGATGTCGTCGACGGTGCCGAGACGACCGTCCTGACCGGGATACCGGAAACGCCAGTCGAACTGACTGCCCCAGATCTCACAGAACACCGGCTCGTCCTCGAACGAGCCCGCGAACTTGATGTTCGCGAAGGTGCTCATCTGCGAGAAGGCGATGATCAGCAGCAGGCCCGCCGGGATCGCCGTCCATAGCAGCTCAAGCTTGTGATTTCCGTGGCTGGCCGAGCCTTTCTCATCCGTCTTCTTCGAGTACTTGAAGACGAACCAGACCAGCAGTCCCTCGGTCAGGATGAAGAAGAACAGGATCATCCAGGAGATCATCTCGAACAGGAAGTCGATGTCCTGTCCGTAGGTCGAGATCTCCTTCGGCCACCACCAGGTGTAGCCCTCCGGCATCGGTGCCAGCAGGAAGGTCTCCGCATCAGCGAAGGTCCACACTCCAAGTACCAGGAGCGCGAGAAACAGCAAACTCACCAGGATGCGCATGATCAGTGACCCTCTTCCTGGGTCTCGTGGCTGTCGCCAGAATGGTCGTGGTCCGAATCATCGTGATCCGAATCCCCATGGGATTCGCCGTGGTCATCACCGTGTCCGTCGTCGACGGCCGCCAGTGCGCGCGCCTCGAGAATCCGGTTCACATCGTTGTCCTCGACGATGCTCAGCACGTAGTAGACCATCGTCCAGAGGTCGTCGTCCGTGAGGGACGAATCGGCCGCCGGCATGATCGTGCCGGAGATGCCGTACTTGACGCGCCTGAAGAGGTCGATCGGGCGACCGCCCCCGTGGAAGACGCCCATGTGGAAGTTTCGAGGCTCGCTGTCGTCACCCCATTCGTCCTTGCGCTTGATCAGCACCGGGACCTCCTCGCCGTCGTCGTTGGTCTCGGTCAGGCCGTCGGGATCGGGCTCGAAGAGCGACTCTCCGTTGCCACGACCGTCGGTGCCATGGCACGTGTAACAGTTCGCGACCGTTCCCAGGAACAGCTCGCGTCCGTGAGCGAGCATTTCCGGCGTGACCATGTCGGGCGTGGGGACCTGGCCATCGTAGGAGACGTATTTCTCCTCGGCGCCATTCCACTTGCCCCAGACGAGGTTGTAGTTGTCGAGCACCGACTCGGCGCGCAGGTAGTCCTCCTCGACGACCTCGCCCACGAGCAGGCTCTCGGTCTCACCGCGAATCGACAGCAGGCGCACGTAGTCGACCAGGCCGTTCAGCTCGCCGCTGGAGAAGCGCGCGAAGGAGGGCATGGCGGTGAAGTAAGCGCCGTCGTGCAGGACCTTGTACAGGTCCGCGCGGCGCGGTCGGAAGTTGCGGTCGACGGCGACCCACTTGAAAATACCGAGCCGGTAGTCGCGCGGACGCGGGCTCAGGTACTCCGCGGTGAGTCCATTGCCGCCACCCTCGTTGCCGTGGCAGTGCAGGCATTGGATGCGGTACATCTCCGCGGACTCGCTGAGCGTCGGGTACCAGGACTCGAACAGGGACGCAGCGGCCTCGTGTCGGCTACCGTCCTCCTCGTAGTCCGGGTCGAAGAGCACCTCCGGGTCCTCGAGCAGGCCCGGCAAGTGATCCGCTTGCCAGGCAGCCCAGAGGTCCTCCGCGTAGAGCGGCTCGGGCACTTCGGTGTATCGACGCGCTTCCAGCAGGAAGAGCTGACGGCGGAAGCGCTTGAGGTTGTCGGCCTTCACCCCATCGAACGCTTCGTCGCTCAGCTCGAAGCTGGCGTCGTTGGGGTCGACCTCTTCGTCCCACCAGTCCTCGAGGACGACGAAGCGCGGGTCGGCCGGCGTACCGAAGAGCATCTCCAGCGCTCCGCGCACCTGGGCGCCGACGGCGTCCGCACGGGTCTCGTCGAAGGCCTTGGCCAGCGCGGCCTCGTTCGGTTCGGCGAGCCGGTACTCACGCGCCGTACTTTGAGGCTCGAACGAGCAACCGAGTATTGCGCTACCCGAGACGAGGCCAAGCACGCCGAGCGCGACCGTGGACACGGGCACGCGCCAGGGACGCATGGGAGAATGGAGGGTCGGTGACATAGGAGATCTCTAGGACCTGGATGGGGCTCGACTCGTTCTGCGGCTCAGGCTTCACTTCACCGGACGCCCGGGACGGCGCCGAGCGAACCCGTCGAGCCGGACCCTAAATGGCCCGTTCTCAACAGAATCGCGAGCCAGTCTCGCCTCACGTGCCCGCGTGTCAAGCAGCTCGGGCGGGAAGGTTGCGCATTCATTGGGTGCCAGCTACCCGCCCTCGGCCCCGCTCTATACGATGCAGTGCCGATTCCCCCGCTCCGCCACCACCCGGACAATCCCCGCCACGTGAACGACTCCCCCCTGCTCCCTATCCATCTGGCCGCCGGCGCCCGGATGACGGACCCAGCGTCCGGCCCGCCCGCCCTGCTCACCTACGGGGACGTTCCGGCCGAATACCGGGCCGGGATGGAGGGTGCGCTCCTGTTCGACGAGACGACCCGCGGATGCCTTAGAGTCCAGGGATCGGACGCCACGACGTTTCTGCACCGCTTGCTGGCGAACGACGTCAAGGGCCTCGAGCCCGACCAGGGCAACCGCAACCTGCTGCTGTCCGCCAAGGGCAAGACCCAGCACGAGTTCGATCTGGTCCCGCTCGCGGCCTCTGAGGGCCCCGGATACACGCTGATCACGCCCCCGGGGCTGGCAGCTGGGCTCGCCGTAGCACTCGACATGTACCTCTTCTCGGATGACGTACAGCTCGTGGACGTCTCGGCCGATTTCGCGGCCCTCGCGATATCGGGCCCAACGGCGGCCAATATATTGGAAGAGGCGCTCGGAATCGTGGCCCCCGACCACCCCTACCGCCCCTTGGTCGCCGAGTGGCAGGGAAGCCCGATCACCCTGGTGGCACTGACCGTGGCCGGGTCGCCGGGATGGCGTATCGAGGCGGATTCCAGTGTCATGCAAGCCCTCTGGACCGCTCTGACGGCCGGGGGAGCCCAGCCGGGCGGCCTGGTCGCCAGGGACGCCCTGCGGGTCGAGGCCGGCCAGGGGCTGTTCGGCGTCGACCTGGATGACACCGTCTACCCCCAGGAAGCACGCCTGGAGGATGCCTTCAGCCTCTCCAAGGGCTGCTACATCGGGCAGGAGGTCGTGGCCAAGATCGACACCTATGGCGGCCTGAACAAGTGCCTCTTCGGCCTCAGCGTCGACCACGACGATCCCGTCCAGGCCGGCACGCGGCTTGTGCGCGACGTGGATGGCGAGTCGAGGGACCTCGGCGTCGTGACGTCGTGGAGCTACTCCTTCGTGCTCGACACCGGAATGGTGCTCGCCTACGTGAAACGCAAGCACCAGGCGACGGGCACCGCATTCCGCCTAGGAGACACGCCGGGTACGGCGACCATCGTCGAGATGCCCGTGCGCAGCGGCAGCGTGCCTTTCACCGGCGGCGCGATGGAGTCCGCGGACGCCACCTGATCCGGGCGCGTGCGCGCGGCTACTTGGAGACGAATTCTTTCGGCGTGCCGCGGAACTTCGACAGCTCCAGGCGCACGTCCAGGCTGACCAGCCCGGCCGGAATGATGCCCTCGAGACGCACGGGCACGCCCGTGGTCTGCTCGAGCCAGATGCTCAGGCTGCCGCGCACACCGAACAGCCCCTTGAACTTCTCCTTCTGCTCCGAGCCCTCCGGCGGCTTCGCCTCCAGCTTGATCGCCACGCAGTCGAACTTACCGGCGGGCGTATTCAGGACCTTGGTGTCCCCGCGCGAGAGCCGCATCTCCCAGCGCTTGTCCCGATCGAGGACGGAGACCTCCAAGCTGTCCATGCCTTCACGAACCATCGTACGGGCCGCGTAGATGGAACTGAGCATGTCGAGCGATCGGGGCGGGATCTCGAAGGTCTTCGGCTCCGCCCAGTCGCGGTGTCCCATGCGCCGGCACTTGTCGCAGTGCACCTTACGCTTGAAGAAGAGCACGCGCTCCTCGACCTCGTGCTCGGCTCGCTTGCAGCCGCTGCAGTGGTGGTCCTTGCGGTACCAGGCCCAGGGCTTGCCGTCCTTGACCCCGTACTTGAGTTCACGCTTGCGGTTTTCGCTGCCCGTCTGGATATCCCGGTAGACCACGCGCGGCCACTCCTGCTGCGGCAGGATGCGCGCCTCGATCGTGTGGTCCAGGGTGTAGAGGTCGTAGGAACCGCGCACATTGCCGCGCAACCACGCGCTCTTGCTCGGCTTGCCCGTGAGCGCCTCAGGGCCGGCCGACAGCGGCGCTCGGTAGTCCTCGAGGCCAGCACTCAGGATGAACTGGCCCACGACCGGTGAGCCGAAGGGGGTGTTGAGTACGACGCCGAAATCGAGCTGTTCGTTCTCCGGAATCAGGAAGGCCGGGAAGCCCTCCATGGACAGGATCATGCCACCCGACTCGTCATCGATGGTGGCGGTCGTACCGCCGGACGGTGCGGCCAATGCAAACGCAGCGGCAACCTGTACGAGCCCGGGCAAACAGAAGGTGAGAAGCATGGGTGAGTGAGAGTTAGCTTCGGCCGCGTGCGAGTTCAACACCCCACACACGTACCGATCCGGTCAATCGCAGCGCTTTTCGGCCTCGCGCACCGCCACGACGGACGGAGCCTCGCCTTCTTCGGCCGCTTGCGCAAGCACCGCGCTGACCGTCTTTCCAACACGACGCCCGATCTCCTCGACCGGCACCCTCTCACCGTCCAGATGGAAGCGCACCCCGCGGATGAGCGCGCCCGCGCTGGCGACGATATCCGGGACGTACAGGATGCCGCGTTCGTGCAGTAGCGTCCCGTGGTGGCTACGGGCCAGCACGTTGTTGGCGGCCCCCACGACCGCGCGACACTTCAGGCGCTCCAGGGTCAGGTCGTGCAGGATGCCGCCCAGTGCGCAGGGCGAGAAGATGTCACAGGGCAGGTCGATGACCTCGCTCGCGTCGACGAGCTTCAGGTCGCAGGTCGCGCCGACCTGCTCTGCACGCTGCGGGTCGATGTCCGTAGCGATGACGGTCACTCCCATTTCCACGAGACGCTGGGCCAGCAAGCTGCCCACCTTCCCGAGGCCCTGGATCACGACCGTGCGTCTATCCCAATCCACGGCACCGTCCATATGCTGCAAGGCCGCGGCCATGCTGTGGAAGACGCCGGCACTCGTGGACTCCGCGATCTGCCCCGGTCCCGAAGCTCCTGGCCCGGCGGCGAAGGCCGTCTCCTCGGCAACCCAGCCTAGTTGCTCCGTAGAAGTGCCCACATCGGGACCCACGTAGAGGCGACCCTGGTGATGGTCGACGAGCCGGCCCAGATGCCGGTAGGCGCCCTCGAGGTCGAGCCCCTCACGATCCATGATCACCACCTTCGCGCCCCCGACGGGCAACTCGGCGAGGGCGCACTTGTGGGTCATCGCCTTCCCGAGCCGCAGGCAATCGAGCAACGCGTCGCGCTCGTCCCGGTAGGCCCAGCGGCGGATGCCTCCGAACGCCGGGCCGCGGCTCGTATTGTGGAGGCCCACGAAAGCCCTCAGTCCGGAGGCACTATCGTGGATCGCGTGAACCTGTTCGAACCCGCCCCGGGACATCGCGTCGAGGATGTGGACTGCCATGGTGAAATCTGCGATGGATCAGCGGCAGCCTGGGGACAACCTGTAGTCTGGTCCACGCACCGTCGCTCGACAGGGTACACCACGGTCCCTGGCGAACTCCCCGATCCCGGGAAGACTTTGATGCTCCGTGCGTCTACGGCCCCCAAGATGACCCGACCTCAAGCTACCGGGCGACGTCGAAGCCTGGCCCCGTGTCTGCCCCTGCTGTTGATCTCACTGGGCTGCGCGTCCGGCTCAAACGGCAAGGATTCGGGCATCCCCCACGACCCCAATGTGATGCAGGTCCAGCGCGAGAACCTCAAGCACGGCCCCATGGGCCCGCTGCTGACGACCCTCGACGCGGAGGTACAGACCTGGAATTCCCTGTCGCTCTCGGCAGACACGGACCAGAAGCGGCGCCAGGTCGTCATCCTGGAACAGAGCTTGGAGTACCAGGCCACCCAGCGCCTGGACGACCTGATCGCTGAACTCCAATCCCGGTCCGTCTTCAACCGAATGGTGGCAGCCGTCGTGCTCGGCTTCTCGGACAACGAGAAGGCACTTGGCCCCCTGGTCGCGGCCCTCGACGATCCGTCGCCGGACGTCGAGGCCAACGTCCTGCTCGGGCTGGGGATCCTGGCCCACAAGGACACGCCACCGGAACTGCTCGAGGAGCGCCTGTTGCACTCGTCGAGCGCTGCCGCCCGGGGCAACGCCGCGCTCGCCCTGCGCAAGATCATAGAGGCCGGCGCAACTTCGGAGACCGTGCTCAAGACGGCTCGAGCCGGATTGATCGACAACCAACCGAGCGTGCGCTCACAGTGCGCCATCCTGCTCGCATCTAAGCTCGACACGGAATCGATCGACAATCTGGAAGTGCTGCTGCACGACGAGATCCCGCTGGTAGCGCTGGCAGCAGCTCGATCCCTGGCCTACATCGGTTCCAAGGTGCCCGAATCCAAGGGCGATTGTGCGCGCGCCCTCACCCAGTCCCTGGATGACCTGTCGCCGGGAGTCAAGGAGGGCATCCTGCGGACGCTCATGCGCCTGAGTCGATCGAACTACGGCGATGATGCCGAAGCCTGGAACGAGTGGGCGAGCCGGCTGCCCTGACCCACTATCGGCGCCTGGGATCGTGTAGAATGGCGGCCGTGAGAGTGCTACCGAAGATCAGCACCGCCGTCGCCACGGCCGGCCGGATGCTACTGCTGAGCGCGCTCGTGGGCCCGACACTGGCGCAGGGTGGGCCCGCGACGAGCGCGGACGACCCCGCGCCGCGCGTGCGCGTCTCCGGCATCCGGACGCTGCACACGAAGTCGCGCATCGTCTATCGCGCAGCCCCGGAGCGGCCCCACCTGATGGAGGCCGCGTTCGCATTCCCGGACCGCGGGTACACACGCCTGGTCGCGGAGACCCCCACGCCGTCGCCCGCGCGCAGCCGTTTCCAGCTCGGTACACGCGTCTTCGCCGTGAATCCCCCCAATCCCACGGCGCGCGCCATCGCCCTGCTGGAGAAGGAGACCGCGGTACGCGGCCTGGTCCTGCGGCGCGCCCTGATGCTGTGGCCGCGCACGCTCGACTGGCAGCGTGCGGGTACCGAGGCCCAGGCCGAGCTGGGTTCAGCCGGCCGCCTGGTGGCACGATTCGACGGGAGCTCCGAGCTGCCGATCTCGATCGCGAGCGAGACCTCCACCGGCGATGAGTACGAACGCTTCACCAGCATCGACTGGTCGCAGGCCGCGGATGAGGCCTTCGCACACCCCACGAGCATGAAGCTCGAGGCCGGCGGCGCAGTCATATGGGAAGAGGTCGTGCTCGAGTACGACCCGCGCGCGAACTTCGTCGACAGCTTCTTCGTTCCACCGGAGCAGCGCGGCGCCAGCCGCAGGACGACCAGCCAGGCCGATCGCGTGCTCGAACCCAAGGTCGAGCTGCACCCGTTGCCGGCGCGTACCGTGCGGCGCTTCGAGCTCGATCCGCAGAGCGATTGGCCGACGCGCTGGGCGAAGGCACTCGAGATCGCGGCGCGCACCGAGACCGAGCTCGAGGCGACGGGTGACGGGCTACATCCTGCCCTGGCCTTCGAACTCGACGGGAACGACCGACCGGCGACCCTGATCCTGCGACTGGCCGCAAGTCCGAAGGAGGAGCACGCAGCCCCCCCGCCGGGCTGGACAGAGGACCCCCTCGGTCGCGGCACGAGCGTCTTCGTGCCCGGGATCACGACCCCGTTCATCCAGGCTCTGGAAACGCTCCGGGGATCCTTGAAGAGCACAGGTCAGCTGCCCGGACGCCCCTACATGGTCATCCGGCGTGCCCCGGAGCCCGGGCGCGCCCAGCTGGTCCTTCCGCTTCAGAAATAGGACAGGTGTCCCCTCCAGAGGGCACCTGAAGGGCCCTACAAGAGGTCCAGTCGCTCGCCTGACCCCTTCCCGGGGGCAGGAGTGCGCACTTCGTGCCATGCTCAGGTAGGCACCGAATTTGCGATCAGACAGGGGTCCCCCTCCACCGGAGCTAATCCAATGACTCTACTTCGACTGAAATCCCTGATCGCCCTGGTCGTTCTTGCCCTGCTCGCCCTCGGCAATCAAGCCGAGGCTCAGCGCAGCCGAAGCCGCGGCGGCCAGAGCCGCTCGGCCCCGACCCGTAGCTCCGCGCAACGCTCGACGCCCTCGCGCTCAGCGCCGTCGCGCTCGGTCTCACGCCCGAGCAGTTCCCGGGCGAGCACCTCGCGCTCCAGCAGTTCGCCTTCGGTCCGGTCGTTCTCCTCGGGCAGCCGGACGTCCTCCTCGGGCAGCCGGACATCCACCTCGAGGAGCTCGACCACCCGCCCCTACTCGCAGCCCGTCCCCACCCGCACGTCGCCCACGCGCACGAGCAGCGGTAGCAGCGTTCGCTACGACGATCGCAGTTCAGGCTCGAGGACCAGCGGACATGGCGCCGCGTCGACCGGATCGACTACCAGCGGCCAGAACGGTTCCGCGGTCCGTTACAGCAGTGGACCGAGCGCCGGCCGTGGCGGCACGAGCACCGGACCCGGCCGCGGTACGACGGCTGACCGCGGCGGATCAACGGTCATCGCCGACTCCTCCGGCGTCGTCGACCTAGGTGGAACGGGCGCCTCGCGTCACACGCCCCTGCCGCGCTTCAGCGGTAGCGCTCAGCCCGACCGGACGAGCGGACAGGTGCGCCCCTCCGCGGGCTACGCAGCGCGCTCGCGGACCCGGCCCAGCGCCGAGCGTGCGGCCACGCTCCCGAGTCGGAACTTGAATACCACGGACCTCACGTCGCGCTATCGCGGAACTCGTGCCGGCGGTACGTCGGCCGGAAACAGCGCGGCTACCGGTCGCCCGATGCTTTCGGAGAGCCGTCGTGGCTCGCGTAGCGGAACCGCGGACGCCGGTCGCAGCGCGTACCGAAAGCGGGCAGCGAACGCGTCGAAGAAGCAGAAGCAACGTCTGAATCAGCTCGCCAAGTCCGACCCCAAGCGCGCGGTTCAGGTCGACCACGCAGGCCGCGTGATGGGCAACGCGATTGAGACCGGACTCGACATCGGGACGCGCGTCCTGACGGGCGGCAAGGCTGGCTCGGGAGTCCTGCTCGGGAAGACCCGTGGGGTGAACACGAGAACCGGCAAGACGACCGGCAAGCTCGCGGGATCCGGCGTGAAGGACGGCCCCGGGAAGCCCGGAACGGACGGAAAGCGTGGCACGGGCTCGACCAGCGGCAACACCGGTGGCCTGTCCGATCCCAGTGACAGGAACGGTGGTGCCGGAACTGGCGGCGGAGACCCGGGCGATGGCGACGGTGGCAAGTACACCTACGACGACGGTTACTACGGAGGCTACTACGGTGGCTATTACGGTAACTACTACTGCGGGTACTACGGCTACGGTGCCAGCTGGTGCTGGGCATACACGCCCGTGCCCTGGATTGGCTGGGGTTGGAGCTGCGCATGGAGCTGGTACTGGTACGACGCAGGCTACGCTTGGCGCTACCCGAGCTACACCACGTACGGCGTCCCGATCTACCAGATGACCACCCAGGTCGTGTACGAGTCCGTCGTGCCCGAGGATCAGATCCTCTACGACGAGGCCGCAGGCTCGGATATCGACGCGTTCACCAGAGAGCGCTCGGATGAGGGCCTGTCGCCTGAAGAGGGACAGACGCTGACCCGTGCCTCGGACTACTACCTGAAGCTCGGCGACCGTTCGTTCCGCGACGGAAAGTACGGGGACGCGGTGCACTTCTACGCCAAGGCCGTGGAATTCGGTGAGCACAACGGCGTGCTCTACATGGTGCTGGCCGACGCTCTCTTCGCAACCGGCGACTACCACTACGCGGCCTTCGCGGTGCGCAAGGCGCTCGAACTCGACCCGGACCTGGTGGACGGGACCGTCGATAAGCGCAGCTTCTACTCGAACCCGGCGGAGTTCGACAGCCAGGTCGAGCTGCTCGAGCGCTACGTCGAGGACCACTTCCTGGACCAGGACGCGCGTCTGGTGCTGATGATCAACTACATCTTCAGCGGACGCGACAAGGCGGCGCTGGCCATGCTCGACGGCGACTTCAGCCAGGAGACCGCGGCCACGCCGATCGGTAGCCTGCTACGCAAGCGCCTGCAAGCCGACTGACACACGGACCGGCACCCGGGCCCGCTAGATCTCGATCTCGCGCGGCCCGTGGTCTCCGCCGTAGATTTCGATCGCAGGTGTGCGCCCGAAACGTGCTTCGAAGCGACGTGAGACACGCTCGCAAACGCTGCGCTCGTCTCCGCGCCGGATAAGCATGACGGTGCAGCCACCGAAACCAGCTCCGGTCAGGCGAGACCCGTAGACCCCTTCTCCATCGACGGCGGCATTCACGAGCTCGTCGAGCTCGACGCAGGAGACCTCGTAAAGGTCGCGCATCGACTCGTGCGCCTGGGTCATCAACGACCCCATCGTGTCCAGGTCACCGCGCTCGAGCGCTGCGCGCGCCTCGAATGCACGGCGCACCTCGTAGACCACATGTTCCGCACGCAGGGCGACCGTTGGATCGAGCTCCCCACGATGACTCTCGAAGTGCTCGATCGAGATGTCGCGTAGACACTCCGCGCCGGGGTCCGTAATTCGTAGCCCCTCGAATGCCGTCGCGCACTGTGCCACCCGGGTATTGAACTCGCCCTGGGCCAGCTTGCGGCGCACCCCCGTGTCGGCAACACCGATCGAGACGCGTGAGAAGTCGAGCGGCAGGTGAACCCAGGAGCGGTCCTTGCAGTCCAGCCAGAGCAAGTGCTGGGGCTTCGCGAGGCCGACCGCGAAGGGGTCCATGATTCCGCACTGCACGCCCACGAACTCGCGCTCGGCGCGCAGGGCGATGTCCACGTGTTGCATGCCACCCAGACCCAGGCCCCAGACCGTGTCGAGCATGAGTGCGGTGCCCACGCAGATCGACGCGGATGACGAGAGGCCAGCGCCGATGGCGAGGTTGCCTCCGAGCAACACGTCCAGCCCCCCGTGGCCGTTGCCCGATTGCCCGACCACGTCGAGCAGCACACCCAGGGTGTAGTCGTACCAGCGGTCGCGTTTCGAGTCCGGAAGGTCCTTCAGGTCGACGTCGAGATCGTCGTCGCTGAGGGTAGAGGCCACCACGACGCGCGAATCCGAGCGCGGCCGGACAGCGAAGAAGGTGCCCCGGTCGATGGCCGTGGGCATCACGGGCCCCCCGTTGTAGTCCAGATGGGCGCCGAACAGGTTTACCCGGCCGGGTGCAAAGAAGAGCCGAGGGGCCTCAGCTGCCCCCCCCTGGGTGGACTGTGATCCGCCCGCGGGCCCGAATCGGGCCTCGAAAAGCCGCCCGTGCGCCTGCAACTGCTCCGGGATCGGGGCCCTGGCCGCAGGGGTCTGCACTCCGTCGAATTCCATCGTCTACAGGATAACGAGGCCCGGGCCACGCAACCCTGGCAAAAGCGACCGGTTCTGTGTCATTGGATCAGGTGCCATCGACCGATATCTTCCACGTCATGAGCACAGTCCGAAGCGGATCGCGCACCACCCGAGCCCTGCTGCTGCTACCGCTCCTCGCGGCCAGCTGCGCGTCACTCCATATCGAGCGCGATACGGCCACGTCGGGACGCTTCGTCTCGAAGGGCTTCGCCATGACGATCGCGTCCATCGATCTCCCCAAGCCAGCGATCGACATCGCGCGCGAAAACGCCTCGGACGCGAAGCTCCAGAACATGCAGGTCGAGCTGACGCGCGTCACTCCCTACTTTGGCTGGTTCGACTGGGTGTTCGACATCATCGGGATCCGGTTCGCGAAGATCTCGGGTACCTGGGGATACCCCGGCCCGTGAACCAGAGCTTGATGCGCCAGCCCAGGATCCAGCCCAGGATCTTGTAGCCCGCGCACAGTGTGCCCGAGACAGTCCCGGTGATCTTGCTCTGACCGACGCGCTCCCGGTAGCGCACGGGAACCTCGACGGTTCGCAGCGCGCTCAGCTTGGCCTTCAGCTGCATCTCGATCGTCCAGCCGAAGTTGCGGTCGTTCATCTCGAGGTGCTTGAGCGCGCCCACGGTGATCGCACGGAACGGACCGAGATCCGTATGACGCGCGCCGAAGAGCAGGAACATCAGCGAGCAAGCGAGCCGGTTCCCGAACCAAGCCTGCGGCGGCAAGGCGCGCATCGTGGCACCGCCTAGGAGGCGTGAGCCCACGACGAAGTCCGCCTCCCCCGCGAGAATCGGCGCCACGACCGACGGCAGGTCCTCCGGGTAGTCCGAGTGATCTGCGTCGAGGAAGACGACGATGTCTTCCTCCGCCAGGGGTGCCATGGGGGCGCGCTCGACGGGATGGTCATCGCGTCCGACCTCCGTCACCGCCGCCAGTGCCGCCAGACACGCCTCGCCGTAGCCGCGCCGCACTTCGCTGACCACGTGGGCACCGCCCGCGCGAGCGAGCTGCGCGGTGGCATCGGTCGAACCGTTGTCGGCGACCACGATGCAGGCCAGGTTTTCCCGGGGAATGTCCGCCAGCACCAGGGGCAGGGCCTCGGCTTCGTTCAATGCCGGAATGACGATCACGATACGGCGGGCCACCTGCGCGCCGGGCGCACCTGTCTGCTGGTCCAGCATGGGGTTCATACCTCTGCGGCGCGCATGTGCTGCGCTACGTCCCAGAGCACGCGATCGAAGGGCTGCGGCTCCCATCCGAGCTCGCTGCGCGCCCGCTGACCCGTGAAACGGAACTGCAATCCCAGCAGCTTCAGCGCCTGAGGCGTGGCCAGCTTCACCGGCCGCACACTCCCGACCAACCGTCCACCCGCGACGACCGCTGGCCACAGACGCCGGGGGACCGCGGCGCGCACGCCGGGCACCTCGAAGGCGCGCGCAACCTTCTGAAAGAGGTCGATCGCGGGCAAGAACGACTCCGCCAGGATGTACCGACGGCCCGGCACTCCGTGCTCCAGCGCCAACCGTATGCCACGCGCCACATCCTCGACGCCCACCACCGACACACCACCCGGCGGAGCGAGGGGGGCTCCCCGCCCGCGCCAGATCGATTGCATGAAGCGAGCGGTGTTCGAAGGCCGTCTGCTGCGCCCGAAGACGACCCCCGGATTCACCACGATGACCTCGGTGTCACCACGGACCTCCAGGGCGAGCTGCTCGGCCTCGCGCTTGGTGTCCACGTAGTCGACCCCGAGGTCCCCGGCGTTGAAGTGCGCGTCCTCGTCGAGGGCCTGATCATGCTGCGCATGGCCGACGGTCACGACGGAACTCACGTGAACGACACGGCCGAATCCGTACCTGCATGCCGCTGCCAGAACCGTGCGCGTACCCTCCACGTTGACCTGACGCTGCAACGCGGCATCCCGCGCTTGATAGCTGATCAGTGCGGCCGCATGGACGAGCTCGGCACGCGCTGGCCCTCCTTGAGCGAGGGTCCCGGCGCATTCGGCCACGGCGCGCGCCGCTGCGTGCACGCTCGCTGGATGGGTAAGGTCGCCCGAGTGCCATTGCACGTCGAGTCCATCCAGGCCCTCGCGATCAGAACTCTGACGGCAGAGGATGTGCACCGAGCGGCCCTGGCCGACAAGTTCGTGCACCAGAGCCTGGCCAAGAAACCCGGTGCCCCCGGTAACCAGTACAGGATTGTTCATGACGTTCGCGGCAAGGTGACCCTGGCGATGGCGCCGGTGCCGTCGGGGGCGTTTTCGAGTTCCACGTGCCCGCCCAGGTCCTCGACCACGCGCCGGACGATCGCGAGTCCCAGCCCCGTGCCACTGGAGCGCGTGGTGAGATACGGTTCGAACAGTCGTTCTTCCACCTCGGGATCGATTCCGTGCCCGCTGTCTCGAAGCTCGAGCACGACTTCCTCCAGCGTCCCGGCCACATTGACGGCCAGCACGCCCCCATCCGGCATGGCCTCGAGAGCGTTGTGAACGAGGTTCACGAGCGCGCGCCGCAGCTCGCCCGGGTCCGCCCGCACGATGCCACCGGCGCCAGCGCGCCTCACCTCGATGCCCTGGCTCTCGACCCAGCTGCTGTTCAGGTCCAACACCTCATCGATGAGCTGGCCCAGGTCGACCACCTGCGGCTTCTTGTGCTCGCCCGCGAAGGCGTGGAAGTCGTGCGCAATCTCGCGCATGTTCTCGACCTGACGCTGAATCATCAGGATCGTGCGGTCGAGGATGTCGTCGAAGTCGTCGGAGCCTTCGTCGTGTGCGCGTTTCAGCAATCCGGCGCCCAGGCTGATGGGCGTGAGCGGATTCTTGATCTCGTGCGCAACCTGGCGCGCCATCTCACGCCAGGCAGCGTCCTTCTCGGCCTTCACCAGCTGCTCACGGTTCTCCTTGAGCTGGATGGTCATGTAGTTGAAGTCCTCGGCCAGCGCGCCGAGCTCGTCCTGGGTTCCGAGGTCGATGCGCGCGTCCAGATCCCCGCCTGCGATCCGGCGCGTGTGCTCGGATAGCTTGAGGATCGGGCGTGTCGTACGGCGCGCGATCATGATCGTCCAGCACACCACGATCAGCAGCACGACCGCGGAAGCGCCGTAAAGGACGTCCTGCAGCTGTCGCACGGGAGCGTAGATGTCGGCGTTGTCGATGCCCACGCCAACGACCCACCCGAAGCCGCCCTCGCCCCCCCCGCGGCAGTGCTTGAACGCCGCCTTCTTCGGCACGCCACGGAAGGAATAATCAGGGTACATACCCCAGGCACTCGCGCGCGCACTCTCGACCATCTGCGGAAGGGCCACGGGCTCGACCGACACGCGCCTGCCGTACAGCTCGCGCCGTGGATGGGCGATGATCGTGTCCGCGTCGGCGCGCCAGATCCAGGCGTAGGACGACGCGTAGATGTCCTCGCCAACCGCGACCTGCGCCGGCGTTCGGCCTGCCTGCTGGAGGCGGCGGACACCGAATTGAGAGACCTCGCTCTCGATGTGCTGCCAGTTCATCAGCAGGAACACGACGCCGGCGGGCTGTCCACCGCTGCGTGTGTCCTGGATTCGATGCCCGAAGCCGAGGTGCAGCGGGCCCGGGACAGTCCCTACGACGTGCGGCGTCGCCCCGGGATCGAGCAATGGCGTCGTGTGGCAATCGACGAGTGCAGATCCGTCACGCATCGCCGCCTGAAACCACGGCTCGCTGGAGTAATCCCGACCTCGCAGGGCATCGAGCACATGCGCAGGCAGAGCCTCGCCGTCCTTGCCCCTGGCATTGGAAACGGCGTAGCGCCCCTCGGCATCCACGGCGACGACCAGGTCGAAGCTGTCCACGCGCTGGACCAGCAGGTTGAAGCGCTTCTCGAGGTTCGCCGCGAAGGACCGGTCGGCGGCATCGGTCACGAACCACTCGAGGATCGGGTCGGAAGCGAGCAGCTCCGCGTCGCGACGCCGCTCGCCGATCTCCTCGTCGATACGCCCCGCCAGGTCGCCGGCCAGGCTGAGGAGGTGATAGCGCACCACGTCGCCTGCCAGTCGGCTCGACACCTTCGTGTTGACGAAATAGGCGAAACCGACGAACGGCACGACGACGGCCGCCAGGACCGCCAGTACCCACTTGGTCGAGATGCGCCGGATCATGGGTCGTAGATTCTACGCCGACGAGAACAGCAGCCCAGAACGGTGCTCTCGATGCGGCCGGCAGCGTATCATGCCGCCGCCCTCGGAGAGCTACCGAGGACGGCTGACCGCGCCCGAGAAGTCCCTTGCACCACCGCATCCTGATCGTCCGCCTTTCCCATCTGGGAGATGTGGTCCACGCCCTGCCCGTCTACCACGCGCTGAGGCATGCGTACCCGGAGGCGGAACTGGCATGGGCAGTCCAGTCGGAGTTCGCCGGCGTTCTCTCGTCACTGCCGGGCCTTGCGCGCACCTTTCTCTTCGGGCGCCGGCAGGGTCTCTCGGCGTGGAGCCGCCTACGCCGGGATTTCGCCGAATGGCAGCCGGACTGGGCCGTGGATGCCCAGGGGAACACCAAGAGCGCGATGGTGACCCTGACCAGTGGCGCCGCGCGCCGCAGCGGACTGGCGCGCGCCGACTGGCGCGAGCGATTTGCCTCCCATACTTCCACGGACCGCGCGCCCGCAGCCCGGGGCCCGCACGCGGTCGAGCGCATGATCTCCCTGGCCCGCCACGTGGCGCCGGACATCGACGCGGACTCGATTCGCTTCGACCTTCCGCTGACCGACACGGCGCGGGAACGCGGTCGGGCCCTGCTGGCGGAACATGCTGCGGGAGCGCCCCCTGACTGGATCGTTCACCTCTCCGCCCTGCCGGACGTGCGCGCCTGGCCCGCGGGACACTTCGCCGAGCTCGTGCGCGAATTGCAGGCCGCGGGTCGTTCGGTGCTGGTGTTGTCGGGCCCCGAGGAGGCCGAGATCGGTCGCAATCTGGCTGCGGAACTCGACCTGCCGGGCGTCAGCCACTGGGTAGAGCAGCGCGGGCTCGAAGACCTGGCCGTCGCCTTCGCCGCCGCCGCGAGCCGGGGGTCGCGCCTGCTTGCTTGCGACTCCGGACCGGCGCACCTGGCAGCAGCAGTCGGGCTCGAGGTTAGCCTGCTCGCCGGCCCACAGGACCCCGAACGCACAGGCCCCTGGCCCTACCGCCTGGGGACGAAACACCTGCAGCACGCGGCCCTCCTGAATCCCGCCCCACCGGAATGCGCACCCTGCCTCGCCCGACGTTGCAGCCACGCACACGGGCCGGTATGCATGACCGGTCTCGGGCCGGCCCACGTGGCCTCGATCCTGCTCAACGTCGCCCCCCCGCCCCACCAACTCAGCTCGCCGCCTCCCTCGGATGCTGCGCGCGCCACCCCCCACTGATCCACGCCGATGCGGATGCTGTACTACTTCGCGGCCCTGGGAGCCCTGATCATCCCGGGCCTGCTCGCCACCGCCGCACTCGGGCTCGGAGGGCGCGCCGAACTGCACCTGAAGGTCGGGCTGATCTCGGCCATCTGCACGGTCGGGCTGCACACGCTGGTGATCCTCTTCATGATCGTCACGGGGCGAGTCCTGCGTGAGGCGATGCGTACGCGCGACTTCCCGAAGGAGTTCCTCGAGGAGCTGAACGATTTCTTCAGTAAGAAGGCCGCCTACCCGGCCGCCGTGTTCGGAGCCCTGTCGATCGTGTTCGCCGGGGTCGCTGGATACGCAGTCCCCTCCCTGGGCCTGCCGCTCTGGATCCACCCGCTCGTGGGAGCCATGGCGGTGCTCTTCAACTTCTGGGTCATGCTGGTCGAGTTCGCCGCACTGCGCGCGAACAAGGGCCTGATCGACCGCGCAGCCCTGATGCTCGACCAGATCGACATCGAACTCGCCGCGAAGGGCGAGCTGCCCGTGGACGATGACGCCTTCGATGCGACCCACATGCTGCGCGGCGGCATGATCCTCGCGATCAGCGCCTGGCTGCCCTACCTGTACTGGGGCATGATCGAGTGGCAGGGTGACTTCAGCCGGGTGAGTATCCACCCCTGGCTCGAAGCGTCCTTGCTCGGACTCCTGGTCTGGTTCCTCGCGCGTCGCGAGAAGGCCGGCCAGGCCCATCCGGGCTAGCCCGAAACAGATTCAGTCGTCGCCCATGTAGCCGAGTTGCTTCAGGCGCTCCACTTCATCCGTGCTCAGCTCGATACTGGCCTCCGGCTCGAATGAGTGAGCGCGCTCACGGGAGCGGGCGCGCAGCTCCTCGAGACGTCCGGCCAGTACCTCGAGGACGTTCGGATGCTCGGCACTCACGTCGCTTTGCTCCAGGGGATCAGCGTCGAGGTCGAACAGCAACTGGCGATCCTGCGCCAGGTCGACCAGGTACTTCCAGCGACCATCGATCAGGCCATCCCAGTCGCGTCCGTTGGTATTGCGCATCTCGGCCAGGATCGGGCCACTCCGGGAATCGTCGCCATGCATGCGCGCCACCAGGCTCACTCCCTCGCCATGTTCCATCGCCTGAACCCCCAGCAGATCGAAGAGCGTCGGAGCAAGGTCCACGCAGCTGACGGCGGCCGTCACTCGACGCGGCGCCACATGCGGTGCCTGGATCAGCAGCGGGACGCGCAGGACCTCTTCGTAGAGCGTCTTGCGATGCCCACCGGCCCCATGGTCACGAAACTCCTCCCCGTGGTCGGCGATCAAGGCCACCACGGTCTGATCGCGCAGAGCCAGCGTGTCCAGCTCGTCGAGCAGGCGGCCAACATGCAGGTCCGTGAGCACGATCTCACCGTCGTACATGTCGAGCTTCTCATCGCCAAAGGGCTCGACCACGCCGGGATGGTGCTGGTAGACACTGTGCGGATCGAAGTAGTGCAGCCAGAGGAACCAGCGCTCGTCGGACGCCCGCGCGCGTAGCCAGGCGATGCCCTTGTCCGTCACCGCGGGTGCGCTGACCTGGTGGTGCGACTCCCTGAAGTCGTCGAAGACCAGCTCCTCGTCGAAGTCCTGGAAGCCCTGGTCGATCTTGAAGCGCCGGCTCAGGTAGAGATGGCTCGTGACCGCCCCCGTACTGAAACCCTGCGCGGCCAGCTGCTCGGCCATCGTGACGTAGGATTCCGCCAGGACCGAATCGTCAGCCGTGCATCGGTGCGCCGATGGATACAGCGAGGTCATGATCGACACCACGCTCGGGAGCGTCCACGAGCACACGGAATGGGCCGATTCGAACTGCACACTCCGTGCGGCCAGCGCATCGATCGCGGGCGAGGTCGGGCGCTCGTACCCGTAACAGCCCAGATGGTCGGAGCGCAGGGTGTCGATCGTGATCAACAGCAGGTTGCGCGCGGACTCATCCGCGGAACCGCAACCGGAACTCCCATGGCAGACGAGAGCGAGCCCCCATGCGGCGAGCGGGAGACGCATCCCCAGCCCCTATTCGCCGCCCGGATCCAGGGTCTCGAGCAGCTCGTGGGTATCCCTGTATTCGGGCCAGAAGCTCTCGATCTGCCTCAGCATGCTCACCCGCTCGGCCTGTGACGACGCTCCTTGCGCTCTCCGATAGAGCGCCGCCGCGTGATCGACGTAGTCCTCCAGCGTCGTCAGGCGCGAGCGCGCGTCCTCGAACCACTCGCGCTCGTCCAGCAGCTCGGTGTAGACCCGGATCGCCTCCACGTACCTGAAGTCCCGCTCGAGGTCGAGCGCCAGCTCGTACTTGACCTGTGCGCGAGCGTCGTCGATGTCCGCGAGCTTGTCCTTAAACACGTCCTTCTGTTCGACGGTCAGGGCCAGTCCCTCCTCGATCAGCCCGCGTGCGCGCGCGAAGTCGCCGCGCAGGATCATCATCTCGGCCCCTTCGGACATGCGCAGGGCCTGGGCTTCGATCTCGGTGCGTGCACGTCCTTCCTCAGCCTCCGCACTATCCGGATCGAGCAGAACCGCCAGGCGGTATTCGTTGCGACTGGCGTGGTAGAGCGAGTCCGCCTCGAGCGCGCGCGCAACCGCCATGCGTCGCTGCGAAAGCAAGCGGTCGACCTCACCGACCCGTCGCGCGGCCTGCAGGTTGCCCTCACCGTACTGGCTGTACTTGTCCGAGTACTGGAATCGGCTGCGAGCCACCTGGAGCCAGTACTCATGCAACGCGCGCACGCCGTCGACGTAGTAGTCGTCGCCCAGGCCCGCACGGTAATTGATCTGGATCAGAACGCGCGCCAGTCCGCCGCGGGCAATATCCAGGGTCGAGTCCAGCTCGAGCGAGCGCTCGTATCCGTCGCGCGCAGCTTCCAGCTGCTCCTCGATGTGCAGGTCGCGCGCCTTGATGTACCAGCTCAGCCCGAGCTTGCGGCGGGTCTTGTCGATCCAGTTGACCGACTGATCCACCTCGGGATCCAGAGCCTCGGCGGCATGGAAGAGCTCGAGCGCCTCCTCGTCCCGGCCCTCGAACGTCGCCCGGCGTCCCTGCTCGAGCAGGAAGGCGATGCTGGCCCCGCGATGGGCCTCCTGCGCGTTCTTGTCGTCGGGCGCGTTCTCGACCAGCTGGGCAGCCCGTTCGACCGCCTTGCGGAATTCGCCGTGGGCCACCAGGGAGCCCACCTCCGAGTTAGCAGAAACGTCATGCTTCGCCGATTGGCATGCCAGGCTCAGACTCGCCAGGAGAGCCGCGAGGGGGAGGTAAGTGCTCGTCATATCGCTCCAGAGGGTAGGGACGGCCGGTGGGACGATCCAGGGCCTGGATTCTTCCTCCATTAAATATCCGTCCCTGGCGGGGACTCAGGTACGCATGGAGTCGAACAGGACGACCCCCACGCTCCCGAAGAGCAGCACCGGCAGCCAGCTCGAGATGACCGGTGAGAGAGCGCCCTGGATGCCCATGGTGCGGCAGACGAAATCCGTCGCGAAGTAGAACAGGGCCATCCCCATGCCGAGGGCCATGCGCTCGCTGCCACGCCCACGCTCGAAGCCGAGCATGACCGGGATGGCGACCAGCAACAGGACCAGGTTGGCCAGGGGGAACGTCAGGTGGTACTGCCAGAGGGTCTGGTAGACGACGTTGTCCGGATCGCGTCGCATCAACCTGCGGACCTCCGAGAAGGAGAGTTCGAGCGGGTTGTCGCGCGCGCGTCGATAGGTCAGGGCCTGTTTGGGGGTGAACACGACCCCTTCCAGGGAGTGCAACTCGCCGACCTCCAGCGCCTCCGACACCGTCCGCGTGACGCCGCCGGTCAGGAGCCAGGTATCCGAACGCCAGTCGGCACGCGGAGCCAGGATGGTCTTGGTCGACGCGCCATCCCGGATGATCGCCTCGAAGTCCTCCACGTGAGCCCCGTGCCCATCCGCATCGCCGGGGTGGAAGGAACCGAGCCTCAGATTGTTGCCGTCGAGGTCCCGCAGCCAGAGGTTGTGGTACTCGCGCTCGTAGCGGTGGTTCTCGAGTACGTCGAGCAGGGCATCGCGCGGATCCGCGATCGAATTCGAGGCCCACTCGCGCACACCGAACATCCCCAGCGCCGCCAGCAGGCCGCCCGCGAATACCGGCATCAACAAGCGGTGCGCACTGACTCCGGCGCCCAGCACGGCCACGACCTCGTTTGCCTTGAGCAACCGATTGACGGAGAACATGCCCGCAACAAGGGTCACGAAGGGCGCCACCTGGAGAAACAGGTACGGCAAGTTCAACAGGTGGTAGCGCAGGATCAGCTTCGAATCGACCATGGTTCCATCGGGCCAGGGCTCGAAGAAATCGTCGATGTGTGCCGCCAGGTCGAGGACCCAGAATAGTCCCACCACGAGCAACAGGGCGGTGGAGTAGGACGTGACGAAGAGCCGTGCGGTGTAGCGATCGAGGCGACCGACAGGACGCAGCTGCCTGCGGCCGGTATCGCGCAGGTTCGGTTGAACGGGCTGGCGGCTCATCTTCGAAAGGCCTTGTGGACCAGGACGATCGAGAGCACGGTCCCCATGCCGATGGTCGCCCAGGCTCCGATCTCGGGTGGGATGGTCCCGTCGCGCGCCAGCTCCTTGCCCACTCGCAGGGACAGCACGTAGTAGACCAGAGCGTAGACCACCGCGACCGCCAGGGCGCCGAGCTGCGTTCCACGCCGCAGCATGATGCCCGTCGGAGCGCCGAGGAGCAGGAACAGCAACAGGGTACTCGCCGTCGCATAACGCCGGTGGAGCTCGTACTTGTAGCGATCCACCTGCTCTTCAGGAACGGTGCCAGCGCGCAATGCCTGCTTGATCGATTTGCTCGTCTGGTAGCGCTCGGAGACGAACTTCCTGGAGCTGGGCGTGACGAACTGGGACAGGGGCACGGTCACACTCATGCGGCCCGCGTGCCCGGTCCACTCTCCGTTCGGCCCGAGGGGCTCGACATCCTCGAGATCGACGTAGAGCGTATCGTCTTCGATCTCGATGACGGCCGAGCGCGCGAACGCCTTCAGGTCCGC
>JBLHKW010000005.1:0-57961 GCA_047618565.1 Planctomycetota bacterium
TCCTTCGCCTTCGCCGAGGTTCCCGACGGAGCGTGGCTGGTGGGCGTCGCGCCCGCCGGTACCGCGCGCGCTCCCGTGAATGCCACCGATATCAGTCGCATCGCCCGCTCGGTCAAGCTGAAGCGTGGGCAAGCGTCCACCGAGCTGGTACTTCGTATCGGCCGCGGGTTGCGACTGCGTGGCCTGATCGAGGACAGCCGCGGCGCCCCGGCGGGATATCTATCGGTCAGTGCGATCGAGGAGGGAATCGCCGGGGGGCTGTGGACGCGCACGGCGGCGGACGGGACCTTCGACGTGGGCCCGCTCGGCCCGGGCGCATGCTCGATCAAGGTTCGAGTGTCCGACGAGGGTGAGCAGGAGTTCGGCCCGTTCGAGACTGGCTCCGGTGAGGTTCGGATCCGTCTGCGCGCGGCTGCCGAAGTCGAGGGCACCGTCCTGGATGAAGCCGGCCAGCGCGCGGACGCTTGCCGCGTGCAGGTGCTACGGCCCTATTCCGAGCCGCCCGTGATGGTCAAGGGTCACGACGTCTCTGGCGGACGCTTCGAGGTGACCGAGCTGGAGCTCGGCGTCTACCGCATCGTGGCGACGGCCGAGGGCGAACGCATCGCGATCTCGGACGACATCGATCTGCGCTCCAACGAACGCGCACTTGGCATCGAGCTCGTCCTCGCCGACGGTGCGCAGATCGCTGTTCGGCTACGGGGCGGCAAGAGTCCCGCCACGATCGGGGTCGCGCGTGGCGCGCGCACGGTCGCCGTTGCCAGCGTCGAGCCCGGCGAGGTGTGGACGCAGACGGTGCCCGCCGGAGCCATATCCGTCAGCCTGCTCTCCGCGCAGGGCGTCGTGCTGGACCAGGCTCGGCTCGTGGCAGTGCCCGGTGAGCGCCACGACGTGTTGTTCGACCTCGACTGACGCGCGCGAACGCTCAGTCTTCGGCGTCGCGCAACCGGTCGAACTCCAGGACGGTCCCGCCCACGAGCAGACACCAGGCGACGGCCAGGATGCCCCAGCCCGCGGGACCCGACGCGAGCGGTCCGAAGCGCGGAATCAGCCGCAGGACCACGTAGGCCCCGACCACGCAGAGTCCACCGAAGGCCACCCAGCGTGGAATTCCGCCGGGCGCTCCGGGCCGTCCGCCCCGGAACAGGAAGAGCATGGTGGCGAGGCCGAGAACCCCGCCCAGGCCCAGTCCGACGATGCGCCAGATCAACGTATCGCCGCGCAGGGAGTTCGGGTCGATGGCCTGTGCCACGCTCTGTGCAAGGCGGTGCCCACGGCCCAGGATGTCGACCAGCTCGTCGATAGCGAACAGGCCGCACACGCTGGCGATGAAGGCCCAGGGCCGTCTGGCCCCCGGGGGGCAGCGACGGGCCAGGATCAGCGCCAGCAGGCTGGGGATCAGCCAGGTGCTCACTTCAGCGACGATCATCAGGGTCGAGGTCGATTCCTGCTGCATGGGACGCGCATTGTCCGGGATCCAGGCCGGGGGTGCAATGGGTCCGGTGCGCGACCGATCGGGTCACGGATCGTCCGGAATACGAAGACACCGCGACGCCCCATGCGATGGAGCGCCGCGGTGTGAATCGCGACTTCAGTCAGCCGAGGCTCAGCGAATGGCGACGTGCCGGGTGCCGCTCGCCGGTGCGCTGTCGCCGGCTTGGGTCCGGATCGCCGCCGAGCCTTCGACCTGCACCTGGACTTCGAAGCGGGCCATCTGCTCGTAGTCCGACTGCTGCTGGCGGTTGGCCAGTAGGTCGAGCTCTGCCTCCTGGCGGCTGCGTACCTCGGCCAGGCGGCCGGTGAGCTGGTCCAGGCTGGACGCGTCGTAGCGACTGCAGTTGTCGATGGTTCGGTTGCGCTTCTCGAGCAGCTTGATCAGCCTCTCGTTGCGCGCGATCGAGTCCACCTGACGCGAGAGCTGCCAGATCTGGGTCTGGAACTGGGCGCGCTCATTCTCGAGCTGGTTGAGCAGTTCACCCAGCCGGTTGGCCTGGCTCTGCAGGTAGGTCATGTCGTGGGCGGCATCCGCCGCACGGTTGGCGTACGCGACCCGCGTCTGACGGATCTGGTTCATCTTGTTGGCTGCAGCATCGGCGCTGTACACGTGGTTCTGAAGCATGACCACCACCTGGGTCCCGCCACCCATCCGCGCCGCGGCGGCCGCTGCCACCTGGGGCTCCAGCTCGGACAGGTCCTTGTCGGTCAAGGTGACCACACGCTCGGCGACGGCGCGCTCGCGCTGCAGCTGGCCGAGTTGCTCTTTGAGCTCCGCCAGGTCGCCGCGCACCATACGGATCCGCTCCGGGTACTCCTGCTCGAGGTTGCGCAGCTGCGCTCGGGCTGCGGTCGGATCGTCGATGGCCGAATCGATCGTGTGCATCACCTTGCTATGGACGTTCTCGAGAACGGCACGGGTGCGACCCTCGCCGGCGAAGATCACGGCTCCTCCGACGGCCACAGCGACCAGCACGGTCGTGATGATGCTCGTTCGAAACAGGCCTTTGAAAAGGGAAATCATGTTTGTGCTCCTGGGCTAGCGGGCCGTCTGACCCACGCGGTTGGTTGACCGGCCCACCTCGGGCCTCTGCTCCTTGTTGGGATCCGGAGCTCGCCATTTTCGCCCGTGGGCAAGAAATCCTGGCGGACGGAGGGTGCAAGGGTCCTGATCCAAGAATCCGCATGAATTGTCTCGCGCCTTGGAGCCCGTAGCTGCGTTGCAGCTCCTCTTGATATCCACGAATACGCGTCGTCGCTGCGCCTTGCCACAGACTCCAAGCCACCCAACAAATGACGCCGACTTTTGGATCAGACCCCTAGAATGAGGACGAATAAAGGGCCGCACAGGACGTTAGACCCGCAGCTGAGGCCTGCCCGCCCCATCTGCCCCCCCGTGAACCCCATAACCGCCACCTTTGTAAGTCGCCTGCGCAGCCGGGACCCGGCCGCGTGGTTCGAGCTCTGGGAGACCTTTGCGCCCATTTTAAGAGCCCAGCTGTCACGCTGGGGTCGCGGGCGGATCGGCCAGGAGACCGTCAAGGACCTCTCCCAGGAGACCATGGCCGCCCTGGCGGGAGCGATCGACAAGCACGACCCCGCGCGCGGCGCCCGCTTCTCGACCTGGCTGCTGGCCATCGCGCGCTACACCCTCAGCGATGAGATGGACCGCCGTTCGGCCCTGAAGCGCGGATCCGGTGTCCGGCCCCAGAGCCTGGATGAAGGCCTGGGCGCGGTCGATGGTGGCCTGCGGCCGGAGGCCGCCTACGAGCGCAGCGTGTTCGACGCCAAGATCGAGGCTGCACTGCGGGAGCTCGAGCGCGAGGCGGGCTTCATGGAGTTTTCCGTGTTCCGCATGCGCGTGCTCGAGGGCCGTTCGGGGCGCGAGACTGCCGAGAGCCTCGGAGTCAGCGAGCCCACGGTCAGCAGGCGCCTGGCAGCGCTTCGCAAGCAGCTGCGGGCCCACCTGCACGAGGTTTTCTCGAAGTACAGTTTCACCGATCAGGAGTTTCACGAGCTCGAGCGAAACGGCGTCGAGCTGAATCCCAATAAGGCTGAAGACGGGACATTCGACGAGGCCATCGCAGAGATCTACCACCGCCATGGGGCGGCTGCGGAGGCCGAGACCAGCGAGCACGGAGGCTGCGATCATGGTTAGCGTGAGTTTTGGTGCCATTTCGGTACTTGCGGTGGCATTCCTCACCTTGGCGTTGCCCGTGCTCGTCCTCTGGACGGTCTTCAAGGTCGTACAGGGGGGCGCGTGGGTTGTCGCGAACCTGTTCAAGCTGGTGCGCGGCTTCGTGCGCCACATCTTCGCCTTCGTGCGCGGCAGCGCGCTCGACATGCTGCATTTCGTGGGCGGCCTGCTGACCGCCTGCGTGATCCTGCCCCTGGCGATCCTGAACGTGATCATCGGGCGCTGGTCCTCGGCCGGGCACTACGGCCGCGCGCTCGAGGACGAACTCATGAGCGCGGGCGTCTGCCTCTACCGTTTTGCACTCGGGAACCCGATCCGGCTCATGGGCCTGGGCGTCCTCACCGACGGTCTCGAACGGCGCCTGCCGGAGCTCGTGGCGCGCGCTCCTCGTGAGCGCCGCAGGCGCACGAGGAGCGATTTCCCGGGCTACAAGATCACCGGCGATCTGCCCCCTGGTGGTTCCGGGGCACGCCTTTTCCTGGCCAAGCCCAGCAGTGACAAGGTGGCCAGCTTCCGTAACAAGGGCTTCCCGGACCCGGGCAAGGTCGTGATCAAGTCCTTCGCCCTGGGCGACGGTTCCACGCTGCCCCAGATCGTGCGCGAGAGCCGGGCGCTCGAGGCCGCTGGTCGCCTCGGACTGGTGCTCGAGCATGACCTGTCGAGCGATCGCTTCCATTACGTGATGCCGTTCGTCCCCGGCGACGACCTGGACATCGTCACCCGGCGCGCACACACCGAGGCGGGTGCGCAGGGGCTGACTGACGAGGGCGTGCGTCAGATCCTGGAATACGCGAGTGATCTGCTCGAGACGCTCGAGCACTTCCATGATGGCGGGCTCTGGCACAAGGACATCAAGCCGACCAATCTGATCGTGTCGAGCGATCGCGTGCACCTGGTGGACCTGGGTCTGGTCACCCCGCTCGAGTCGGGCATGACCCTCACGACTCACGGTACCGAGTACTTCCGCGACCCGGAGCTCGTCCGTCTCGCGCTCAAGGGCGTCAAGGTGCATGAGGTCGACGGCGTCAAGTTCGACCTGTACAGCGCGGGCGCTGTGCTCTACTCGATGATCGAGAACTCCTTCCCGGCACATGGCAGCCTCTCGCGCATCACCAAGCGTTGTCCGGATGCGGTGCAATGGATCGTGCGGCGCGCCATGGCCGACATGAAGGGTCGCTACGGATCCGCGGGCGAGATGCTCGCCGACCTGCGCGTCGCTCTGGCGGCCCGCGACCCGTTCAGCGTGCGCCCCGCGGAGTTGCCCTCGGTCAAGGGCGGCGTCAGCGCCGAGGCGCCCAGCTCCGCGTTCCGGCCGGGGCCGCCGCCGATCCCGCAGCCCGCGCCGCGCGAGTCCCTGTTCGCTTCCTTCGCAGCCCGCCGTGCTGCGTTCCGTCCGTGGTCCCGACGCTCTGGCCGCGTGTCGACGGCTCCCGTCTCGAAGACCGGTCCCGCCGGCGTGCGTAGGCGTACCCGTCGCCACACCATGGCGGCAGCGTTCCTGGCTTGCTTCTTCGGCATGTTCGTCGCTGCCAGTTCGGGCCTGTTCCTGGATGGCGAGCCGCGGAGCGGCAGCCACGCCGCCCCCAGGGTTGCGAGCTTCCTCGAGCGCGTCGGTGAGCGTGCGCGCGGTGTCGCGCGCCGTGCGGGCGCCCCCATCCCGCCCGAGGTGGAGACTCGCCAGGAGAGCAGCGTCGAGCGCATGTGGGCGCGCAGGCTGCGCCCGGAGTTGCCCGTGCTCGAGCAGGATGGAAGCTCGCAGGGCCGTACCGTTTTGATCGTCGAGGAGCTGCCGCCGACCGCCGACGAGCGCATCCTGCCCGGGTTGCAGGCCTGCCTGCGGGAACGCGGCTACAATATTACGGGCCTGGCCGGAGTCGGGCCGCAGGATGGGTCGGACGTGGCGTGGTCCGCGGGTGCACGGCGCGCCGTTGGACTCAGCGACCCGACCGACGCCCAGGCCCTCGAGCGCTTGCAGTCCTTCGTGGACGGGAGCTCACCCGAGCTGGGCGCCGTGCTCTGGGTCAGCCAGGACAGCGGTGACGGTCACGTGCTGTATCACCTGGTCAAGCGCACCGCGCGCAAGGCTGCTGTGCCGTCGGAGATCGTTTTCAGCACCCGATGAGGGGCGACGAGCCGGGGCGGTCCGTACAATCACCTCCGTGGCTCCCGAGACCCCCCGAAACCGAGTGCTCGACCGTCAGCAGCGTGCCCAGCGCATCTGCGCCATCGTCGATAGTGTCCCCGCGGGCAAGGTCGCGACCTACGGTCAGGTGGCCCGCGAGGCTGGCTTTCCACGCGGCGCACGCCAGGTAGGGTTCGTGCTTCGAAACCTGCCGCCCGGGTCACCTCTGGCCTGGCACCGCGTCGTGAATGCTCAGGGCCGACCGAGCCCGCGCGGCGACGGTGGGTCGGTACGGCAGCAGGTGAGCAGGCTACGGGCCGAGGGCGTTCGCTTCGACCGCAAGGGGCGCATCGACCTCGAGCGCTGGAGATGGCAGCCTGAGTGGAGCGAACGTCCAATCCCCTGACGGTCAACGAGGTTTCATGTCTGCATTTTTTCGTTCTGTGCTCCTGCTGACCCTTATCGCTGGCGTCCACGGCATGGTCAGCGCTGAGGATGGCGAGCGTCCGAGCGAGGAGCCGCTCGGCGTGCCTGACGAGGCCGCGATTGCGTCGGGAATCGACGAGGCGCTGGCCTACCTGCTCAAGCACCAGGAACTCTACGAGCCCGACCCGGCTGTGGGGAGCATCCCCGATGCGGAGCTCGCGAGCTGGCAGGAACAGGAGCGTGAGCGCTTGCGCGAGCAGCGCGTGGAGAGTGGCCCCGGATCCGAATGGCCCTACGAGGGCGTCTACCGGGTCGGGGCGGATTGGCGCATCCCGGCCGGCTATCGGGTCGGCGGGACGGCCATCGCGTGCCTCGCGCTGCTCGGGGCTCCGGGCTGGGAGGGCGCACCCGAGCGTCACGCGGCAGTGGCGCGCGGCACGCAGTTCATGTTGGAGAGGATCGAGGCTGACCCGGATATGGCGCCCGGTCCGAAACAGGGTTACGACGTACGCGGCTGGGGCCATGTGTACGCCATGAGTTTCTTGTTGCGCGCCCTGGACCTGCAGATCCTGACCGACCCGGCGACGCGCAAGCAGGCCGAGGAGACGATCCCCCATCTTGTGTACTGCATCGCCGAGAACGAGGAGCCCGGTGGTGGCTGGAACTACGCGGGCCGCGGCACGAGTCCCTTCATGACAGGCGCGACCCTGCTGGCCCTTTTTCACGCCAACGCGCGCGGCTACGAGGTCGACGGCGCCATGGTAGAGCGTGCGCTCGATGCCCTGGAAGGTGGGCGAACGGGGATCGGCTCGTTCGCCTATTCCGGGACGGTCGCAGGCGAGGTGGCCATGCCGGGATCCTCCGCGCGCGCAGCCATAGCCGAGCTCTGCCTGTTCCGCGCCGGCCGCAGTTCCGAGGCGCGCCTGCGCGCCGCCGTGCACGGCTTCTTCGAGGGCTGGGACGACCTCTTCGATCGCAAGAGCAAGCAGGGCACCCACGAGGGGCCGTACAATATCGCGCCCTATTATTTCTACTTTGGACATACCTACGCTGCGATCGCGATCGAACACCTGAGCGAGGGTTCGAGGGCGGCGGAGCGCGAGCAGCTACTGGCTCTCCTGTGGCGAACGCGCGAGGCGGATGGAAGCTGGAACGATCGCGTGTTCCCGCGCACGGGCTCCTACGCGACGGCCATGGGGATTCTGGCGCTCGTTGCCCCGGCGCTGCCCGCCGTCGAGGCCTGGACGGAGCGGAATTGAACGATCAGGCTCGGCTATCGGGCTGCCACCTGCGCCTCGGTGTCCTGGCTAGTGTCTCGATCCTGCTGACCCTGGCCTCGTGCGCGGCCCAGACGACGGTCCGTCCCCGTGAACCCCAGCCGGTGCCGACGGTCGACGGCGAATTCGTCAGCATGACGGTAGGCCTGCGTTCCTTCTCGAGTGACGAGTGGGCGCCCGTGGAGGATCAGGCTCTGCTCGCCTTCAACTATCAGCTGATGCCGGAGGGTGCGGCGGTCAGCCTGGACATCGGACTGAGCTACAGCGAGGACGACACGTCCGTGCTGCTCGGGAACATGGAGCGCGCCAACCTGGAGGCCGGCGTGTGGGAGGCTTCGGCCGGCATCTACAAGGAGTTCGGGTCGTGGCGATCCCCCGTGCACCCGTACTGCGGTGTCGGGGCGTCGCTTCTGGTGATCAACAGCCGCTTGAGGGGTGGCCCTGATCCTGTGGTCGCGTACGAGGACGAGGCCGAGCTCGGCTACTACGCGCGCGCGGGCTTGCTCTGGACGATCTACGCGGGCGCCCAGGTTGGCTTCGATGTGCGCTACGTGACCGCTGGCGACGTGCGCTTCGGCGAGATGCTCGTCGACGGGGACAACGTCCAGATGGGCGTCATCTTCCGCGGCGCGTTCTGATTCGCAGTCAGGCGGCGTGCTCCTGGACGCACTCTTCGTTCGGCGCTACTCGGTCCAGTCCTTGGGAAGCCGCTGGATCACGACCTCGCCCTCGGAAAGCAGGAGCACTCCGATCAGGCGGCCGTCGACCCGTGCGACGACGCTCGCACCGTGCCACGGTTCGTCGAGCGCAAGCGCGCCGTCCACCTTCCAGCCCTCGGCGGTGATGGTCATGCGGCTGGCGGCGAGGGCCATGGGCAGGGCCGGGTCCCCAACGATCAGGCAGTCCTCGGCGGCTTCGGCGAAGCGCATGCGCTCTTTGGGCCAGATGCTGCCGGCCTCCAGCGTGACGGGAACGTGCGCCAGGCGCCCACGTTGACCGGTTGCCAGGGGCGCCATGGGTAGTTTCTGGCCCGCGACCTTGAGCTGCACACTGTCGTCGGTGGCGGACTCCTCGGGGAAGAGCAAGTTGGCGGGCGCGAGCAGTCCGCCCTCGGTGCCCAGCACCCAGCCCGGGCGGCTCTTGCTACGGCCGAGCAGGCCCGTCGTGTGCCAGGCGAGGCTTGCCCGCTGTAGCTCCGGCAGCGGTGCGTCGGACGGCAGCAGATCGTTTCCGATCGGCAGCGCCGGCGTCCACTCCTTCCAGCCTTCCGGTGCATCACCGTTGAGGGTGAAGCGCTGGCCGGTGCTGACGACCGGTCCCGGGAGGGTCGGCGTGGCGAGCGCGATCCCGCCCACGAGCAGCGACCGCAGGGACTGGATATCGATGTGCAGGCCGCCCATCAGGGCCAGGTCCACCTCGATCCCGCCCGTTTCCCAGAAGACCGTGTTCTCGCGGATCAACTGTGCGTAGGCAGAGCGCACATAGGCCCGGCACTCGACTGCGGTGGCGTCGCTCGATAGCGCGACCGAGAGCAGCGTGCCCACCCGGATCTGTCGGTAGGTGAGTGGTGCGCCCGCGGCGAGGCTGAAGCGCGACGGCGCGGCCAGCAGGATCTCCACGCCGCCCGCTTCGACGGGTTCGTCGATGGGCGGCTCCTCTAGAGCGACGAAATCCGCGTGCGGCTCGGCCCCGGTTGGGCCGGGCAAGACTGCCAGGTAGTGGGCTCCGATCACGGTCTCCAGGCCCTGCACGCTGTCGAAGGAGAGCTGCGGACGCACGACCCAGAAGCGGCTACCGGCGCGCGCGATCGGCTCCGCTCCGGGACTCAGGCGTACGCCGAGAACCACCTCGGAGAGGTCCGGTGAGAGTTCGATGCGCTCGATGGTTCCGGTGCTGATTCCGCGGTAGCGAAGCGGGTCGCCGGCCTTCAGGCCGTGGCCTTCCGCCGCGTGAACGGAGATGAGTGTACCGCGCGTGGCCAGGCTGCGGTACGTCAGGAACAGGACGAAGGCGCTCGCAAGTACCGGCAACATCCACGCGAACGAGCGCTGCGGGATCGTGTCGATCGTCGCGCTCGGGAGGTCGGACTGGCTTTCGTGGGGGGAGGTTTCCATCAGGATCGAAGGGTGGACAGCATTATCTGGCGTCGTCGTCCCACACGGCGTGTGGGTGGAACGCGCTCGTGGCGACCAGGCTGAGCAGGACGCAGAGGGTGAAGGCGAGTGCGGCCGGACCGACGGTGACCTCGACCAGGTCCCCGACCTTGATCCAGGCCACCAGCAGGGCGATGAGCAGAACGTCGAGCATGCCCCATCGTCCGGCCCACTCGATGAGGTGGTAGGTCGAGGCCTTGTGGTGTCGACTGAGCCAGGAGCGGCGGCTGGTGATGAGCAGCAATCCCACGAGCTTGAACAGCGGGATCACGATCGAGCAGAGCAGCACCACGAGCCCGACGGCGATCTCACCCCCGGCGAGCAGCTCGATGCCACCCGTCCAGATACTCGCATCGTGCGCATGCCCGAAGCGCTCGATGGTCATGATCGGCAGGCTGATGGCCAGCGGGAAGATCAGCAGCGAGGCCAGCGCGGCCGAAGCGCACAGGCGGTTGGAATTACGCTGGCGCCCCGGGTGTACAAGGGTCGATCCGCAGCGCGAGCAGCGGGCGAGTTGCTTTGGAGCCAGCGCAGGAATCTTCTGCACCAGGCCGCAGCAGCTGCAGGCCTTGAGGGTCGGTGAGGGAGCCACTTGGAGAAGGCTACGCCGGACCTGCCCCGGCATTCCAGGTCGAATTTCGAGCCAGGAGCCACCACGGCCGCCGGCGCGCTCAGACCCAGCGCACGAGATCGCGCAGGGAGTCCGCCGGATCACCCGCTGCACGGGCGCGAATGCGGATTCCGTAGGCGTATTCGCCAGAGCGTGCCACGACCTGGGTGGCCGCGAAACGTGCCGGGCCGCCGCCCCCCACGGGGGCCGGGTCGAGGCGGGCGATCAGGGGGCGGTGCAGGTCGCGCTCCCCGTTGCGGTGGCCGAGCACGAGCTCCACGACCACATCGCTCGGCGCGAGTCCGGGCAGATCCAGCTCGACCTCCACATCGATCGAGTCCCCCACGCGCAGCCTGGACAGGTCCGCGATGTTGGCCGTCAGGACGCGGATGTTCTCGAAGGCCTTGCGCAGCCTGCGCTTGTCCCGGGCCAGTGAGCGCGCGCTGGCCCAGCGTCCGAGCGGCAGACCGCGCGCCGCTTCGGCCAGGGGCCCGTACGCCTCGCGCCCGTACTCCTCGACCATGCGGTCGGTGTTGAAGACGGTCGGGACCGTGGCCAGGCAATGCTCGACGCGCTCGAGCCACTCGCTGGGCTGGCCCTCGCCATCGCGATCGTGGAACAGGGGGGCGAGTTCGTCCTCGAGCAAGGAGTACAGGCTGGCGCTGTCCAGCTGATCCTGTTGCGTCTGGTCGCGGTACTCGCGCCCGTTACCGATACGCCAGCCGTTCTTGCCGTCGAAGGCCTCGGGCCACCAGCCGTCGCCGATCGAGAGGTTCAATCCGCCGTTGGCCGCAGCTTTCATGCCCGAGGTGCCGCTCGCCTCCTGCATGCGAGTCGGGTTGTTGAGCCAGACGTCCACGCCGCTGACGAGCAGTCGGCCGAGGTCGATCTCGTAGTTCTCGAGGAAGAAGATGCGCCCGGCGAAGTCGTCGTTGCGCGTGTCCCGGAAGATTTCGCCCAGGATGTCCTTCCCCATCTGGTCGCGCGGGTGTGCCTTGCCGGCGAGGACCAGGCGCACGGGCCGGTCCGTGCTATCGAGCAGGGCGCGCAGGCGCTCGCGGTCCTGGAAGATCAGGTGCGCGCGCTTGTAGGGAGCGAAGCGGCGTGCAAACCCGATCCAGAGAGCGTCCTGCTCGACACCGCTCAGCATGCGCGTGAGCAGCAACGGGTTGTCGTGCCGTTCCACGAACGTCTTGCGAAGCGACGAGCGGATGGCGTCCAGCAGCTGTGCCTTGGCCGCGCAGCGCTCCCTCCACAGGGAGCGCCGATCGATCGCCTTGCCAGCCTTCTTGAAACAGGCATCGAAATGTGTCGCGCGCAGGGTCGATCCTTTGGCCCCGAGCACCCCGGCGATTCCCGGTGCGACCCATGAGGCCAGGTGGATGCCGTTGGTGATCGAGTGGACCGGTATCTCGCTCTCGAGCAGGCTCGGCCACACATCGCCCAGCAGCTGGCGCGACGCGATACCGTGCAGCTTGCTGACGCCATTCACGCGCGAGGCAAAGTGGATCGCCAGGTGCGTCATGTTGAAGTCGTCGCTCGTACCGCCCAACCGGCCGAGGGCGAAGAACTTATCCCAGGGCAGCCCGACCCAGTCCGCGGTGCGCGGGAAGTAGCGACGCAGGAGGTCCTCGCCGAAGCGGTCGTGGCCCGCGGGCACGGGCGTGTGGGTAGTGAAGCAGGTCGTTGCGCGGACCACCTCGCGCGCTTCATCGAAGGTGAGGCCCTCGTTCCGTACCAGGTGGCCCAGGCGTTCGAGGGACGAGAAGGCCGCGTGCCCCTCGTTCATGTGATAGGCACCGGGCTCGATCCCGAGCCGGCGCAGCAGCCGCACTCCGCCGCGTCCGAGCACGATCTCCTGCTGGACCCGCGCCTCGGTGTCGCCGCCGTAGAGGCTGCGCGTGATCCCGCGGTCCTCTTCTCGGTTCTCCGGAACGTCGCTATCGAGCAGGTAGAGCTGCGTGCGCCCGACCATGGCCTTCCAGGCGTGCAGTCGCAGTTCGCGGCCTGGGAGCTGCAGGCACACCTGGACGCGTTCGCCGGAAGCTTCGCGCACGGCCTCGAGGGCCAGCACGCAGGGATCGTTGATGAAGTCCGCTGCGATCTGCTCGCCATCCGCTGTCATGCGCTGGCGCATGTAGCCCTGGCGATAGAAGAGCCCGATTCCGATCAGGGGCATGCCCACATCGCTGGCCGACTTCAGGTGGTCACCCGCCAGGATCCCGAGCCCGCCGCTATAAATAGGAAGCGACTCGTGGACTCCAAACTCCGCGCAGAAGTATGCCACGGGGTGGGCGCGCTCGACCGCGGGCGTACCCTCGGCTGTCCAGGTCGCAGGGGCGTCCTGCATGTAAGTGTCGAAGCGCTGGATCACGCTCTGGAGACGCGCCAGGTACTGCTTGTCCTGCGCTCCACGCTCCAGGTCCTCCGGAAAGATGCGTGCCAGGAAGGCGACCGGGTTCCGGCGCGACGAGGCCCAGGACTCGGGCGAGAGGTCGCTGAACAGCGCCTGGGCATCCGGGTTCCAGCACCACCAGAAGTTGCGTGCCAGGCGCTGCAGACCCTCGAGTTCGGGCGGCAGGGTGGCCGCGACCTCGAAGCTGGTGAGGCGCGGCTCGCGCCCCTCACGGCTCGGCTCCACGTGATGCGGGCGCTGGCCGCGGCGCGAGGCAGCCTGGCCGCTCTCGATGCGCTGCGCCACCGCGTCCCGGGCCGCGTCGTACGCGGCCTGGTAGTTGGCGATCAGTCCCGACCAGGACGTCAGGTTGGCGGTCTCACGGCAGGCCTGCGCTAGTGGCTCGTGCGCGGGCCGATCGACCTGGAAGCTCTCGATCAGGTTCGTCAGATCCAGCAGGGTGGTCGAGTAATCCCTGTGGACGCGCGGCAGCACGCTCAAGCCGCTCTCGGGGCCGAGATCCTGGGCCAGGGCCCAGCGCCCGAATCCCGCGTAATCCGTCGTGATCGTCGGAACGCCGACCGCGAGACTCTCCTGGGGCGTGTAACCCCAGGGCTCGTAGAACGACGGGAAGCAGGTCAGGTCCATGCACGCCAGCACGGCCTCGTACGGGCAATCGAGGAAGCCGTCTCCCGGAGCGAGGTAGATCGGCACCTGCATGACCTTGACCCGCGAGCCGTGTGCGTTGTCGAGTGCCAGGCGCTCGCACGCCTGGAGCACGGGATCGTCATCGGGACTCTGGAGACTGTGGGTGGAGATCCCGAGGGGCGTATCGCTCGCCGCCCCGTCCGAATCGATGCGCGCAGCGTACTCGTCGCGCAGGCCCGAGTGCCCGGCCGGAACCAGGACGAACAGCACCAGGGGTTTGCCCTCGCGCTGGTTGATCTGCCCCATCGCGTCCAGCAGCAGATCGATACCCTTGTTGTGGAACTCGTAGCGGCCCGAGACGCACAGGAAATCCGCGCCGTCGACGGACTCCCCGAGGAAGCGTTCCGCCAGGGAGGCCAGCCGAGCGCGCGTCGGGGCTCGATCGTGCCCGGCCGTCAGCTCGTCGACGACGCCCAGATCGATGCCGTTCGGCAGCAGGGGCTCGGCCTGGCGTCCGTGCAGGAGCAGGGCCTCCTTGGCGGTGATCTCGCTGACCGTCGTGAAGACATCCGCCGACTGGACCAGCTTGCCCTCGAGCGAGTGCTTGGCCACGACGCCGTTGGCCTCCGCCAGGCCGGCGGGCGTCTCGTCCCCGAGTCCGTCGTCGGGGGTGTTGCCCTGGGAGGAGAGCGAACGCCCGAGCATTGTGGCGTGGGTCGTGAAGACCGTGCCGATCGGATTGGCGTGGGTCTTCAGGTACAGCAGTCCGGCGCCCGTCATCCACTCATGGAAGTGTGCGATCGTACGGCTGTGACGCGGAAGCAGCCGCTGGTTCCACCACTGCTCGATCACCATTCCGGCCGCGTAGCCGAAGAGCACGGGCTCAATGTAGTCCCAGTCGCCGGAGATCGAGTCCACGGAAAATTCTTCCCAGAGCTCGGCGAAGATGTCGTCCTTGCGCTCATAGAGGGCGGAGAACTCGATCAGGAGCGTGAGCGGTCTGCCCGGGATACGCCAGCGCCCGACGCGCACCGGGAGGCCCAGCTCGCGGCAGGACTCGGTAAAGTCGTCAAATCCCGACTCCTCATCGAACGGCGCCAGCTGGGCATCGTCATCGGACGGCAACCAGGGCCCAACGGTGACGTAGTCGTCCCCCATCTGCTCGACCAGGGTGCGGGCCTTGCTCGAGAGCACCGTGTGGATGCCCCCTACCTTGTTGCAGACTTCCCAACTGACCTCGAATAGCGACTGACTCTTGCTCAACGTACTTCCCCTGGAGAACTGGATATCGTGGCCCTATCGACACGTAGCGACAGGTCGTCGAGTACATTCATGAAGATGATGAACGCATCGTAGGGACTGGCGAACGGACTGAAATATTCGTGCACCTCGGCGTCCGAATGGTGCTTGGTCGCCATGTAGTAGACGTGGTCGGAGGTGGTTAACCTGCGCCATTCCGCTAGCAGGAGCGTGCCGGCCGGGCCCTCCTCGGCCGCGCGCCGCACCTTGGGCCCGAGTTCGTACAGGGCGCGGTGGGCCTCGCGCTGCATCGGGTTGCCCAGCCAGGCGGAGATGTCGCGCTCCATGTCCGCCCATGAGACCGGGCGCTGGACATCCAGGTCCCCGACCGGCTCGATGCGCCCGGCGACCTCGGCCGGTGTGCTGAAGTCGAGCCGTGGGTTCTCGAGGATGTACCCGGGCAGGTGGGCCATGAAGTCCAGGACGCCCGTATCGGCGGGCTGGTGCTCGCCGAACGTCTCGTAGTCCATGAACAGGCCGATGAAGGGCGCGTCCTCCGCAACCTCGTCCAGCCAGCCGGCGAAGGTGTCCGCCATGAGCGGATAGCCGGCCCACTCCCGGTTGCTGAAGCGGAAGGCGATATCGTCGGAATAGACGTACGAGCGCAGCATCAACTTCAGCCGCTCGCAGCCGTGGGCCCTGTAGGCGTAGCTGGGCGAACGCCACTGCAGCAGATGGTCCGCGCCCTCGCCCAGCAGCTGATCGAAGCCCATCTCCTCGAGGATGCGGGCGATGCGGTTGTCGAAGATGAGCTCGGTGTTCCTGAACGTGGTCGGGCGGGCACCGAAGAGGGCCTCGATGCGGTCGCGCTGGGCCTTGACCTGGGCGCGGAACTCGGTCTCGTCGATGAGGGCGCTTAGGGAATGGTGCGACGTCTCGCACAGGAACTCCACGCGCCCGGTCTCGGCCAGCTTGACGAAGCTGGCCAGCGCTTCCGGTGCCCAGTCCTCGAGCTGCTGGAGGACCGTGCCCGAGATGGAAAAGGAACAGGCGAAGCGGCCGTCGGTCTTCTCGATGGCGTCGAGCAACAGCTGGTTCATCGGCAGGTAGCAGCGTTCCGCAACGCGGCGCACGATGCGTTCGTTCTCGGCGTCGTCGAAGCGCGCAAAGGGAGCCAGTTCCGCGCTGACCTCATCCGCGCCCGGGAAGGCGGAGTGAGTCAGGCGGTAGGGCTGGTGCACCTGGAAATAGAAGACCACCGACGTCAAGCCAGGACCTCGTCGTAGACGCGTTGCAGGCGCAGTGCGCTGGCATCCCAGCCCAGGCCACGCAGCTCGGCGCGACCCGCGATGACCAGTTGCTCGCGCAGTGAAGGAAAGCGCAGCACGGCCAGGATCTTGCGTGCCAGGTCGTCCACATCCCAGTGGTCGAACTGGACGCTGCTCTTCAGGACCTCCGCCGCTCCGCTCTGACGGCACAGGAGTACCGGCACGCCACAGGCGAGGGCTTCCAGGGCAGTCAGGCCGAAGGGTTCGGACACGGAGGGCATCACGTAGGCGTCGGATTCAGCGTACATTTGCGGCACGTCAGCAGCCTGCACGAACCCCGTGAAGTGCACCTGCTCCGCGATCCCGAGCTCCCTGCAGCGAGCCCTGCACGCATCGAGCAGTTCACCCTCCCCGCTCACGAGGAACTCGACCTCCGGCATGCGAGCCAGCACCTTTGCCGCAGCTTCGAGGAAGTAGAGCGGTCCCTTCTGAGCCGTCAATCGACCCAGGAACAGGACGCGCGGCGGCCGTGCTGTCTGCGCGCCCGCCTGGGCAGCGGCGCCGAAATCGGCGTCGACCGCATTGTGCACCGTGCGCACGCGGACGGGGTCGACGTCGTAATGATAGGTCAACGCGTCCTGCGCGAAGTCGCTGACGCACACGATGCGGTCCGCGCCGTCGAAGCCCGCCTGTTCACGCCGTTCGATCTCGGGGTCCGGGTCGAACGGCCGTCGGTCGCGCTCGCTGGAGTGCACGTGGCAGACCAGGGGCTTGCCCGTGCGCGCCTTGATGCGCAGCCCGGCGGCATAGGTCATCCAGTCGTGCGCATGGATCACGTCGAAGTCCTCGTCCAGGCACAGGTCCGTGACCACGTCCGCATAGCGCGCGACCTCGTCGATCAACGTGGCCCCGTAGCCGCCCTTGAAGTCCTGGCGCCGCGAGGGCCCCCGGGCCTGGGCCGCGTGCTGCAGGTCGTACTCGGCCCGCGTCTGGTACGGGCGCAGGGAGGCGTCGACCGGTGTGGCCGAGCGGTCGCATGCACGCACCTCGGCCGCGCCCGCGTCCTCGTCTCCAAGGGCGTGGGGCAACAGGAACAGCACCTCGGTTCCCTGTTGCGTCAAGCTGCGCGCCAGGCGGCTGCAGGCGAGCCCCATGCCCCCCGTCAGATGCGGAGACAGTTCCCATCCCAGCATGAGGACCTTCAAATCGAACTCTTACGGACGGCTGCGCGGATACGCAGGTACTCGCCCGTGTTCCAGGCCTGCGCGAAGCAGCCTCCGGGGGCGTGCGGGGCGTTCCCGCTGAAGACTTCGGAAAGGTGGTTCAGGCCGGTGCTGGCCTGGTGCTGTTCGAGCTCGGACCAGAGTCTCATGGTGCTAGCCAGGCTCTTCTTGTTCACGCCCTGCGCGCGCAGGTCAGCCTCCGCGAAGAAGCCCAGGAGCCAGGGCCAGGCGGTGCCCTGGTGGTAGGCCCGGTCGCGCTCGGCCGGCGATCCGGCGAAGGTGCCCTGGTAGCGCGCATCGTCGGGGGCCAGGGTGCGCAGGCCGAAGGGGGTCAACAGCTGCGCACGTGCGAGCTTCACGATCGCCCTGCGCTGGGCGCGGGACAAGGGGCTCAGCTCCATCGCAGCGGCGATGACCATGTTGGGGCGCACACTCCGGTCGGGCTTGCCGTCGCGTCCGCCGGACGCAGGGTCGGCGATCCAGCGGTCCGCGAGCATGCCCGCATCGGGCAGCCAGAAACGTTCAAGAAAACTGCGCCGCGCCAGGAGCCGTAGTTGACGCCAGGGGGCCGCCGCTTTCCGGGACTGGCTGCTGTTCAGGAGCAGCTCCACGTGGCTGATGAGGGAGTACCAGAGCGCGTTGATCTCCACCGGATACCCGTCGCGCGGCGTCACCGGCTGTCCGTCGACCTGGGCGTCCATCCAGGTCGCATTGAGCTCCGTCGAACCGGCCGAGAGCAGGCCGCTCGCATCCATCGCGATGCCCAGCTCGGTACCGTCGCGGTAACTCTCGGCGATCTCGGTCAAGGCCGGCAGGAAGGTCTCCGCCGTCCCCGCCGTGTCACCGGTCGCGCATTCGTACAGGCGCGTGGCGCGCGCGAACCACAGGGCGGCGTCGGCTGAGTTGTAGTGGCTATCCGCGCGGTTCGACCCGTAAACATTCGGCAGCAGGCCGTCCTGCAGAAACTCGAGCGCCCCGCTCAGCCCCTGGAGGCAGCGCTCGGGTTGTTCGGTACCAAGGGTCAAGCCGGGCAGCGCGATGAAGGTGTCGCGGCCCCACTCGACAAACCAGGGGTAGCCGGCGTTGACGCCGGTGCGCCCGGTCGGCGTCCTGTAGAGGAACGCTTCTGCAGCCAGCACCTGGCCGCTTCCCAGGTCGTCGGTGTCGAGCCGCGTGAGGGTCTTGCGGCGGCGTGCGCTCTCGCTCTTCCAGAGCGCCGCGGGATCGGCGACCGGCGCCGCGATCGTTGCAGCCAGGACTACCTCGAAGGGCTTCTCTCCATTGCAATCGACCGGGATGTGAAGCAGTCCGGGGGCGAACTGGTCCTCGGAGTGCTCGTAACCGCGCTCCGCGTCCGCGGCATACTGCAGGTTCTTGTACCAGGTGGGGCGCGCCTCGAAGGTGTGTCCCGCAGCCGAGAGGGTGACCTGTACGGCGGGCAGGGCCGCGTAGGGCTCGAACGCGAACCCCGGACCCTGCTTCACGAACTCGGAGGTCAGGACGTCGTTTTCGACGGTCAGCGCGTCCGCTTCGCGGCACGCGAACATGGGTTCCAGCTCGAGCTCACTGCCCGCTGCGGCGCCCGTGATCTGGTAGCGCACCAGGACCGTTGGCTGTCCGGCCACGAGCAGGATCTCGCGCCGTATGCTCGCTCCGTCCTGTCGATATAGCGCAGACGGATACGGGAGCAGCTCGAATTCCTGGAGTGTGTCCTGGCCCCGGGGTGCAAGCACGTCCGGGTAGGCCGCCGTCGAGAGCGGCCAGCGCGACTGCGCACCTTCATCGACGAGGTGCTCTTCCAGGCGCGCGAGGAACACATGGCGCTTGACGTTGCCCGGCGGGCGCGCGACGAGCAGGCCGTGATAGCGGCGCGTCGCGCAGCACGGAATCGTCGAAGCCGCGAAGTCTCCGAGGCCGTTGGTCTCGAGCCATTCGCTGGAGAGCGGGGCGTTGCTGCCCTGACTGTCTGCGCGCGACCAGTGGATCAGGGAATGAGTCTTCTGTGGAGCGGATGGCATGGCCAGACGGAGGTGCTTTCGACGGGGTCCATTTCCATGGCCCGGGTTCGGGGCGTGCACCCATGTGCACGCCGACGGATGGAGGAGCGCTTTGGCGCTCGTTCCCCTTTGGAACGAGCGCGTCCGCGGGCGGGGCTCGGAGCCGGCCCGACGGCCCAACAGGATAATGAACTCGCAGCCACGGAACACGCCCCGCGGCATGCTAACCTGTCGCCCTCGGTGGCTTCGGCGTGCGGCCACCTGCGTACGACCGACCGATGCAGGGCTGATACCTGCGGCCAGGGGAGAAAGCGACATCCACGACCATGGTGCTCACGGACGATCTCAAGGACACCCTGACCCTGATTCTGGCCGGTGGCCAGGGCCAGCGGCTCAGCCCGCTGACGCTCAAGCGCGCCAAGCCGGCCGTGCCCTTCGGCGGCGCCTACCGGATCATCGACTTCACCCTCTCGAACTGCATCCACTCGGGGCTGCGGCGGATCTACGTCCTGACCCAGTACCGGGGCCGCTCCCTGGACGAGCACATCCGATTCGGATGGAACTTTCTCCCGCGTCGGCTGGAGCAGTTCATCAGCGTTCGCCCGCCCCATCACCACCAGGGCTCGGAGAAGTGGTACCAGGGCACCGCGGACGCCATCTTCCAGAACCTCGATAGCCTGCAGCGCGAGCGCGTGAAGCACGTGCTGATCCTGTCCGGCGATCACATCTACAAGATGGACTACGGGCGCATGCTGCGTCAGCACATCGAGACCAAGGCGGCCCTGACCATCGGCGCGGTGGAGATCCCGACCGCCGAGAGCCGTCGTTTCGGCATCTTCGAGTGCGATGAGAATAACCGCATCCGGGCCTTCGAGGAGAAGCCCGAGAAGGGTGCCGAGCTCCCGCGCCGTCCCGGCTACAGCTACGGGTCCATGGGCATCTACCTGTTCGAGACCGAGGAGCTGATCCGGCGCCTGCGCGCCGACGCCGAGCTCGGGGCCGCATCGAGCCACGACTTCGGCAACGACATCATCCCGGCCATGATCGACGAGGAGCCCGTCTACGCGCACCACTTCGTGGACGCCGCCAGCGGTTCGGACGCCCCCTACTGGCGCGACGTTGGCACCATCGACGCCTACTACGAGGCCAACCTCGACCTCTGCAACGTCGAGCCGCAGTTCAATCTCTACGATTCAGCGCGCCCGACCTACACCCTCTGGCACAACGACCCACCCGCCAAGACTGTCTTCGACGAGTCCCCGGGCCGCAAGGCCGAGGTGGTCGACTCCCTGCTCTGCCCCGGAGTGGTGGTTTCCGGCGCCAAGGTGCGCCGCTCGATCCTGTCCAACCGCGTCCTGGTCGGGGAAGACGCTGACCTGGACGGCTGCATCCTGTTCAGTGGCGTGGTCGTCGGAGCGGGTGCGCGGCTCAAGCGCGTGATCGTCGACAAGTGGACGGACATCCCCGCTGGTGCGGAGGTCGGCTACGACCGCGAGGCCGACGAAGCCAGGTTCACGGTCTCGGAAGCGGGCGTCGTGGTGATCCCGGCCGGATACCAGTTCAGGTAACGCCGCCCCGGGGCCGGATGACTTTGGCGACGGTCTGCCAGGGTCACACGCTGGGAAATCCAGGGGGCCGGGTGGCTCAGAGCGTGGCGTCGACGATGACGACGCTGGCGAGTCCGGACAGGGTCGGGAATCCGGTCGGTCCACGGTGCTGGGCCTGCAGGTAGAGCGTGCGCGCCTCCTCGCCCGGGGCGAGGGCCGGGATGCTCAGCGAGCGGGTGAGCGTGCCGGTTGCGTCGATGACGCCGGCGATGAGGACCAGCCTCGGTCGGCTCTCCTGGACGAGATCGACGCCGCGCGCCAGGGCGCGGTAAGCGGTCTCGTCGGAGAGGAAGAGGCCGACGCGGTCTCCGGGGAGTCCGTTGAAACTGAGGGTGAGCAGCTCGCCGTCGCGCAGCACGCGCGCAGAGTCCAGGGTCGGGGCGCGTCCCTGCAGGGTGACGGAGCGACCAAAGACGTGGGCCACGGGGGGCGGCGGGCAATCCACGAAGCTGCAGGTGTTCCCGGTGCATGGCGCGGTTGCGCCGCTGGAGAGCGGGCAGGCGAGCAGCGCGGGCGTGCTGGTGGCGAAACCAAAACGTCGCAGGGCATTGCCGCCGGCGCCGGGGAACAGGCACTCGCCCGCTGCCTGGGGGGTGCCCTCGAGGCCCCCATCGCCGCCGGCGCAGGAGGTGTTCTGAAGCAGGAGGTGTACGAGGTCAGCGTGTTGTACGCCGGAGCCTCCGTTGCCACCGTCCATGTAGGCCTGGCAGGGGAAGGCGGGTCCACCGTCGCCGCCCACGAGGGCGGAGTCGTACAGCGCGACCGCGGACGCGCGTAGCTCCAGTCCGTTGCCGCCAGCGAAGTCGCTCGAGCGACCGCGCAGCAGGCAAGCTGTGAATGCCACGTCCGCGCAATTCTCGACCAAGGCGCCGTGGGATCGGGTGCAGGAGGGGTCCATGCCGCCCATCGCCGCCTCGAAGTCACATCCGAGCAATCGGACCGACCCCGCGTTGTTCAGGAGGGCGAGTCCGTTGCGCAGCTCGCCGCCGGCTGCCAGTGTGCCGGTGGCGTGCAGGCCGCTCAGTAGCACGTCCTGCGAAGCACTCAGTGAGACCACGCGTATCGCGCCCCCTACGAGCACCAGCGCGTCCTCGTCCGCGACGACGGCGATCTCCTTTGCAACGATTTCGAACCCAGCGTAGGTCCCGGATCGCACGAGTACGACATCCGAGCCGACGGCCGCATCCACGGCGTCCTGGATCTGCTGGAAGGCACCTGGTGTTGCTGAGTCCACCACGTGCACGACCCCCGCGCGAGCGAACGGCGCCAGTGAGGTGAGGAGCAGAAAGTTGAAGAGCGAGCGCGAGAGCGTCATGGGATGCTGGTCACGTGGTCAAGAGAGCCTCGGCGTGGCGACGCCCATGCGCCGGGCGGCGGCGAGCGTCAGGTGCCAGGTGCCAGGCTCTCACTCCATCACGATAGGCGGAGAGCGTCAAGTGACGCAGGCTGCGCCAGCGGTTCGCACGGACCCGCCGGACAGGTCGCGCTACTGCCCCGGGCTCTCGAGCACCTCTTCGAGGTACTTGGGGAGCATCTGGCGCCAGGTCGGCCAGTCATGGTCGTAATCCTCGCCCCAGGCGTCGACGCGGTTGGGGATCTCGCGTGCACCCAGCGCCTCGGCGGTGCGCCAGGACTGTGCCGGCTCTTCCCAGCGTCCGTCGCCGTGGGCCAGCAGGATGGAGCGCTTGCGCAGGCCTGCGAGCAGAGCGCCGTCCTCTTCGAGCTTGGGCAGGAAATGCAGCGGCGACGAGACGAAGTAGTCACCCGTGACCTCGCCCTCGATGAACTTGGACATGTCGTAGGTTCCGCTCATGCAGATGGCCTTGGAGAACACGTCCGGATGGCGACAGATGGCGGCCAGGGCGTTGAAGGCGCCGATCGAGGCGCCCGTGACCAGGATCTCGGCGTCTGGGTCGTTGCAGTCCGTGCGGATGGCGGGCACGACCTCGTGGTAGATGGCGCTGTCGAAGGCGTTCTGTAAGCGAGCGGCGGCGTCCGTCGTGTTGTCGCGCTTCAGCCAGGCGTCACCGGCGATGCTGTCCACTGAATAGAGCTTGATACGACCGGCTTCGAGCAGAGGCGCCAGCGCATCGATCATCAGGAAGCGCTCGCACTCCTCCGCGTCCCCATCGGCGGTCGGGAAGATCAGGACCGGCGTCCCGACCTCGCCCCAGCGTACGAGGTTGATGTCCCGTTCGATGCGGTCCGAATACCAGCTCGTGCTCTCCTTGCTCATGACTTGCGGGTCGCCTTTTTCTGCGGGGTCTCGTCGGCGCGCCAGGTCTGGATGGCCTGCCAGAAATGCTCGGTGAACTGCTCCCATTCCTGCTCCGGGAAGAGCGCCTGCACCTTCAGGCCGACCGCGACGCGGGCGCGGTCCGAGCCGAAGTAGTCCCAGAGGACCTGGTCCAGCTGGCCCAGGTGTGTCTTGCAAAAGCTCTCGAAGTCCCGGGCATTGAGGCGCTTGCGCGCGAGCTTACCGTACTCGGCCAGGGTCTCCGCAAAGGGCAAACCGCGGTCCCGGATCTTGTAGAAGCCGGTCCAGTCGAGGCTCTGGCGCATGGGCCGTCGGGTCGCCGCGCAGTACAGGGCCCAGCGCAGCTTCGCCCGCAGCATCCAGGGGAAGTGGTAATGCAGGGACGTGACCTGGGCATCCGGGCAGGGGTTGGCGAAGTCGATCGGATGCCAGGTGCCGTCCTTGAGCAGGGACTCGCACGAGTTGAAATCCCAGCCAAAGAACGCGTTGATGGTCAGGGTCGTGTCCTCGAGGATCTGGCGATCCGCGGGTGTGATGAAGCTGGCATCGGTCTGGTAGCGCTCGTGCGGGGGCGCGGACGGATCGTAGGAGATGATGCGCACCTGGGGCCCGAGCCCGACGCAGCGCACGAATCGCTCGTAGGGCAGGATGCCTTCCTGTAGGTGCATGACGAACTTGCCGCTCTCCTCGTACGCCGCGCGCAGTTCCTCCTCGTTGTCCGCCTTGGTGACGCCGACCCAACCGCCGCCGTCGTAGGGCTTCATGAAAAGCGGGTAGCCGATCTGCTTGCCGATCTCTCCCAGGTCGAAGAGGCGCGCGTAGCGCTTGAGGGTGGCGTCCAGATCGGGCGCGTCGTCGTATTCCTTGGGCGGCAGGAGCCAGGTCTTGGGGATCGGCATGCCGAGGTCCCGCATGGCGCAGTAAGAGGTCTGCTTCTCCATGGACTGCACCGACCACGGGTTGTTGAAGACGTAGGTGCCGTCCATCAGGATCACCTTCTTGATCCACTCGCGCCGCGTGTGATACCAGTGCGTAAGGCGATCGATGACCAGGTCGTAGCGGCGCGGCGCGTCGTTGTCGAAGGGCTCGATGGGCACCCTCTCGAGCTCGAAGCGGACGTTCTCGCCCTTGATGGGCAGGTCGAGGTCGAGATCGGCGACGATGTCCTCGAAACAGATCGGCCAGCAGATATCGGCACCCAGGGAGAGACCGATCTTGCGTATTGACGCGGTCCGCTGGGTCTTGCTCTCCGCAGACTTTGCTCGCTTGGGGCGACTTGCGCTCATTCGTATACCATCCATAGGGGGCCGGGCATGAGCCAGGCCAGGCCTTCGCGCAGGCGATCGCGCCAGTTCTCCCAGTTGTGTCCGTCGCGTGCCTCCACGTAGCGCACGGACATGCCGGTGGCTTGCAACAGGGGCAGGATCGACCGGTTGTAGTAGATCAGCGACTCGTAGGTGCCGCAGGTCAGGTAGATGCGTTCCGCCGGGCGTCCGGGCTTCTTGCGGAATTTGTTGACGAACTCGACCACGGGGTCGAAGACCGGGCCGCGCTCATGCTCCCCGATGTCCGTGAAGGCGAAGGAGCCCGACATCAACAGCAGGTTTCCGAACACGTCAGGGTAACGCCAGGCGGCCGCGAGGGATGCGACGGCGCCGAAGCTGGCGCCCACCAGAGCACGCCCCCCGGCCGTGCCGAGTAGCGGGTAGGTGTCCTCCATGACGGGTACGAGCTCCTTCGCCAGGAATTCCGCGTGGCGCTCGTCGTCGGCGTACTCGGTCAGCCGCTGTTGGGAGTCGACCAGTGCCACCACGAGCGGCGGGATCTCCAGCCTGTGGATCAGGTTGTCGAGCACATGCTTGAGCTCGGTGAAGCGCAGGAAGTCCTGACCGTCGTGAACGATCAGCAACGGGTAACGCCGCGTCTGGCGGAAGCGCGCGGGCACGTAGACCGTGACCGAGCGCACGTCTCCGAAGACCTTGCTCGCCAGGCGGTGTTCCTGGAGTTCACCCGGCCGTGCGCTGGGATCGAACTGGCTCCACTCGGGACTCTCGTAGCCCTCTCCGTGTACGACGGAGTTCGCCCCGTAGGGATCGGCGGCGAGGTTCGGATTGAGTGGGTCCTGGATCAGTCGGTGCTCGTCGCCGTGCACGATCTCGAGCTTGTACTCGACACGTGATTTGCGTGGCAGCTCGAGGGTGAAGAACCACAGGTCGCTTCCGAGCAGGCGCTTGAAGGGCTGGGAGGACGGCAAGCCGTAGACCCAGTGGGTCAGGTGCACCTCATCCGCATCACCGCAGTAAACGAAGGTGGCCGTGGTGCCCTCGATCAGCGGGAATTCGTGGGCGCTGATAAACGTGTCGACTGCCAGGCTGTCGACCGGCGATTGGCCTTCGAGCTCGTGGATGGCGAGGCTCACGAGAGCACCTCCGCGCGGGGGCTCTGGTGCACGAAGGGCTTCATGCTGCCATCTGCCGCAAGGCATTGCACTTCTGGCCCGGACCACGTGCCGTCGGCGTAATCGAGACGTGAGCCCGGGTCCAGGGCCGGGCAGAGCGCGGGCGAGAATCGTCGCGCAAAGAGGCTCACGCGCAGCGCGTCGTCCAGCTGCAGTCGCCGGGAGGCGTGCGGCAACGGGACGAGTCCGTCGATGACGCCCAGACCCTGCTGGAAGACCTCCGCGTGGCCTGCGCCCTGGGGCGGGCTGTCGTGGAACAGCACGATGCGTTGCGCCAGCACCATGGCTCCCCCCGCCCAGGCGACGATCGGGAGCTCCGGAATGAGGCCCATCACATCGAAGAGGCGCAGTCTGTTCAGCAGGATACCCACGTGCCCACCTGCGATACAGAGTACGGAGCAGTCGGAGAGTTTCTGCGCCAGCTCGTCTCGATGGCTTGCCACCGCATCTCGCTCGAGCGGTCGCCATCTATCCTCGAACTCCGCGCGCACGCTGCACACGGCCTGGAAATGGTGCTGGTCGAGGTGTCGCACGGTCTCGATGGCCGAGGTGATCTCGCGTTCCAGCAACTCGTCCGCGGAATCCTGCACGGCGGCCTGCGTGCCACGCCTCGCCATGAGGCTGCGGGCCACCTCCAGCGCCGGCGCCAGGCGCACGCCGTACAGTTCGCGCTGACGGCGCAGGATGTCATTGCGTGCCTGCATGGCCCTGAAGAGCTCGGGGTCCTGCTCGAAGACCTGCTCGGTGCGCGGGAAGAGGCCCAGATTGACCGTATCCCTGGAAAGGTGCTCGATCAGCTCGCGGTCCTCGGCCTCGCGTTCCTCCCAGCCCGCCGTGACCGTGGCGACACGGCCGGTCGGAGCCAGGGCGTCGACGGCGGAGTGGACCGAGGGCTGCTCCCGTTGGGGGCCCAGCAGGATCACCGGCCGGGTGCTCGCGGCACTCTTCATCCAGCGACAACCCGCACGTCGTTGGCCAGGTGGTCGGCGATCTCGAGCGCGACCTCGAGGTTGGGATGGCGTGCGACGATCCATCCGTCCCCCACCACGACCTTGCGGAAGTCCTGGCGGGCGCTCCCGATCGGCGACATCTCGATGTTCACGATGTGCTCGCCGTAGTGCGCGAGCACGCTATCGAGTCCCTCGATGCGTGCGATGCGGTCGCCATTGCCCTGCGCGCGCTTGAAGACCATGGCGGCGTTGTAGGGCTTGTCCGTGTCCTGTGACAGGTGGCCGGTACAGACAGCCTCGGCCCAGCCCGTGAACAGGTCGATGTCCGCAGAGTAGTTCATCGCGTGCACCAGGCGCGCGCCCGGGGGGCGCGCCCCGATCTCGCCGAAGACGGCCTCCCCATCCGGTGTAAGGAACCACTCCATGTGTGAGAAGCCCGTCTTGAAGCCCAGGGCCTTGATCACCGCATGCCCCAGCTCGCGACCTGCGCGCAGCTCGGGCCGGTCGATATCGCGGTAGCAGATGGACTGCGGGCTAACCCAGCCATGGCGCATCATGAGCGGCTTGGGCCGGTAACGGGCGATGTTCTCGAACAGGATGTTCCCGTCGGCGCAGATGGTGTCAAAGGTGAACTCCTCGCCTTCGATGTACTCCTCGACGCTGACCGCGTCGATGTGGCGCACCAGCTCGACCGCCTGCTCCAGCTCGGACTCATCCTCGATGCGATAGGTGTCGGCCGAGCCGGCCCCGTCGATCGGCTTGACGATCAACGGGTAGCCGATGCGTGCGGCGGCCTCGTGCATCTGCTCGGCCGTGGTCGCGCACGCGTGCCGTGGCGTGCGCAGGCCGGAGGCGTCGAGCATCTGTTTCATGAGCTCCTTGTCCCGGAACGGCTCGGTCTGAGCCACGGTCAGCCCGGGCACTTCCAGGGCTTCGCGCAGGTGCGCTGCAAGCAACATCCCGGGCTCCCACAGGCATTCGACCCGTCCGATCTCGTGCCCGCGCACCCAGTCGCGCACCTTGGGCACGGTCTTGCTCTCGTCCCACAGTTCGCCGACCTGCAGGTAGGCCGTCAGGCTGCGCGCCACCTCGGGATCGAGTGCTGCCTCGGGCTGGTCGCCGACGCCCAGTACGTTTGCACCCACGCGCGCCAGGCCGGCGGTGAAGAGCGGCATCTCGGCCGGAAAACCAGGTGAGATCAGTATTACATTCACGGCTTCATTTCCTCAGCTCAACCCAGCTCGACCTGGACCGTGCCCACGACTTCGGCCAGGGCTTCCTCGACCACGGACGTCTCCGGGTGACGCAGGATGACGTAGCCCTCGCCCTCGTAGCTCGATGCCTGGGGCTGCCCGATGCGCGGAATCTTGGCCTCCACGATGAGCTCGCTGAAGCGCCGTTTGACCTCTTCGAGGCCGCGTACCTCCCGCACCCGGCCGCGGCCCTGCCCGCGCAGGTATGCGGCGCCGCAGGCGAACTGGCGCTCGGGAGGCGTGAACTGTTCCAGCACACACAGCCGTGGCCACTCGCGATAGAAATTGCGGTCGTGGGCGTAGGAGATCAGGGTCGTGAACTGCGCACCGGGCGGCCTGGCTGCCACTTCGGAGATGGCGAGGCTGCCATCCGGGCGCCGGAACCACTCCATGTGGGTCATGCCCGCGACCATGCCGAGCGCCTTCAGGGCTTTCGTCGCCGCGTCGCGTGCGTCGCCGTACTCGTCGCCGGAGATCTCACGCGGGAGCAGCACGCACCACTGGATCCACGGGGTCTGCATGACCTCGAGCGGCGTCGGTCCGTAGCGCGAGATGGAATGAAAAAGGTGCTCGCCGCCCAGGACTACCGAGTCCAAGGAGTGCTCCTGGCCGACGATGAATTCCTCGAGCAGGACCGGCGCTCCGGCGCTCGGCGGCGCGGCGGCCAGGGCCTGTTCAAGCTCCGTGGTGTCGTCCACGCGGAATGTGTTCTTGGCGCCCGCGCCTGCGGGCGGCTTGACCACCAGCGGGAAGCCGAGATCGCGCGCGCCCTCCAGGGCGCTTGCGCTGTCGGATGCCAGGTGATGTCGCGCGCAGGGCACGCCGTTGGAGCGCAGGATGTCCTTCATGCGCGACTTGTCACGGAAGCTCTGGGCGGTGGCGACGGCCATGCCGCGGATGCTCAATTCCTGGCGTACCTGGGCCAGGGGCACCTGCAGCTGCTCGAGGATCCCGATCAGAGCATCGACCTGGCCACCGAGTGGTCCGACGCTGGCGCGCACGCCGGAGGCCAGGGTCTCGGCGTCTAGGCAGTTCTCGATCTGCTCGACGTGGGTCAGGCGCTTGCGCAGCTCCTCGGGTAGGCGCTCGGGCTTCTCCTGGGTGACGACACCCCAGCGGATGTCCTCGGACTCCAGCGCGCCTTCGAGAAATCGGAGGGTGCTCTCGAGAGCGAATGGGATTACGAATACGGCGCTTTTCACGGCATGATTCTAGTGGGGCAGCACGCGAAATCGCAGCACATCTTCGCGGTCCTTGACCCGTGACAAGCAGGTCGTCTGGCTCGGACGGTGGGATTTCGATGGGGACATCCGACAGCTGGCGAGACCCGGGCCCACGGCGTCGCTAACATGGTCGGGCTCCTGCCCCCCCCCGTGCCCATCGCCATGAACCTGAAGGTCTGCCTCGTCGCCTCGGAGATCACGCCATTCGCCAAGACCGGCGGACTGGCGGATGTGGTCGCGGGTCTGGGGCGTGCGCTCGGAAGAGAAGGTGCGGACGTGCGCCTCTTCCTGCCCCTTTACCCGCGCATCGCCACGGGTGAGTGGCAGCTCGAGGATCTGGATCCGGCAGAGGCGCCGGGCATCGACGCCCTGTCGATGACCTTCGGCGAGCGGACCCTGGCGGCCTCGATTCGGGTCACGCGCCTGCCGGGTAGCGACGTCAAGGTATACCTCGTGCGCTGCGACGAGCTGTTCCACGGCGACGAGCTCTACGGTGGTGACGACGAGCTGTTGCGGTTTGCTCTGCTGTCCCGGGCGACGCTCGAGACTTGCCAGCGCTGGGGTTGGGCCCCGGACGTGATCCACTGCAACGACTGGCACACGGCCGCGATCCCGCTCTTCCTCAAGCTCAACTATGGCTGGGACGACCTCTTCGCCCTGACGCGCACCGTCCTGACGATCCACAACACGGGCTATCAGGGGCTGTTCCCGATCGACGTGCTCAAGGATCTCGGATGGGAGCGCAATCGCGAGCTGCTCTACCGCGAGGACGTCGACGCCGGGGTGGTGAATCTCCTGAAAACCGGGCTGCTCTATGCCGACACGATCACGACCGTCAGTCGCACCTACGCCCGGGAGATCCAGACCGAGGACCTCGGCGCGGGCCTGCAGGACCTGTTGAGCGCGCGCTCGGACTCGCTCTTCGGCATCGTCAATGGGGTCGACTACGGCGACTGGGATCCGGCTCGCGATCCCCACATCGAGCAGCACTACAGTGCCGACGACCTCTCGGGCAAGGCCGCGGCCAAGCGCGCCCTGCTGGAGCGCTTCGACCTGGAGCCGGAGCCGGGCGACGGACCCGGTGCGCCGCTGCTCGGGATCGTCTCGCGTATGACGGGCCAGAAGGGCTTCGAGCTCTTGCCTGATGCCCTGGCCGTGCTGCTCAAGCAGGACGGAGTGCGGCTCGTCGTGCTGGGCAGTGGCGAGGAGAAGTACGAGACCTACTTCCAGTGGCTTCGGGACACCTTCCCGGGGCGCGTGGGCGTCTACTTCGGATACAGCGAGCAGCTCGCGCACCAGATCGAGGCGGGCAGCGATCTGTTCCTGATGCCCTCCCGCTACGAACCCTGTGGCCTCAATCAGATGTACAGCCTGCGCTACGGCACGGTTCCGGTCGTGCGCCGCACGGGCGGGCTGGCCGACACGGTCGTCGATTTCGACGCGGCCACAGGCGAGGGAACCGGCTTCCTCTTCGACGAGTTCACATCCGAGGCCTTCTTCCAGGCAGCGCGCGCCGCACTCAGCGTGTACCGCCAGCCGGATGCGTGGCGCCGCCTGATGCGCAACGGGATGGCCCAGGATTTCTCCTGGGAGGCCCGGGTTCACGACTACCTATCCCTGTACCAGAGCTTGCTGGCCACGCCCCAAGCACGCTGATCCATGCACGTCATCCTTGTCGAACCGGCCTTTCCCCGTAACCAGCGTGAGTTTGCACGCGCGCTGCACGCGGTCGGCGCGCGTGTGACGGGCATCGGCGAGGCACCGCTGGAGAGCCTGGACGGGGAACTGCGTGGATGGTTGCACGGCTACGAGCAGGTGCCGTCCGTCACCCATCAGGCGTCCTTGCTCGACGCAGTGCGCAGGATTCAGGGGCGCGAGTGGGTCGATCGCATCGAGGCCACGGTCGAGGCGCACATCATGCCCGTCGCCCACGTGCGCGAGGCCACGGAGATTCCCGGCACGTCGACCCGGACGGCTTTCCTGTGCCGCGACAAGCCGGCGATGAAAGAGGCCCTGCGTGAGGCCGGTGTGCCCTGTGCCCAGTCGACCGGTGCCAGCTCCCTCGAGGAGGTGCGCGACTTTGCGGAGCGCGTGGGATTCCCCCTGATTCTGAAGCCGCGCGACGCGGCGGGCGCGGCCGGCACCTACCGCGCTGACGACTCCGAGTCCCTCGAGTCGATCATGCTGGAGGTCGGGCTCGACCGCGGTGCACCCACGGCCGTGGAGGAGTTCATCGAGGGGCACGAGGGCTTTTACGACACGCTCTGCATCGACGGAGAAGTCGTGCACGACTTCGTCTGCCACTACCATCCGGGCGTGCTCGAGGCCATGCGCACGCGCTGGATCTCGCCCCAGATCATCTGCAGCAACCGCGTCGAGAGCTCGGTCTACGACGAGGTCAAGGAGCTCGGCCAGCGCGTGGTCAAGGAACTCGGCATCGGCACGTCGGCGACCCACATGGAGTGGTTCTTCGGACCCAAGGGCCTGAAGTTCTCGGAGATCGGCTGCCGTCCGCCCGGGGTGCGCGTGTGGGATCTCTACGGCGCGGGCAACGACCTGGATCTGTACGAGGAGTGGGCCAAGGCGGTCGCGCTCGGCTCGACCGACGCCAAGGCTTCGCGCGCCTGTGCCACCGGAATGATCGCCCTGCGGCCAGACTGCGATGGGCACATCGAGAGCTACGAGGGCGTGGAGCAGATAGAGCAGCGCTTCGGTCGCTGGATCCTCGACAAGCATTTTCCGCCCATCGGATCGCCGACCCAGCCGGCCGAGGCTGGCTACATGGCCAACGCCTGGATGCGCCTGCGCCACCGCGACGACGACGAGCTGCGCAGCATGCTCGACCAGATCGGCGAGACGATCAAGGTGCACGCGAGCTAGCCCGGATGTCGGCGCGCGTTCTCTCAATCGGCCCGCTGCTGGCGGGTCTTCTGGCCACCGGCGCCCTGCTCGGCGGGTGTGGTGCCGAGCCCGAGCGGCCGCGCCCACAACATGTCCTGTTGCTGGTGATCGACACATTGCGAGCGGATCACCTCTCCGCGTGGGGCTACGAGCGACCCACGTCCCCCAATATAGATGCACTGGCCCGGCGCGGCGTGCGCTTCTCGCGCGCGGTCTCCCAGTGTTCGTGGACGTCGCCCTCGATGGTGTCGCTCATGACGAGCCGCTACCTGGCCGGCCCGCGGCTCGATATCCCGACGGACGTCAGGACCCTGGCCGAGCTCTTCCACGACGCCGGGTACGCGACCGCGGCCTTCATCTCAAATCCGCTGCTCGATGCGGACAACGGATTCCACCGCGGTTTCGACGCGGTGCAGCACATCCCGCCCTACGCGCCGGACGCTCCCATCATCGAGTGGATCGAGGGGCAAGCGGATGTCCCGACGTTCACCTACGTGCACCTCAACGAGGCCCACGATCCCTACGAGCCGCCGCAGGGCACGCGCCGCTGGCTGCTCGACCCGCCGCCCATTCCCGCGGACCGCCTGGCCTTCTACCAGGACAGCGTACCGGGCCTTGCCGATGACGCGGGACTGGCGGAGATCCGTCGCTCCCTGGCCGGCTACGACGACGACGTCCTTTACTGCGACCGACGTATCGGCGCACTGGTCGGTGCCCTCGAGCGAACCGGTCAGATGGACACGAGCGCGATCGTCCTGACTGCCGACCATGGCGAGGGCTTGTGGACGCGGTTCGACTACTTCAACGGGCCGCGCGGCCAGCGTCGGCGTGAAGGCGAGGCCCCGTCGCTGACGACCAGCTTCAAGATGACCCATGGCAACCAGGTCTCTCCGGAGCTGGTGCACATTCCCCTGATCCTCGTCGCCCCGTCGGCCCTGGGCCCCTCGGCCGGTGGCCAGTCGGTGACGGACTGGGTCGAGAACGTGGACGTCGGCCCAACCCTGCTCGAGCTCTGCGGCCTCACGGACCCGGGCGGGCTGCAGGGGAGTAGCCTGCTGCGCGTGCTCGAGGATCCCGAGGACTGGCCGCGGCGCAAGCCCGTGGTGTTCTCGGCCACGCGTTTTGTCAGCTCGGTCATCACCCAGGCCGGATGGCAGCTCGTGCTGCCGAGCCTGCTCGGCGAGTGTCAGGAAGCGCTGATCGTCGAGCTGTTCGACCTCAACAACGACCCCGAAGCGCGCCACAACCTGGCCGCAGCGCACCCGGAGCGCGTGGCCGAGCTGACCGAGTTCGTGCGCGCGCGGCAGGCATCCGGCCTGCCGGGGCATGTGGATCCGAACGAGCAGACAGCGCAGCACCTCAGGGGCCTGGGCTACGCGGGGAACGGCATCATGGACGAGCCCCCGCAGGAGCTGACTGCCCTCGGCACGGCCGAGCTGCTGGCACTACTCGGCGATCGAGCGCGCGCCTGCATGGAGCGCCTCGGCTCCGCGCTGGCGCTCGAGACGCGCGACCTGGCCGCTTCCGAGCAGGCGCGTCTGGACGAGATCCTGTCGAGCGAAGAGTCCGTCGTCATACGCCGGATCTTCGACCGCAATCGCTGAGGACCGGCGCAGGTCAGCGCGGCGGATCGAGCTGATCCAGGAAGGCCGCGTAGCTTGCCCGCCAGCGTTCGACCGTCGCGTTCGGTCCCGTCAGCTTGACGTAGTAGGTCTTCGCGCCCGCCTCGACCACCGTTCCGATCAGGCGCCAGCCGGGCTTGTCGGCCGCATCTACTCCGCCGGGCATGGCCGGAGCGACGAAGTGCCCGCTGATGTCGACCGTGTGGAAGGTCATGCCGTCGCGCTCGCGCGGTTCTGCGGCCGTGCTCGCCTCGCTCCCATCCTCCTGCTCGAACATCTGTGTCCAGCGCGCGATGTTGCTGTCCACGTCTCCCGCTGCGCCGCCGAACGAGAAGACGACCAGCGCCGCGTCTTCCGCGTCACCCGCTTCGCGCGGAAGCCTAAACTGCGCCAGGCGCATCTTGTTGTCGAGCTCCTGGCGAATCCAGCCCGGCTGCTCAGGGAAGCCCGGGTGCTGCTCCGCCACGGGCTCGGCATCCTCGTCCGAGGGTTGGACCGTGGGTGCGGGCGGCTCGGATTCCGAAATGGGCTCGGCTTCGGGCGTCGCCTGGGCCTCAGCCTGCGCGCCCGCGTCCGTCACTGCGGGCGATTCTCCGCCCGAGCATCCGGCCGGGATGCAGGCAAGCGCGGTCAGGGCGACGCTGATGGGAATGGAACAGGTAGACACGGGCAGGCTCCTTTGGGTCGGATGGTTGCGGCGAGTCTAGCGCGCCCGGCGGCCCGGAACCTAGCAGGCCGTGGTGGAAGTCACGACGCGCTAGAATCCGCCAGGATCCGCCCTGGCGGCGTTACGCTTCCTCCGAGTATCCACAAACACGCATCGTCAGCGCGCCTTGCCATGACGAGCCCTTACGGCCTCGATCCCGCCGTGACTTCCACCACCGCGTGCCAGGGCAGTCCGCCGGCGCGCTCCGGCGGACCGTCATTTCGGAGCCTGGGATCCGTCGTCGTACAGGCGGCAGCTCGCCGCCTTGATCACGAGGTGCACGGGGCACCCGACTTCAACTCCCAGCTGGGCGGGCGTGTCGGCCGTGACCTCGACGGTGACGGGCGTGTCGTCGGCTTCGAGGCGCGTCTCGATCAGGGCCAGTTGCTCGCTGCGGTGGATCGCCGTCACCTGTGCGGCCAGCAGGTTGCGTGCGGACAGGCCGCGTGGTGGCTCGGTCGCGATGATGATCTCGTGCGCAGGAATACCGACGAGCTTCGGGCCGGGCTGGATCTTTCCCGGCTCCCCGGACGGCAACAGGGTGAGCGGGACCCGTCGGTTGCCGCTGCCGATCCAGACCCGTAGCCCGGACTGCTCGTCGCTCTCCATGTTGCAGGACAGGACGTTCTCGAAACCCTGCTGGGCGGCCAGGGGGAAGACCTCCGGGTCGGTCAGGACCGCCTGGGGGCGGCCGCGCGCGATCACGCGTCCGGCGCGCAGCACGATCAGGTCGTCGCACAGGGCCTGCACCTCGAGGGGATCGTGGGAAACGAGCAGCATGGGGATCTGGAACTCGTGCCGCATGCGTTGCAGGAACGGCAGCAGCTTGCGGCGCATCGGCAGGTCCAGGGACGCCAGGGGCTCATCGAGCAGCAGCAGTCGCGGGCCCGAACACAGTGCGCGCCCGAGCGCGACGCGTTGCCGTTCACCGCCGGAGAGTCCGTGCACATCACGCCCCAGCAATCCGTCGAGCTCGAGCAGCGCGATGACCGTCTTGAAGGTATGTTCGACGCCGCCCTGCTGCTGCGCTCGGCGCGCCCCCGCAAGAAGGTTGCCGCGCACGTCGAGGTGCGGAAAGAGCAGTCCATCCTGGGGCACGTAGCCGATATGGCGTGCCTCGGGCCGCACGTTGAGGCGCGGCGTATCTCGCAGCCAGGACTCCCCGGCGAATCGAATCTGACCGCGTGCCTGACGCCGCAGGCCGGCCACGGACTCGAGCAAACTGGTCTTTCCAGAGCCCGAGGCCCCGAAGATGCCGGTCACGCGCGCGGCGCTGGTGAAGGCCACGTCGAGCTCGAAGCGATCGAGCGAGAGCTGCAGATCGATCTCGAGCGGGCCGTCCGCGCTGGCGTTCGCGGAGGACGTGGCGTGGCTCATCGGGTGAAAACCTCACCCCGGCGCCGGGACAGGTGTTCGGCCGAGAGGATGGCGGCGAATCCGACCACCAGCGCCACGCCGATCAGGACGTTGGCGCGCGCGTCGTTGCCCGCCTGTTGGGCGGCCGAGATGCCCGAAGCAAGTGTCTGGGTTTTGCCCGGGATGTTGCCCGCGATGGTGACCGTGGCTCCGAACTCGCCCAGTGCTCGGGTGAAGCCGAGGATCAGCGCTGCGATCAGGCCGCGCCGGGCCAGGGGCAGGGTCGTTCCGAAGAACGTCCGCATACGTCCGTGGCCGAGGGTGCGGCTCATGGACTCCAGCCTCGGATCGACGCCCTCGAATGCGACGCGCGCCGTTCGCACCACCAGGGGCAGTGACATGGTTGCCGCAGCTACGACGGCTGCACGCCACGTCAACAGGACGTCGAGATCGATGCCCAGGGCATCCAGTGGTCCATCGTGAGCGAACAGCCGAAGTAGCAGCAGGCCGACCGCCGTGGGTGGCAGGACCAGCGGCAATCCGGTCACGGCCGACACGATGTTCTTGCCGCGGAACTCGAAGCGTGCGAGCAGGTAGCCGAAGGCGATACCCGGCACGCCCACGAAGAGCGTCGCCACGGTGGCGACGCGCAGGGTGAGCCACAGGATGGTCAGGGACTCCGCTGACATCACAGGACCGTCACGAATCCGTGCGCGGAACAGATGTCCCGCGCCCGTTCGGTTTGCAGGAAATCCAGAAAGCTCTGAGCGAGCGAGGTCCCGTCATTCGGCTGCAGGCGCATGGCGACGTAAGCGATGGGCGGTTGTTCGTGATCGGGCACCTCGAAGAGCACGCGCGCGCGCCGCGCCTGGCGCGCATCCGTGCGGTAGACGATGCCCAGGATCTCGGGGCCGGTCTCGACCAGCGCCATTGCGGCGCGTACGTCGAGGGTCGGCGCGACTCGCGACTCGAGCGCGTCCCAGAGGCTGCCACCGGCTGCGGGCAGGCTCTCGAGCCACGCCCGCGCATAACGCCCGGCGGGCACCGCCTCCGGGTCGGCCAGGGCCAGGTGGCTGAATTCGAGCGAGGCCAGGTCCAATCCACGTTTGATCTGGCGCTCTCTTCCATCGGGCCCGGGCCAGCCGATCACGACCAGACTATTGGAGAGCACCGTCGTCGGTGTCGCGGCAGTCAGATCTCTCTCGACGAGCTCCTGAGCCCACGCCCGGTCCGCGGAGAGGAACACGTCCGCGGCCTCGGGCGCCGCCAGAATCTGGCGTGCGAGCACGTTGGAACCCGCAAAGTTGAACGTCACCGCCGCGGGCTCGAAGGCCGCGCCGAGATCGGCACAGAGGTCCGTGAGGCTGGCGGCTGCGAAGACGCTCAACTCGGGCCGCTCGTCGGGCGGTGCGCATCCCGGACTGGCCACGTGCGCGAGCAAGCCCGCACTCACCAGGGCCACGGCGCGCAACAGGCGTCGTCCACGCCCCGTCGCCGTCATCTCTCGTGCGTACGCTCTGCCCATCGGTCGGACTATACCGGATCCGCATGCGCGCTTCCTGCGCCGGGCTGACCGAGCGGAGCATTTTACGCCGGCGGTGCCAGCAGGCTGCTAGCCCGGTCTATTCATGAGCCACGAGGCGAAACGCCTCGATTCGGGCTTTGGTGGTGCTTTGCGGGCATTGGCCCCGCAGGCGACCTTTTTTGGTCGCCAAGGACGCCAATGTTCGCAAAGTGCCGCCAAAGCCCGAAAGGACGGCGAAGCCGGCCGTTCGTGGTATTTCGTCCGCGTGGTCATGAATAGATCGGGCTAGTATGGGACGATGGGCGAACCACCGGAACGCTTCTCGTTCGACCACCAGGCCGGTGCGTTCGAACGCCGAACAGGCGTCCCGCAGGAGGCAGCCCGGAGAACGGCTCGGGACCTGGTCGAGGCCCTGCTTCCATCCCCCACCGATCTCTTGCTCGACATGGGCGCCGGCAGCGGGGAGCTCGGGTGTTTCCTGGCCGTGAGCGCGCCGAATTACGTTGGTGTCGATCTGTCGCTACCGATGCTGCGTGCCTTCCAGGGCAAGCACTCGCACACGCCCTTTCCACTGGTCCAGGCGGATGCCGACTGCCCCTGGCCGCTACGGGACGGGAGCGTGCGCGCCGTGCTCTTCTCGCGTTCCGCACACCTGATGGACCTGCCGCACCTCCTGCGAGAGCTGCGGCGCGTGGCCCACCCGGATGGGGCATGGGTCGTCACGGGGCGCGTCGAGCGCGACCCGATGAGCATGCGCTCGCGTCTGCGCGAGCAGATGTTGACCCTGCTCGCCGAGCGCCTGCCGGATTCACGGGGCGTTGCGCGGAGGGGTGCAGGCCCGAGCGCAGGCAGGGGTCGCCGGAGGGCTCAGGAACTGGAGGCGGCCCTGGTCGAGACCGGGGCCGAGGTCGAGTCGCCGCGGGTCGGCGGACGCTGGTTCGTGGAGGATTCTCTGGCCGGCGTTCTCGAGGACTGGCGCTCCAAGTCAGGGCTGGCCGGACGCGACGTGGACGCGGCCGTGAAGCACGAAGTTTTGAGTGCCCTGGAGGCTTGGGGGGAGGCGCGCTTCGGTACGCTGGCCGGCGACGCAGAGACCTGCGAACGCCGTTTCGAGTGGACGCCCATCCGGCTGCCGCTCCCACTCTCCCCCTATTGACCCAGCCAGGGACTCAAGATCCAGGTATGTCCAAGCCCCTCCCCAGTGACCTCCTGACCGAGCTCGGTGCCACCCTGGTCGCGGGATCGCTGACCGACGACGAGCTGCTCAGGAAGACCGACGAGGTTCCGCCGCATCACGTCTTGCCCGAAGCCAACGTTGTCAAGATCGGCGGCCAGAGCATGATCGATCGTGGTCGCAAGGCCGTCTTCCCGATCCTGGAGGAGGTGGTCGAGAACCTGCCCAGGCACCAGATGATCCTGTGCACCGGCGCCGGGACGCGCGCGCGGCATGCATACAGCGTGGGCATGGATCTGGGCCTGCCCACCGGCGTGCTGAGCGTGCTCGGAACCTTCGTGAGCATGCAGAACGCGCGCATCCTGCACTACCTGCTCGCCAAGTACGGTATTCCGTTCATCGAGCCGATCCAGTTCCCGCAGCTGCCGCTCTACCTGGCGGAGCGGCGCGCGGTGATCGTCTTCGGCATGCCGCCCTACACCTTCTGGCAGCCCAACCCGGGCGTGGGTCGCATTCCGCCGCACCGTACCGACACGGGCTCCTTCCTGATCAGCGAGGTCTTCTCGGCCCGCTCCATGATCTATGTCAAGGACGAACGCGGCCTCTACACCGCCGACCCGAAGAAGGACAAGAACGCGAAGTTCATTCCGAAGATCACGGTCGACGAGCTGCTCGAGCAGGACCTGCAGGACGTCGTCGTCGAACGCAGCGTGCTCGAGCTCATGAAGAACGCCAAGAGCCGGCGATCGATCCAGATCATCAATGGCCTCGAAAAGGGCAATCTGACGCGCGCGCTCGCTGGCGAGCATGTCGGCACGATCATCAGCGCCGACTAGCCCGGATTACAAAAAGATGCAAAACCCGATGAGCAGTCCCGATCCGATCGCCGGCAGCGTTGACGATAAGCGCCACCACCTGAACTCCCTTTTGATGCGGGAGAGCCTGGTCGACAAGGACCTGATCCAGTCGACGGAAACGGACGACCCGACTTTCCGGATGTTGCCCGACGCGCACGTCGTGAAGATCGGTGGCCATTCGATCATCGACCGCGGGCGCAGCGCGCTGTTCCCGGTGACGGAGAAGCTGGGCGAGATCCTGGGCGAGAAGAAGCTGATCCTGGCGACCGGCGGCGGTGTGCGCACGCGTCACGTCTTCTCGATCGGTCTCGACCTCGGTCTCCCGACCGGCGTGCTGGCGCAGCTCTCGATCGCTGACGCGCTCGGGAACGCGCACATCCTGGGCACCCTGCTCGCACCCTACGGCGTGGTGGCCATTCCGCCGGAGATCTTCGGACACCTGTTGCCCTTCTTCATGCGCGGTGCGCCGGGCGTCGTGTTCAATGGCGACCCGCCCTACTCCCTCTGGGAGCACCCGCCCGAGATCGGCAAGATCCCTCCCCACCGTACCGACGCCGGTGCCTACCTCGTGGCCGAGTGCTTCGGTTGCAAGACGCTCACGCTGGTGAAGGACGTGGATGGCCTGTACGACGCGGATCCGAACGAGAATTCCAGCGCGAACCTGATCGAGAAGGCCAGCGTGGCCGAGATCCGGGACCGCAAGCTGAAGACGTTGCCGTTCGACCGCGTTGTGCTGGATCTGCTCGAGAAGTCGCGCCTGGTCAAGAGCCTTCAGATCGTGAACGGCCTGCATCCCGAGCGCATCCAGGCGGCGCTCAATGGCGAGCACGTCGGCACGATCGTCCATGTCGATTGACTGCTCCGAGCGCGCCAGCCTGACCCGCGTCGGCCTGACCTATGGCCTGGCCCAGGGAACGGGCGTGCGCGCTCTCGAGCAGGTCGACCTGACCCTGATTGCGGGCCGTTTGACTGCCCTCGTGGGCCCCAACGGTTCGGGCAAGAGCTCGATCATGGCGCTCCTTGCGGGACGGATCGAACCCCAGGAGGGCCAGGTCGTCGTCGCGGGCCAGGCGTCGCCCGCGCGCCTGCGCGGCCGCGCTCGGCGCGCCCTGCACGCGTCCGTGTCGTTCGTGTCCCAGGTTCCCGAGCTGGACCCTGAGATGTGCGTCGCCGAGACGCTGCTCTTGCTGGCCACCCTGCACGCGGTACCGCGCTCTGAACGGAATGCGCGCGTGACCGATTGCCTCGAGAACATGGGGTTGAGCGAGCACCGACGGAAGCGCGTTGACGAACTGTCCGGCGGCTTGCGCCGGCGTCTGCATCTGGCTGGCGCGCTGATCCATGTGCCCCAGCTCTTGCTGCTCGACGAGCCCGGAGCCGGGCTCGATGATGAGAGCACGACGGCGCTCTGGACCACCCTCGCCAGCCTGGCGGCCGCGGGCACGGCGATCCTGGTGATCACCCACGATCTCGTGTCGGTCGAGGCGCACGCCGACGAGGTGCTGCTGATGGATGCCGGGCAGGTCGTGCAGCGAGGCACGCCCGCGCAGGTCTCCGCGGATCATGTCGATCTGGTCGCTGCGCTGCGCGCACGCATCGGGACCGCGGCGCCCGTAGAGTCGAGGGGCGGCCGTGGCCGTGCTGGTCGGGGACGAGGCCGCGCATGAGTCCGGGCTTCCTCGATACTGCATGGGCGCTCGCATGGCGCACCTGGGTCAAGACGTTCCGGCGCCCGGTGTTGCTGACGTTCTCGTTCGTGCAGCCGCTGATGTGGATGCTCTTCTTCGGATTCCTGTTCGACCGTTACGAGTTGGTCGACTTTCCGGAAGGAACGCGCTACATCGACTTTCTCGCACCGGGTGTGTGCGTCATGACGGTTCTGTTCGGGGCTTCACAGTCCGGAATCGGCTGGATACGCGACGAGCAGGTCGGATTTCTGGCGCGCATGCTGCAGACCCCGGCCAGCCCCTGGGCAATCCTCGCCGGAAAGGTCTGTGCCGACGCGGCGCGTCTGCTGGTACAGGCCATGCTCGTGCTGCTGCTGGCGCTCGCCGTCGGTGCACGGCTCGCGCCGGATCTCGGATCCATTGGCCCGGGCTTTGCTGCCCTGTGCCTGTTCGCGCTGGCGTTCTCCTGCCTCTCTTCGGCCATAGCCTTCTGGACCCGAGCGCAGGAGGCCATGGCCGTATTCGTGCATGTGGTCAACATGCCGCTGCTGTTCACGAGCAGTGCGCTCGTCCCCGGCAAGCAGATGCCCGACTGGCTCGCGCGCATCGCGGCGTGGAACCCCTTGACGCTCGCGGTTGACGCCTGGCGCTCCGCGCTGCTCGGCCAGGGCACGGTGGAGTACCTCGATCTGGCACCGCTCGCGCTTCTGGCCGGGTTCCTGTTTCTGCTCGCCGGCCGTGCGATGCAGCGCTGACGGACGCTGCGCCCGACACCGGCGCCCGCTTGGGTCTCGTAGTGCCTGGCACCTGGAAATAGTTTCCTGCACCTGGCTGTGCAGCGCTGTCACATCTGCACAAGCGGCGAGCGGACTCAATAATGCGGCTTCCGTGCGTCGACAGCAACAGACCCCTGCACTTCTCTCCGAGGTCGGACCGGGGCCATTCCGGCCCCCTATTCGGCAGTGTCGCCACGCGACCGACCGCACCTCGCAGCGTCCCCGATGCAGCACGTTCCATCATGCCGACCATCAGCCTATTCTTCGTTCTCCTGTCCGCGTCATTCCTTCTCTGCGGCGGCCTCATCGCCTGGATCTTTCTGGACCGCCGCCATCGACGTGCGGGTCAGCACCAAGAGGTTCGCATGACCCAGCAGGTGCTGCTGCATTCAGCCTTGTGTGAGGACCTGGAGGTGCGCATCACCGAGGCTATCGGTGCATTCGGACGGAACGAAGATAGTTTCCGTGCCCTGCTGATGGAGCGCAACGGGCTGATCGAGCAGCTCGAGTCCGCGATCGCGAGCTACGAGAGTGCCAGCGCGGCAGGCAACGCGCTGGCCGAGCAGGCGCCAGAGAGCTCGCCGGACGCCGACCAGCAAGCCGCGTCAGAGGACTCTGTGGTCGAAGACAGCATCGCCTCGGAGCTCTCCGGGGGGGTACTCGGCATCGGTGACTGGGAGCAGCAGATCGAGACCCTGCAGGCTGAGAAGCACGCCGAGCTGGCGCGCCAGAGTGAGACCATTGTCGGTCTGACCGAGCGCGTCGAGGCGCTCGCCAAGGAGGCACAGGAGGCGGGTGAACGCGCACAGGCATCGGCGCAGTCGGCCGATGCCAGCGGACAGCAGGGAGACCTGTTGCAGGTGCAGCTGGACGAGTGGTCGGCGCGCTACGAGGAGCTCGAGGAACGGGCAGCGGACGGGAGCGCAAAGCTTGCGGCCGAGATCGAGGAGTTGCGCCAGGAGAGCACACTTCTGCGCGATGCACACCTCACCGCCGATGGTGTCGCGGAGGAGCAGCTTCAGAGTCTGCAGGAGTCGAACACCGAGCTCACCGAGCGGGCGGAGCATGGGGATCAGGATCTGGTCGACGCGCGCAGCCGGATCGGGGAGCTGGAAGAATCGACGGAGGCGTTGCAGTCGGGATTCGATGCGCAGCAGGCGATGAGCACCGAGCTCGAGGCAAACCTGGCCGAGCACGCAGCGCAGGCCGCGGAGTGGCGCGCAGGGAATGCCTCACTGACTGCCGAGTCAGAGCGGCTTAGGACGCAGCTGGATGTGGACACTGCTGAGCACGAAACCCTCAAGGACGAGCTTACCGCACGGGTCGGTATGTTGATTGCCGAGAAGGACCATCTGGCACAGACGCTCGGGGCGCGTGAGCTGGCGATGGCGGACCTTGAGATGGCCTCGAGCGCGAGTAGCGGGGAGCGCGACGATGCGGAGCGGCGTCTGGAGACCCTTGAGGAACGACTGGGTTCCCAGGCCAAGGAATTCACGGAGCTGCGCGCGGAGATGCAGCGGCTCGTCGGAGAGGTTGAGCAAGCGGAGCAGGGAAACCAGACCCTTCAGCAGGAGGCCGCGCGCGCGGGCGACTTCGAGCAGCGCGTTTCCGAGCTCGAGGAGCTGAGCCGCGAACGCGAGGAGCAGCTGCAGGCAAGTTTCACCTCAGCGCAGGCCCTCGCGGATCAGATCACAGGCTTCGAGGGGCGCCTGGCGCAAGCCGGAGACGACCGAGCGACTCTGGACGCCACGCTGCAGCGCCAGAGCGATGAGCTCGACCAGAAGGTCAGTTCGCTCGACGATCTACAGAGCGCGATGGGCGGACTCGAGGGCCTGGTGGAGACCCTGACCGCGACGGCCACGACGCGCGATACGGAACTGGACCAGGGGCGCGCACAGATCCGTGACCTCGAGCAGGCGCAGGAGCTGAATGTGGATGCTCTGGCCGCGGTCGGAGCGCGCGAAGCCGCTGCTGCCCTGCAGGTGGCAGGGCTGACCGAATCGCTCACGGCTGCCGGCGTGGAGCGTGACTCGATCTCTGGCCAGCTCTCCGAGGAGCAGGCTACACTCACGCGCTTGCGCGGTGAGCACAAGCAGGTGCGCGGCGAACTGAGCGACGCTCGAGGCGATCTGAAACAGAAGGTCGTGAACTGCAGAGAGCTCGAGTCCCAGCTCGAGGGCCTGGGCCAGCAGCACAAGACCGTCTCGGACAAGCTCACGGCGCGCCGAGGGGATCTCGAGCAGCTAAAGGGCGCGCATTCGCTCCTGGGTGACGAGCTGTCCGAGGCGCGTGCCAATCTGGAGCAAGAGGAACAACGCAGGGGGACGGTAGAGGAGCTGCTCACCGCCGCGCAATCCGAACTAGACGACGTACGGTCGGAGCTGGGCAAGGCCAAGGGATCACTCGCCGCGCGGGATTCGAGCTTCGAGACGGCACAGGACCTGCTGGCCGACCTCGGACCGATCTTCGAGACGCTGCAGTCTCAACTCGAGAAGAAGGATGTGCTCACGGCCTTACAGAGCGAGCTGCGCAAGCCCGAGGATGACGCCTGACCGCGAAAACGATCAATCGCCCTGGCACAGCTCGTCCAGCCACTTCGCGGCGCCGTCACACCACCACTCCCACTGATTGGCCACTTCGCGCTCGTTCGCGTCGTGTGCCGCGCGCACCCTGAGCTCGCGTTCGAGCTCGTTCGTCGCAAGGTAACGGTCGAGATCCGCTGGACGCGCGTCGGCGACGGCCAGAACGGCTCCCATGATCGCCACGCAGCTGCGACGCAGCTCGTCCATGTCGAGCATGTCCATGCGGTCGAGGCTCGTGTGGTAGGTGAAATCGGTGAAATGCCACAGCAGCACGGCCGGAATCTCGCGCCTCAGGAAGACGTCGTGATCGCTGCCGCCTTCCCACGGGTTCTCCGACGTGGCCCAGCCGCCCACGGCTCTGCCGACGTCCACCAGGGCTGTGCGAGCGATCAGGGCCAGGCCGTTGGGCCGCAGGTCTTCCTCGTCCACCGCGCCCGCGCCCCACGGCGTGTGGTCATCCGGTTCCAGGGGCACCAGCGCGCCCGGATCCTGCATGCGCTCAAGCAGGGCGATCGCGCCGGTCTGCTCGAAGGATTGCCCGAGCATGTCCGCCGAAATACCCGCGATGACCTCGCGATCCGTGTGCTCGAGGAAGAGCTCCGATTGCTGGATCTCATCGCCGATCACGAAGACGATCGTGCGTGCCGGCCAATCGAGCTTTTTGCTGCGCAGGAGCTGCACGAGTGAACAGGCGGACTCGACGACGCCCGCGACGCCGCTGGCATTGTCGCCTGCGCCCGGTTCCTGGGCGTGACTCGCGATGACGACAGCTTCTCCGGGCAGGCTGCTTCCGCGCACCGCCGCGACGAGGGTGCGCAGGCGCGTCCCGCCGAATTCGACCCCCGCCGTCAGGGACACGGTGGTTCCGAAGGAGAGCGACGACGCGCGCTCGATGGCACGACGGCTGCGCGGTGAGATCTGTGCCACCGGCAACGTGGTCCCGGCCGGGATCGTCGAGAAGCGGATGGCATCCTCGTGTCGGCGCTGGCCAGTCGGGTCGATCGTGAACGGGTGCAGCGCGGATGACAGCAGTCCGAGCGCGCCGCGTTTCGTCGCGCGCCGGATCAGGCTCCGTGAGATCGGTGCGCCGGTGACGAGCACTGTGCCGGTCTGGACATCCTCGAGGGTGAAAACCGGCCGTCCCAGGATGTCCGCCGCCGGCGCGTTGACCGGGAGCATGGTCCGGTCGCGATCCCCGGGTTGGGAGAATGCGTGCAGGACGCGTGCCTCGCCTTCCACGCGCAGGGTGACACAGCCGCTGCGGGGGGTCCACGAGGGCTGGCGCATCTCCGTGTCGAGGAAGACCAGCTCCAGCTCCTCGGACTCGCCGAATCCCGCCGCGCTCAGGCGAGCCTCGACGCGTTCGAGCGTCGCGCGGTATCCCTCGCCGCCGGGCGTGCGGTACCAGCCGTCGATGTAGGCTGCGTCCTGCAGGGCCTGCTCGGGATCGAACGCTTCCATCAGGCTCGAGATGAAACGCGCCGGTCCGCTGGTTCCCGCCGCGACCTCAGGGCCCAGGTGGCGGGCCGTGAGCTCGGCTGTTCGACCGTCACGCGCCCCGGGCGCGGCCATTGCTGTCGTGGACAGAACCTCGCCAGCTCCGGGTAGGAACAGCAGGCAGGTGCCCAGGGTACACAGCGATGAGAGGATCATTTGGCGCCTAGGCTCCTCCGTCGAACCGGAATACAGCCCACTGCGCGGCGCTTCCGTCGCGATCTCGTTCCGGCTGTCATGACCAGTATGTCATCATGGGCTTCCGGTGGCCAGCGCAACTGCCCTCTTGGGCCACCAAGGCCCGCCCAAGAGCATTCCGGGGGGGCTTAAGACCGCCCGTTCGCAGTTATCACGAACTGCTCGGCGCGCTATCTGTCCCGAGAATCTCGGAACGCCACTGGTCCTCTACTCCGCAGAGCTGTTCAAGAGCGGCGCGCTTTTTTGTGATTTGTTCGTGAGCCTCATCGAGGGCCTGGTCCAGGGTCCTCCCCAGGGACTCCGAAGCGCCTGCACGCACCTCGCTGAGGAGTGTGGCGCTGCGGCCACGGAGTGCGAGCCGGACCACGGTCCGCCCGACGAACAACCACGCCATCAGGATCAGCACAGCGTTCACGAGGAAGTCGATACCGACGTATGCACCTTCCTGAAAACCGATCAGTGCGCGCCAGACGATCCAGCCTGCGAATCCGTACACGGGTAGGTCGACGAGCATGCGCAGTGCCCACGGCGCGGAACGCTCCGCGGCACGCAACAGGTCGCGCTCGAGCAACTGCTGCCAGGCCTCGGACAGGGCCTGATCCGCGCGTTCGGCCAGGGCGCGGCCGGTAGGTACCCAGGGTGGGTTGCCGGCTCTCCCGTCCGCCTCGCCCGACGTGCCAGCGAGTGCGATGGCTCGCAGGCGTGCCTCCGAAAGATCCTGTCGGTACCAGGCTTCGAGTTCGGTCGATCCGGGCAAGAGTCCAGCCGTGTCCTGAAACTGTCGCTCGCGCCAGGCGTCCCGTGCCTTGTCGGCGGCGACGGCACCGGCCGCCGCGCCCGCGGCAACCAGCGGGTGTCGGCGAGCGAGCGCCACCCCGGCAGAGAGCCCCAGCGCCGCAAGGCCGCCGGCGCGCAGTGCCCAGCCACCGGGACCGTCCCAGCGCCGGGCAGTTTCGTTCCACAGCATGGCGCGCAGCTGCGCAGCGCGCAGTGCGAGGCGCGTCGCTGCCTCGCGGTCGACCCGTTGCCCCCACTCGCCGATGCCGGCCCGCAGGGAGCTCTCAAGGGTCTCGAAGTCCGTGCGTGTCGTGTTTTGTATTGCCGCGAAGCAGTGTGCCAGATGGGCGGTCGTGCCGATCGCATTGTGTCTGCGCACGCGGCCGATGACGCCGTCCAGGACGAGTGCACGCAACTGATCGCATAGCTCCTCCCAGCCCGGCGTCTGCGGCTGGCTCTGCGCGGCGCGCGCACTGGTGGCCAGGACGACCGCGTCGGGACTGGCCCAACGTTCGCGCGCCAGCTCGCGCAGCATGCCGAGGAGCTCGCTCTGTGCATCCTCAGTCAGCTCGTCCGCACGGTTGAGGACGACCAGCAATCCCCTGCGGCCCGCGAAATGCTCGACGAAGGATACGGACGAGAGCTCGCTCACGGACTGGCGGTGCGTCACCACGACCAGCACGTCCGAGCGTGCCGCCAGGGCAGCGACGACGTCGCGGTGCTCCGCGGCGACGCTGTTGATGTCCGGCGCGTCGATGAGGATCTGCTCGCTCCACGGTCCACCACCGTCGGGATCGTAGTCCACCACATCCGGCGCGCCGCCAGGCAGGCGCTCGAGCAGCTCGCGCAGGTCCGCGTCGCGCGGGCGATAGACCACGGGCACGCTGGTCGTCGGGCGCGCGTTGCCCTCGCGGGCGATGCGCTGGCCGACGAGCGCGTTCAGCAGGGTCGACTTGCCCGCACCGGTAGCTCCGACGAGCGTGATCACGGCCGCACGCCGCACGCGCGTTAGCTGATGCTCGAGGTCCGTGAACAGCTCATCGATCGCGTGCCTCTCTGCCTGCACCGCGTGCAGGTCGGAGACCCTCGAGAGATCCCGGTTCAGGTCATCGCGCAGGTTTTCGAGCGATCGGCTGACGTCATTCACGACGGTCGACTCCAGTTCAGTGCCTCTGTGAGTGCGCGCAGCTTGCGCGCACGTTGCGCGCCCTCGGCACGCCTTCGTTCCAACTGGGTTGAGCTGCGCGGCAGGGCTGCGCTGATCAGGTGCTGCGCCAGGCGTCCGCCACGCAGTTCGCGCCAGCGTTCGCGGGCGCGCTTTGCGACCTGGGTCCCGAGCAGTTTCGAGACGCGCTCCGCAAGCAGGGTCGAGAGCGCCCCCACACCGCCAACGGCGATGTCGAGGCCCAGGCCCCCTGTCTGAAAGATGACGATGCCCGCGGCCATCGCAGGCAACAGGTGGACCGTGTCGATCGCGAACTGGAAGATCCACTCGTTGCGATGCTGCTCGAGCTCCGACTCGATCTGGGTCTCGCAGGCTTCCTGGAAGGCGCGCAGCACCTCGGGGTCCGCGTCGAGAGACTCGTGCGCCCTTTCACGTGCTGCCTCGCATGCATCCGGGGCCAGGTCGTGATCCAGCGCTTCGGCGAGTTCGGGGTCCAGGGCGTCGAGGCGCCCGGCACGTATCCAGAACGGTCCACTGGTGTTGAACTCCAGGGACAGGTCCTCGAAGAAGGGCGACCAGGCCGGTTCCAGTGCGGCCAGCTCGACGCTGCGCAGGGTGGCGGCGGAGTTCTGCGTCTGATCATTGCCGGCCATCCAGGGCAGGCGTGCAATCTGCTCGCCGAAGAACAGCCCCGAGCGCCGGACGAAGGTTCGGATGCCACCGCTGACGAGTTTCGGTCGGCGGTCGAGGACGGCGCGGAAGGCGTCGAGGAAGGGCGCCATCGGCATGGCCCGACGGGCGATGTCATGTCCCAGGCGCAGGGCGCGCTCGCCCAGGGCAGCCGTGAGCTCCTGGGCCAGCTCGCACTCCGCTTGCAGTGCGCTCGCGACGGAGTCCAGATCGCGCACCAGTTCTCCGGTCGAGGACTCGAGCGCGCGCGCCTTGAGTTCCTCGCCGCGGCTGTGCGTACGCAACCACTCGCCCAAGCTGATCTGGTCTGCGCCCTGCTGCAGGGCTATCGGACTGAGCTGCGCGCCCGAGCGCTGGACCTCGATGTCGAAGGGCGCGTGGAAGATCCCCACCGGATCGGAGCCGAGGTCCTCGGCCAGCTTGGCCGCGTGCTCGCTCGTCACCTCCTCCGTGATCGACTCGTTGTAGACCAGTAGCCACGGGCGCTCGTGTGCCAGCCAGCCCTCGAGGAAGGCGACCACCTCCTTGTTCTGGTAGGTGTGGCGCGTAACGACCACTATCGCCAAGTCGCAGACCTTGAGCAGTGACTCGCTGGCGAGGCGATTGTCGACCAGGATGCTGTCGAAGTCCGGCGTGTCGATCAGGAGCAGATCGTCGGAGAACTCGAGCGACTCCACCAGCAGTAGCTCGGCCGGATCGCCCGCGGCTTCCGTGGCGGCGAGCACTCCGTCCTCGTCGGGTTTCGTGCGCCGCAACGGAAAACGCGCGAGGGTCGGCTCGCGCTCCATCGAGGCGGCCAGTTCCGGATGGCAGACCCCGATGAGGTGCCGTGTCGCTCCGCCGCGGGGCAGCGATGGGCTCAGGGTGCGTCCCGCAAGGGAGTTGAAGAGCGCCGACTTGCCCCCGTTATTGGGGCCGACGATTCCAACCACGAGATGCCCGTGGGCGCCCGCCGTGCGCGGCAGCAGATCGCGCTGGAGTCGATCAAGGGCGCGCCTCGCCCTGGCTTCCCAGGGCCGTTGATCGGCCTTACGCCCAGCGGACGGCGCTTGCCCCTGCACCAGCAGGGCCTGCAGGAGCTGCTGGATGTCGCGCAGGCGCTCGGGGATGTCGTCTCGCATCGGGGGGGGCGGCACCCGTCAGTGCAGCAGCCTGTTATTGGGAACCGGACGCGCGTGTTTTCGCGCCGACCCAGAGCTTCGCCTGCCGGGGCCTCGAGATCACGGCCTTTCCCCCATCTCCCCCACGCTGTCCAGCCGCGCTTCGAGCTCGGCGGCCAGTTCGCTACCACGGGCCATGAGCTGCGCCAGCTGAGCCCTGGCCTGGGGTAGGCGTTCGAGCTGGGCCAGGGCCAGGGCCATGTTGAAGCGCGTCTGGTCGTGGCTTTTATCGAGGGCCAGGGCGCGCTCATAACACTCGAACGCGCCCTGTGCGTCCCCCATGCGGTGCAGGGCGAGTCCCAGCTGACGGTGGGCCTCGAAGGACTTCGGGTCCGATGCGGTCGCGTTCCGGAATGCCTCGGCGGCGCCCTTCAGGTCTCCCTGGCCGAGGCGTGCCATGCCGCGCGTGAGCAGGAAATCGACCGGAGAGATCGTCTGCACCTCGACCAGCGAGAGTCGGAGCTCGCGCGCGGGTGCGTCGAGACCACGCCGCTCGAAACGTTGTGCCAGACCGCGCGCATCGAACTCCGCGGCGGGCGCAGCCCAGATGCCGGGGAAAGGGGTGGCGGCGGCGAGGGATCCATCGGCATCGATCTGCGCCAGGTCTGCGATCACCTGCGCTGCATCGACGGGTCCGCGATAAACGGCGATGAGCTGGCCATCTGCGTCGATAAGGAAGCTCGACGGCAGGGCAAGGCGCTCCTCGCTATCGATCACCGATCCGGCCAGCACGTCGAGCACCGAGATTGCTTCGGGCGTGGCGAAGCCGCTCGAGTAGGGCCAACCGAGGCGCTCGAGGCGCTGCGCGGCAGCTGCTTGGTCCGCGGGTTCGTCGACGGACAGGGCCAGCACGTTGATGCCGGCGCTCCCGAGCGCTGCCGACCCGTCGCGCAGCTGTGCAAGTTCCGCGATGCAAGGCGCGCACCACTGCGCCCACAGGAGCACGAGGATGGGGGCTCCGGTTCCCGAGCCACCATCGCGCTTCACGCCCAGGAACCTGGCCGCGCGTCCGTCCTTCGTGCGCACGGAGAGTGCAGGAACCGGACGCGGGCTACTGAGGATGACCCGCGCAGCACCGGCCGTGCCCGGGGCGGCGGGAGGCTCGCCCTCCACGGCGATCGGCGGGCCCGACCGGTCGGGTTCGGCCGCAGCGGTCCCGCTGCCCTCGACCAGTACGAAGCGCCCGGCGCCCTGGATGCCCTCGAAGATCTCGCGCTGCCCGCCCGGCCAGTGCACGACACAGCCGGCGACCGTCGCCGTGCCGATCCCGAAATGGAGCCACGCCCCGGCCTGGGAGAGGATGCCCTCGCCCGCGCGCCGCGTGCGCGTCAGCGCTGGCCAGGGCGCGCCGTCGAGCTGAAGCTCGACGCGCGCTCCGATCCCATCCCGATTCGTGGCCGTTCCCACAGGTCGGATCGCCACCGATCGCGTGACAGGCAACTCATTGCGCAGCAGGCGCAGGCGCGGGCCGGAGCGTGAGCTGAGCCACAGGTCCAGATCCCCGTCGTGGTCCCAGTCGAGCGCGACCGCCGCCCGCCCGTCCTGGTTCAGGTCGAGCCCACTGATGGCCGAGATGTTCGCGAAGCCAGGTTTCGAACCCTCGCTGTCCGTGCTCGGAGCGCCGCTCGGCCCCGTGTTCAGGTATGCGCAGTTGCGCTCGTTGCCGCTCCAGGAATAGCCGCGTCGCAAGGACTTGCTCAGGGCCGACCATCCGGCGGCGTAGGCCGAGGGCTCCCCACCCGGCGTGCTTGCATCCCGATCTCCGAGCGGTGATTGCGACACGACCTGTCGCCAGAAGAAGCTTCACAAGTCGTCGTCGCGCTGTCCCGTGATCATCCCGTTTGGCACGAAGACGTCGAGGCGTCCATCGCTGTTGACATCGAACAGGATCGAGCCCCATGCCCAGCGACCCATTCCGGCTCCGCCGCCGTCCGTGACGTCCACGAAACGCTGCCCGTCGACGTTCCGGAACAGCGTGTTGCCGCGCGCGTGCCGTTGCAGCGCATCGCGTGCCTGCGCGTCCGCTGCCGGCTGGAAGACCTGCTCGCCGGCGATGCGCCCACCGGCCGCCGAGAACATGTTGCTGACAAAGAGGTCCTCCCAGCCGTCGTTGTCCACGTCGCCCCAGGAGACGCCCATCCCGGCCGAGATGTCCTCGACCCCGAGTTCGGCCGCGACGTCACTGAAGACGCCGTCCGTGTTCCGGTAGAGGTTGTTGCGCCCGAAGTCATTCGCGACGTAGAGATCTGCGTCACCGTCGTGGTCGTAGTCGGCCCAGGCGGCCGCGAAGCTGAAACGACGGTTGTTCTGGTCGAGCCCGGCCTCGGCCGTGACGTCGATGAAACCCAGGTCGCCATCGTTACGTAGCAGCAGGTTCCCCTGGCCGTTGTTGGCGTCGTGGTAAGGGAGCGGCGTGGCCGAGTCGTCGTAGGGCGAGACGTATCCGCAGGCGTAGATATCGAGGTCCCCGTCCAGGTCGAAGTCCGCCGCGGCGAGCGAGGTCGTCGTCGACGCGGGCAGTCTGCTCTGCAGCTCGAAGTGGCCCTTCCCGTTCCCGCGCAGGACGAGGATCTCGATTGTCGTCGCCACGGCCAGGTCCACGTGCTCGTCCGCGTCCAGGTGCAGCATCAGGGCGCTCGCGCTGCGGTCGAGGAAGTTGGCACCGCTCGTGGCGGAGATGTCTGTCAGTACCCCGTCCGCGCGGGACAGGAAGACCCGGTTTGGCAGGCCGCCGGGCTGGCACAGGTAGAGGTCCTCCCAGCCATCTCCGTTGATGTCCGCGAAGGCGAAACCCTGGTGCCCGAGCAAGCCCGTGCCCAGCAGGCTGTCGAGGCGCCGACGCCAGTCTCCGAGTCCGCGCTCGCAGGCCTCGGGGAGCGCCTCGGCGAAGGCAGACGTGGTCCTGTCGACGAATGCGGGGCGCGTGCTCGCGAGGCGCGCGCGCTCCTCCTCGAGCCAGTGGAACTCCGACAGGCGCGAGTGGCCGTCGGGGCTACGGGTCCAGCGTACGCGCCAGATCGAATTCCGCTCGACGCGCTCGTCGGAGAGCTCCTGAAATGCCGTCGCGCGAACGTCGGTCCAGGCCTGCGCGAGATCCCCATCGGGCGTGGATTCGATGGCCACGATCTTGAGTGCGACACGGACTGCGCCGCCCGCGCTGTAGGCCTCCAGCTCCGAACGCAGGTGCGCGCGGCTGCGCGTCGTCGGGGCCGCCAGGTCGCCACCCGCGGTCGCGCGGCGCGTGACCGTGATTGCGCCTCGGTCGAATACCGGCATCCATTCCCGGGTGCGCCGGTCCTGGTAGAGCACGGCGGGCCCGTCGTCCGTTGATTGCTCGGCCTCGCGCGCCACGAGCAGCTCCCGAAGCGCCGTGGTCCACTCCGCGACCTGGGCCTCACCACTCCAGGCCCCGTCGATCCTGTCGCGCCCATCGAGCGCCGTGGCGAGAGCCGGTCCCAGCGGGCCGTCCGACTCCCCCGGCAGGGTCTCCAGCGCAGCCTGGGTCCCAGCGGGTGCCTGCGGCGTACGGGCGCCGGCGGCGCGCTGCTGGAGCGGCAGGAGGAATGGAAGGATCAGGAGTGGCTGGAACATCGGTTGGAGTCGGCGCTACGCCGAGCGAGAGTATAGCGCGGGGCGTGTTCCGGGCGGAACTTGATAGAATGCGACGGCATGTCCCGTCGAGCCCCCCTAGACGTTCTTGAGCGCCCGCTACGCAACCTGCGCATCTCGGTCACCGATCGCTGCAACCTACGTTGCGGTTATTGCATGCCCGAGGCGGAGTACGTATGGCTTCCCAAGGAGAAGCTCCTGACCTTCGAGGAAACAGGGCAGCTGGTCGACGCTTTCATCGAGCTGGGGGTGAACCGCGTGCGCCTTACGGGCGGTGAACCGCTTCTGCGCCGTGGCCTGGCGGGCATGGTTGGGCAGCTACGCCAGCGAAAAGCTCTGCGCGACATCGCGCTCACCACCAACGGGCTTCAGCTTGCGGAGCACGCGCTCGACTTGCGCCGCGCGGGTCTGGATCGAGTCACCATCAGTCTCGACACCTTGCAGCCGGAGCGATACCGCGCCCTCACCCGGCGCGACGGGCTGGAGAACGCCCTGGCCGGGATCCGTGCTGCGTGCGACGTGGGCTTCGCGTCCGTGAAGCTGAACACGGTGGTCCTGCGTGGGACCAATGACGACGAGCTGACGGACCTGCTCGAGTTTGCCCGCGCTCACGGGATCGAGGCGCGCTTCATCGAGTACATGGATGTGGGCGGCGCCACGCACTGGTCAGCTGAGGATGTGGTCTCGCGCACCGAAATCCTGGAGCGGCTCGAGGCCCATTACGGCTCGATCGAGCGCGAGCAGCCGCTGCCAGGTGCGGGCAGCGCACCCGCACGACGCTACCGCCTGCCGGACGGCACCCTGTTCGGAGTCATCGCGTCCACGACCCAGCCCTTCTGCGGCAGCTGCGATCGTTCCCGTCTGACGGCGGACGGGAACTGGTACACCTGCCTCTATTCTCGCCGGGGGGACGACCTGCGCGCGCTGCTGCGAGCGGGCCACTCCCATGGCGAGCTGGTCGAGCACCTGCGCGCGCGCTGGAGCGGGCGCGACGATCGCGGCGCGGAGGAGCGCCTGGGTATGGCGCAGCGCATTCCACTGGCCGGGGCCGAGGAACTGCAGCAGGATCCGCACCTCGAGATGCACACCCGCGGCGGCTGAGCCACGTCGGTCAGGGCCTGTGGCGATAACCCAGCTCGTAGTACCCGGAGCGCAGGGGAATGGAGACGCTCTGGGAATCGTAGAAGACCCAGCGACCTTCACGCAGTCCCGTGCGGTACTCGCCCTGCTCGCGTAGCTGTCCGTCGGTGTACCAGGCGCGGTGCGGTCCATGGCGCACCCCGTTCTGATAGTGGGTCTCCGAGCGCGGCGAGCCGTCGGCGTTGGACTCGATCCAGCGCCCGTCCGGTTGCCCGGCATCGAAGCTGCCCTGGCGCAGGCTGCTGCCGTCCGCTGCCCACTCGAACATCGGGCCGTCCTTCAGACCGTTCGTGTACGAGACAGCCAGTTTCATGAAGCCGTTTGGGTGCTTCGACGTCCAGGGGCCATCCGGCAGGTCGTCCTTGTAGGCGCCCCGTTCCATGACCTCACCGTTCTCGTGCCAGTATGTCCAGGCACCCTGGCGCTGGCCGTATTCGTAGCCGCCATCGCTCAAGGGCTGCTCCGGGGCCCACCACTCCAGCCAGCGGCCGTGCTTGCTTCCGTCGATGGTGGCGCCCTCTGCGCGCACCTCGCCGTCGGGCAGGCGCAGGACGATCAGCTCCACCGTCGGGTCGCGCGGCTGCTCGTCGAGCTCGGCATCCTGGGCTGCTCCTGTCGCCCCGTCGTCCTGGTCGACATCGACCGGAAGCGCCAGCGCGACTCGGGTGCCGTCGGTCTGGAGCGTGCTCCTGATGTCGTGGTTCGATGCGGCGTAACGCTCCGTGCCGGAGCCTCCCGGTTCGCGGCCCGCGGACGGCTGCAGGGCGGTTCTCAGATCCCCGTCCTCGAGGCCGTCGCCTGCCGCGCCGTGCTGCGCCTCGGCCGCGAAGGCGAGGTCGTAACGTCGGAAATTCCAGAGCAGGAGCCCCGAGCTCAATAGCAGTACGAGGATGAAGGGGAGTTGCTTCAACGCGCCTGCCCCCCCCTGGCCACCGTTCCACTCAGCGTCGACGCCGCGCACCACGTGGCGCGTGGCCACGCCGGATGGCGGTGTCGAGGGAGCTGGGTGAGGAGTGTGGTGGGAAGCATGGGACCGGGTTGGAGCTAGTGCGCCCCCTGTGAATCCGGGTCATTGGCATCCTGGAGCGACGCCACGTGTCGAGTCACGAGCGGGTCCACCAGCCTGGCGATCGGCGAGCCCGGATGCGCGAGTCCGTGGACCATCCCTTCCGTGTCCACGATGATCGTCGAGGGCCAGTCGTCGATCTTCCAGGCGGCGCGTGCACCCTCCGTGTTTACCGGTTCGTAGGCCTCGTGCCAGACGACTCCGTGCTCCACCCAGCGCACACGGTGGTTGTCGCGGTCAGAGTCCCCGTTGACACCGATGAGCGCAAACGGAGTGTCCCAGTGGCGCTTCACGAGTTCCCGCAGTGCGTCGAGTGACCGATCCTCTTCGTGATGGTCAGTCTCCCGGCGCCAGAAGTGGATGACCACCACCTGACCGCGGAAATCCGATAGACGGATCTCGTTCCCGGCGACGTCGCGCGTCACGAACTCGGGCGCGGGCTGTCCAATAGCCAGATTTTCGTCGCGCCAGATGGCGCGCGCGGCCATGCGCGCAGCCTGGCTCCCGACGAACCGCAGCCGGATTCGGTCGTGGATCTGACGCGCTCGCGCGACGTCGGTCGGGTCGTCGCTGCGCGAGAGGTGTCGGGCCTGGACCAGGAGGATCTCGGCTGCGGATCGGTCGACGCCCGCGCTGGCGGCCAGTCGTTCGAGCAGGCCCAGTGCGACCTCGCGACCGAGCGCGTCGGTAGGCGGGCGTGCCTCACGCTCGAGGTGTCCCAGGATATCGAAGGTCCGGTCGCCCAGGCGACCGGACCAGAGGTTGATCCAGCGATCGTACAGCCGAAGCTTCGTACGCGCTTCGGCGGCGGAGTAGGCGCGCTGCCGTCGGCCCGGTGGGCCATCACGGCGAGAGCGCGCTGTGTCGAACATCTCGATGCACCACTCGGTTGCAGACAGGCTGCCTCTACCTGAACGGCGCAAGGCGCGTGCGAAGGTGCGCCTCGCGTGTTCAGTCGCGGCACCCTCGATGGGTACGTCATCCCTGGGTGTTTGCAGTAGACGTCGGTCGCCGCCGCGATCGGCGCGGTCCGACTGAACCGGCGAGGGCGCGCTTCGCCCTTGAACCGTCTGCTTTGCCACAGGTGCCTGCGCCCAGGCTAGCCCGAGCGTCGACATTGTCGCCAGCGTTGCACCGAGCATGCTCACATAGTGCTGCATGGTGGGAGTCTCCAAACTTCCCGCGGCTCCGACAGGCGGAACCGGACCACATGGACCTTATTCCCCGCGCCTGATTCTTAACCCTAGGCCGTTTGGTGTCGAAAGTCCCGCACTTGTTCCGTCGCTTCGTACGGCTTTACGCCGAATATGGACGGGCTACCGTCCAGGGCCGTGCGGGGGCGTCTCGGCTTGCGGATCTGCGGCGACATTCGCGGGCGTGGCGGGTCGCAAGGACTCGCCGGCGGAGTGCTATCCCGCTTCCTTGCGCAGGTTCACGTTCGCCTGGAAGATGTTCTGCATCAGCTCACGCTTCAGCTCGGCGTGAGCATCTTCCATCGAAAGCCCCTGGACGTCGCGGTAGACCGACGAGAGGCCAGGGTCCACGTCCTTGAGCACGCGTAGCCGGGTGAGCTCCTGCTCGGTCAGCCCGAGGGATTTCGTGACCTTGGACAGTCGTCGGCGCAGCTGATCAATCTCGCTCTGGAAGCCTGGGTCCGGAGCGCTCGAGTCCGTCTGCAGGTGGAGCTTGGTGTCCGCGAGTTCCTCGCGCAGCTGGTCGCGTTCGGCGCGGATCTCCGCCAGGGCCTGCTCGACGAGATCGTCCGCGAGCCGCGTTGCCGCCGCCTCCAGATCCTCTCCCGCTTCGACGAGCGCGAGCGGACCGCTTCCAAAGCTCTTGACCGGCGCACCTGGAGCCACACTGCGGCCGCCGTAATGCTTTTCGTAGAGCTGGTAGAGCTCCGTCTCGATGCAGCGATCGCCCCCGCCGGCCTCGGCGACCAGCAGGCCTTCCTCGGCGACACGGATGAGCGTCTCGTAGGAGATCGGATCATCCTGTTCGCTGTGGGACATTCCTATGGAGAGGCTGACCCGCAGGCTCTGCGATCCGGAGCCGAAGGCGAGCTCGCGCGTTCCCTTCAAGAGACGCTCGGCAAGGAAACGGGCCGACTCGGCGCTGGTGTGCGGCACCACCGCGAGGATGCGGTCACCGTCCAGGCAGCCGAGGAAATCGCTGGCGCGGGTCTCGCTCTTCAGGAGCTCCACCATCGCCAGCAGGATCTCCTCCTTGACCTCCCAACCGTGGACGGTGGAGAGGTCGTCCAGTCGGTCGACGAGGATCAGGAAGCATGCGACCGGGAACCCGTAGCGCTGGCCACGGTCGAACTCCACGCGCATCAGTTGGCGGACTTCCTTCGGCGTGAAGAGCGTCTGGCCCGACTTGCTGAAACTGAGGGTCGATTGCGGGGGCATGCTGATGATCATGGAAGCCCGGCCGCCGGGGGGGGCGGAGGGGCTTGGGTCCACGCTGGCTGTCGACCGCCGGATGGGTGCGCCTTGAGCCTGAGCTTGTTCTTTGCGGCTTCCCCCCATGGGGCCCGGGGACGGGGTGCTCGGTGGTGCTACACTTCGACCCATGGGCTTCCTCAACTCTGCTGGTTCTCGTCGTTTTCGTCCCGAAAAGATGCAGAAGGTCAACCTGTTTGAGACGGACCAGATGTTCTGTGACATCTACTGCCTCGAGCCTGGCCAGGCCCAGGC
>JBLHKW010000006.1:0-56148 GCA_047618565.1 Planctomycetota bacterium
AGGCGGGTGCGGTTCTCGAGGCCCCACACACGGCCCGCGGCGACGTCATCGCCGTAGCTGAATCCGCCCGGAAAGACCGCGATGCCATAGCCCTCGAGACGCGTCGGGTCCTCGAGCAAGCGATGCGCGTGAAGCAGGTCGGTGCTCGCGCCCGCAAGGGTCAACGCGCGCACGGTTTCGTGTTCGCAATTGGTGCCCGCTGTGCGCAGCACGAGTGCTTTCGGTGCCCCCATAAGTGGAAAGTTGCTTCTTTTGAGAGGCGACTTCAACGGGGCACACGCCGCAAAGTTCGGAAAAAGCCAACCCGCGCGGGTTGGCGCGCGCGGAGTCGAGTCTCGCGTTCATTCGTGCCCTGCGGACGCGCGGCTCGGCGCCGACGAGGGCGGGTGGGCGAACGTGCGCTGCGGGGGCCGTGCGAAGGGCGCAACCGTTTCCGCGAACGGTCCCGGAGCGCGTCCGGGTCCTGGCACGTAACTATCTACTGGGAAGTAACTTACGCTATCCCTGGAAGCCGCTCTGTTGAGCCGTACGCAGGGCCTCGAGCGTGACGTCCGCGATCGAACGTCCGTCGCTGCCCTTGATGCGCAGGTGGCCGGTCTTCTGGAATCGACCGATCGGCGTGACCGCGACGCCGAGCAACTTGGTCTGCAAGTTGAACTTCTTGCCGGCCTCGACTTCCACAAGGAAACGCGTGCAACTCTCGGAGAAAAGCAACGTCGCGTCCCGGTCGTAACGCTCGGGCAACTCGGGCAGGTCGATGGCGCCGAGGTCGATGTCGAGTCCGAGTTCGCCCCCCAGGCACATCTCGGCTGCTGCGACGGCGAGGCCACCCTCCGAAAGATCGTGGCATGCTTTCAGGTAGCCGAACTTCATCGCGCCGTGCAGCTTCCTGAAGACCGTGGGCGCCTGCTCGAGATCAGGCCGCGGCACACGTCCGCCGTCGAGTCCCAGCTGCGCGAGGTACTCCGAGCCGCCCAGCTCGGGCTTGGTATGGCCGACCAGGAGCAGCAGGTTGCCTGCGCGCTTGGCGTCCATGGTGACGACGCGTTCCACGTTGGGCACGCGCGCCAGGGCCGAGATGAACAGGGTCGGCGGGATCGCCAGGGTCTGGTCCCCGTGGCGGTACTCGTTGTTGAGACTGTCCTTGCCCGAGATGAAGGGCGTGCCGTAGGCCAGCGCGGCCCGCTGGCAACCGCGCGCTGCGTGCACCAGGGCCCCAAGCTGCTCCGGGCGGTCACAGTTGCCCCAGGAGAAGTTGTCGAGGATGGCCGTGTGGTCCGGATCGCCGTAGGTGCAGACCACATTGCGCAGCGCCTCGTCGATCACGGCCTCGGCCATCGCACCCGGGTCCAGAACGCCGTAGCGCGGGTTTGCGCCGCAGCCGAGCGCCAGGCCCATCTTGGATTCCGGCAGGGGCCGGATGACCGTCCCGTCCGAGGGTGCGTCCGCGCGTACTCCGGAGAGCGGCTTGACGACCGACATGCCCTGCACCTCGTGGTCGTACTGGCGCACGATCCACTCCTTGCTCGCGATGTTCGGGCGGCCGAGCAGGCTCACGATGGCGGCGCCCATGTCCGGCGCCTTCGGGCAGCCCGGATCCGCAATGTCGGGAGCCGTCCATGTCGCCTGGCGCGTCGGTCGCGGCGTCCCGTCGTGCAGGAACTCCATGGACATGTCGCCGACGGTGGTGCCCTTGTAGCGCAGCACTAGGCGTCCGGTGTCGGTGAAGCTCCCGATGACGGTCGCCTCCACGTCCTCGTCGCGGAAGACGGCCAGGCAGGCGTCCACCTGCTCCGGCGGAACCGAGAGGACCATCCGTTCTTGGGCCTCGCTGATCCATATTTCCTCCGGCGTGAGCCCTGGATACTTGAGCGGCACCAGATCGAGGTCGACCTCCGCGCCGGTTTCTTCACCCATCTCACCGACAGCCGACGACAATCCGCCGGCACCGCAGTCGGTGATACCGCGGTAGAGGCGCTGGTCGCGGGCCAGCATCAGGCCGTCGAGCACGCGCTTCTCCGTGATCGGGTCGCCGATCTGGACCGCAGTCGCCGAGAGCACCTCGCTGTCTTCCGTAAGTTCAGCCGAGGAGAAGGTCGCGCCGTGGATTCCGTCCCGACCGGTGCGGCCCCCGACGACGACGATGCTGTCCCCGGCCGCGACGGACTTGGTCGCGCAGTCCCGGGGCAGGATGCCCACGGTGCCCGCGTAAACCAACGGATTGCCCACGTAGCCTTCGTGGAACCAGACGCCACCGCTGATGGTCGGAATGCCCATGCGGTTGCCGTAGTCGCGCACGCCGGCCACGACTCCGCGCAGGATTCGCTTGGGGTGCATGGTGCCGCGCGGAAGGTCCTCGGGCGCCAGATCGGTGGGCCCCACGAAGAAGGCGTCACTGTTTGCGATCGGGCGCGCGCCCATGCCCACCCCGAGGATGTCCCGGATGACGCCGCCGATTCCCGTTCCGGCACCGCCGTAGGGATCGATCGCGCTCGGGTGGTTGTGGGTCTCGACCTTGAAGGCCACGTCCCAGCCCTGGTCGAACTCGATGATGCCCGCGTTGTCATGGAAGACGCTGATGCACCAGTCGCGATCGAGCTCGTAGGTGGCCGCCACGATGGTCGTCTTGAGCAGATCGTCGATCAGCTCGCCGTCCATCTCTATACGGCCCTTGAAGGTCTTGTGCTTGCAGTGCTCGCTCCAGGTCTGCGCGACCGTCTCGAGCTCGGCCGCGGTCGGAGCGCGCCCGATTTCGTCGTAGTGGGCCTGGATGGCGCGCATCTCGATCGCGTTCAGGCTCAGGCCTCCCGTATTGCTGATCTCGAGCAGAGCCGTCTCGTCGAGACCCGCGAGGGGCACGCTCACCACGTCGCCGTCCGGGTGGCCGGGCACGTTGCCATAGAAGAGACCCTCGCCCGTCAGGGAGACGTTGTCGATGACGGGGTTCGCGAGGACACGCTGGGCGATCAGAGTGATCTGGGCGCTGTCGAGTTCACCGCTCAGCTCCCAGGCGCTGAAGGTCATGATCAGCGGCATGTCGGCGCCTTCGGCCAGCAGCCCGTTGCGCTGGATGGCACGCGCGATGGTCTGGGCCACGGGATCCATCACGCCGGGCTTCTTGGCGACCAGGATCCGGTGCTGGGGCACGGCGTCTGGCGCGACTCCAGGGCTCATCACGCGCACGTCGTCGAGGACCGGGTCGCGTAGCAGTTCGCCAACGATGCGGTCCACCTCCGCCCGGCTGAGCGCCGGAGGAAGCAGGTAACCGCGACCCAGTCGGACAGCCAGGGCCGTTTCGACGCCCAGTTCCGCGATGGCCTGCTCGGCGTGGACGCCATCCGGATCCTCGAATTCGGCCCGCTTGAACGTCTCGATGCGCCACGCGTCGGGCAGGCCGAGGGTCGCGGCATCGGCAGCGGGGGAGGTCGTGGCTGTTTCGGAACTCATGGCGGGTGGGGGGGCCGGTGGGGGCTGGTGCTGGAGCGCCAACGGCGCGCGCGGCAACAGTCTATCGCCGGCGCCGCGCCGATAAAGGCGGGCCCTGAACCGGGAGCGTGCAAATCCGAGGCGCCCTCCAGGCCCCGCGCAGGGCCGAATTCCCGGAGCCCCTTGCGCAGCGCCCGTCCGTGTTCAACCATGGGGTGCCACAGGCCGCCGCGTCCGGCGCCCGACAGGCAACTTCCCCAAGGCTACCCAGTGACCCCTTCCGGCCGAAACAACGACAACACTCCGGGCCTGGCCTTCGAGCGCCCGATCCGTGACGTAGAGTCCGAGCTGCGGGAGCTCGAGGAGCTCTCCGATCGCACCCAGCTGGATCTATCGCCCGAGATCGAGGCCAAGCGCGTACGCCTCTCCGAGGTGATCGAGGAGACCTACTCGGGGCTCTCCGCCTGGGAGCGGGTCAACGTCGCGCGCCACCCGAACCGGCCGGTGGCCTCCGACTACATCAAGCACATCTGCGAGGACTTCGTGGAGCTGCACGGCGACCGCGTCTTCGGGGATGACCCGGCGATCGTCACCGGCCTTGCGACGATCGGCGGGCGCAAGATTCTGCTCGTCGGACACCGCAAGGGCCGTACGGTCAAGGAGCGCCTGGCGTGCAACTTTGGCTGCGCCCACCCGGAGGGCTATCGCAAGGCCCTGCGCAAGATGCAGCTCGCGGAGCGCCTGGGTCTGCCGATCGTGACGCTGATCAACACCCCGGGGGCGTATCCGGGCATGGCTGCCGAGGAGCGCGGGCAGGCGGCGGCCATCGCCGAGAACATCCTGGCCATGTTCCAGCTGAAGACTCCCATATTGACCATCGTCATCGGCGAGGGCGGTTCCGGAGGCGCCCTCGGCATCGGCGTCGGCGATCGCGTGCTCATGCTTCAGTACGCCTACTATTCCGTCATCACTCCCGAGGGCTGCGCGGCCATCCTCTGGCGCGACGGGGAGCGCTCCCCGGCGGCTGCCGAGGCCCTGCGCTTGACGGCCAAGGACCTGCTCGGCTTCAAGGTGATCGACGGTGTCGTTCCCGAGCCCGCGGGTGGAGCACACCGCGCACGGGATGTGGCCTACGAGAACCTCACCACGGCGATCACCGACAACCTCGACGAGCTCTGCCAGCTGCCGACGGAGGAACTCGTCGCACAGCGACGTAAGAAGTACCGACGCATCGGAGCGATCGAGGGGCGCTTCCCGGTGCTGGAGCAGGCGGCGGAGGCCGAACTGCAGAGCGAGCGTTAGTGGCCGCCGGTCCGCACCCGCTGGCCGTGGGCCAACATTTCGAATGCGTCTCCGTAGACGCGTGGACGTGTCGTCACCCTCTTCATATTTGCCCGCAGCAAGCGGTTCCGCGGCGCCTGGACGGCGGGGCACCGTGAGCGAGCAGCCTCCGGCGCCCGTGGGGGACGACCAGGCCAGGGAGCGCGCCCGGGCCCAGCGCGAGGCCAGCCACGCCCTGATCCGGCGCGCCCAGGCGGGCGATGAGGAGGCCTTCGGAGAGCTCGTGCGCAGCCACCAGCGCCGTGCGTGGCGCGTGGCGCGCAACATGCTGCCCTCGGATGAGGACGCCGAGGACGTCGCCCAGGAGGCCTTCCTGCGCATTTTCCGGAGCCTCGAACGTTTCGACTTTCAGCACGACTTCACCACGTGGCTCTATCGAATCGTTACCAATCTGGCGATCGACTTCCTGCGTAAGCGTCGCCCCGTCGTTTCCACGGCGAGCACCCTCGACGACGACGAGGACGACTACGACCTGCTCGATCCGCGTGACGAGCGGCCCTCCGACCTCATGGAGGCCAAAGAGACCGCGGGCGAGGTCAGGGACTGCCTGGGCGCCCTGGCGCCCCATTTTCAGGCCGTCCTGGTCCTGCGCGAACTCGAGGGGCTGCCATGTACCGAGATCGCCGAGATCGTCGGAGCGACCCACGTGACCGTGCGCTGGCGCCTCCACAGGGGCAGAAAACTATTCCAGGACGAGTGGGAGCGGCGTGCTCGCCTGGCCGATCAGCGCGGACCGAGCCCCGATTCCGAGAAAAACCGAGCAGAGGGCGGATCTTCGTCCAACACCTGACCCGACGTCCCGTAGACGTCCATGTTCCACAAGCGAGGAACAACCCAACGAAATTGCGATGGAAAGATTGCCTGAGACCTGCACCGAGATAAGCGCGACCCTGCCGTTGTTCGCGGGCTACGACCTCGAAGCCCCGGAGATGGAAGCGGTCGCCAAGCATCTTGAACGCTGTGAGGAATGCCGAGAGGCCTGCGACAGGGCTCGGAGAGCCCGCGAGGTTCTGGGGACGCTGCGAAGCGAACCCGGATCGCGCGGTGAGCCCGGTCCGGACCTCTGGGATGGCATTCGGTCTCAGCTCATCACCGAGGGATTGCTCGAGTCGGGTCCGCGTGTTGCGCGGCCCTTCTTTAGCCCCCGGTGGTGGGCAGGTAATGCTGCGGCTGCGGCTGCGGTGGTTATCATCTCGTTCGGCGTCCTGCGGGACTCGGGCGACCTTTCAAACACGGATCCGCAGCCGGGTACACCGGCCACTGCTCAGGCGAGCAGCGCGGGATCGGTGGCTGCGCTCCATGACGCGGCGGACAATCCGGCGACCGACGCCGCCCAGCCAGTGACCGGGGCCCAGCCGCGCAGCACGCGCATCCCCGCGGATGCGTCGCTCGTCGGTCACGGGACCGTGCCCGGCCGACGCATGGGCGGGCAGGGCTTTCAGCCCAGGCCTGATGCTGCCGGTCAGAATGCTACGACTCCGACCGATGGACAGACCCGTCCTCTGGGCGAGCTGCGCCGCCTGGAGCCGAGTGAACTCGGCCTCTACGAGCAGGCTCTGCAGAACGCCCGCATTGTTCCGCTACAGGTCAGGCAAGGCGGTTCGGCGAACCGGCAATGGCGCGTGTCAGGAATCCGCTGAGGCCGGTTTGCGCTGCAGGCGGCATCGCGCCTGAGCCCGCAGCGCGTCGGGTTGCGGAAGATCGGGCCGCTACAGGCGAGCGCCTCGCAGGGCCAGGTGGCGCCGGGAGCACTTCCGAATGAACATCCACTGGATCGGCATCGCGTTGAGCGTGACCCTCGGGAACACTGCACTTGCGCAAGGGGCGCCGCAGGCACCGATGGATCCCGCGCATCCCACGGCCAAGGATGTGCCGTCGGGCCCGACCTCGGGATCCGCGCTCAAGGGCAGACGCTCCACCGCAGGTCGTAGCGGACCGTCCGGTGACCTGCCGGGTCAAACTCCAAGGGGCTTTTCGGAAGCCGAGCGCGCCGCGTGGCGCCGCGGCCTCGCACAACCCGATCTAGACCACCGCTTCGGGGCATACCTGGAGCTTGTCGAGCGCGCTGCGAGCGATCCCCTGGTAGAGGAGTTACTCCTCGCCTGGGCGCACGATGACAGCGATGTCGAGCTGGCCTGGTCCGCGCGCCTGGGACTGCGGGAGGCGCGCTCCATGAGGGTCCGAAACCGGCGTGGCGCCAGGCGCTACAGCGACCTCATGACCGGACTCAGCGTGCACGTTGCTGAAGTGCCCCAGGGAATCATGGTCGCCAAGCCGCGGGGCGTTCTGCCGGGCGACGGGAGCGGGCGATCTGGCTCCCGGATTCTGCGGCTCCAAACGGGCCCCACGGGGGTCCGGCTCGAGGTCCGCGATACTAGCGAGGAGGGCGGGCGTGCAGAGGTCATCGAGGCCCCCGACCTGGCGCAATTGCTGGAGCAGCACCCCGAGCTCGCGCGGGACCTGGCCAGCGTCCGACTCGTTCCGGAGCCGGGAGCCGGAGAGGCGGACGCGCTCGTGGGAGACCTGAGTGCTCAGATGGAATTCAGCTTCGATGCCCTGTGGAGTGGTGATGCCGGCCTGCTGCGGACCGACATTCTGGGCATCCGGATGCGCGAGCTGGCTTCCGACGTGGGGAGCGCGGGCGACCAGGCGCCTCCGGTCGGGTTATTCGTCGAAGGCGTCCTGCACGACACCATCGCGGAGGTCATCGCGTTGAAGCGCGGAGACCTGTTGCTCGAACTGAACAGCGTCGCGTTGGAGTGCGGGGACGACCTCTCGCGCATCATCAAGGGGCGCGAGGCGTCTGGCACGATCACCGTCACGGTCGAGCGGGACGGTGCTCTGCACACGCTGACCTGGAAGCCCACGATCAGCGGCGACCGGGCTGGCGTGCCCGTGGAGCCGGCGCCTCCGATCGAACGGTCCGAGCCCACGCCCCCGGCGACAGACGGCGAGTGACCGGCGTTCAGCGTGGAGCGGGACGGCCCCGTTCCCGGAGTGCTGCGTCGGCATCGTTGCGCAGGTCCCACGCGCGCTGGTAATTGGGATCGTCAAAGGCGTCGTCGGAGAGCGCCAGGTAACGGTCGATAGCATGCCGCGCCTCCTCGTAGCGGCCGACCTCGAACAGCTGTTGCGCCAGCCTGCTGTGCACTTCTGGTATCTCCGGATCGAGCTCGATCACGGCCTGCAGCTCCTGGATGGCCTCTTCTTGCCGGTCCAGGCGGCGCAGGATCGAGGCGCGGTGCAGGTGCGTCTTGGTGACGAGCTGCGTGTTGCCCGCGAGCCAGCCGCGGATCTGAGCCTCCCTGCTGGCCGAGATGTCCTCCGTCAGTTGCCCCTGCCAGAAGGTCGTGTGCTGGCCCACGGACGCGATAAGCCGTCCTGAAACCTCAAAGCTCTGGGCGTCCTGCCCGAGCAACGCGTGGGTCCGCATCAGGCCGTTCAGCGCCTCCCGGTCCCCGCGCTGGTCCGCCAGAACCCTCTCGTACAGCTCGACCGCCTCGCGCCAGGACTTCTGGGCCTCGCCCGCGTGCTTCGGCTTGCCTGCGCGTGCGGCCTCGTCGAAGAGCAGGCCCTTGCGCTCCAGGCAAGTGGCCAGGCCGAGGTCCACGCGGTAGTCCTGCTCGCCGCGCAGTCCGCGGAACAGACTCTCTGCGGTCGCCAGGTCGACACGGGTCTCGCGGCGAACCAGAATCATGGCGGTGAGCAAGCGCAGTCTGCGGTCGCGCGGGTCCGCCTCCAGGCCGCGCTGGGCCTGGTCCAGCGCTCGCTCCAGCTCACCCATTTCATGGAAACGCAGGGCATTCTCGTAATGCAGCTCCACGCGTTCCTCCTGGCTGGGTCCCTCGGGCCCGCCCTCGAAGATGCAGCTGGCCTGGGCCAGGCAGAGAGCCAGGACGGCGATGGAGCGAATGGCGGGATTGGGCATCGAGAACATGAGGAGATCGGGGCAGGGGCTCGGCGGGGCTGTTAGCGGTCCGTCCGCAATAACCCCGCCAGGCGTTCGGGTTGCATGCGGACCTGGAGGTTCCTGCCCCCGGATAGGTGTACCAGACCGGGTTTCGCTCCACGCGGCTTGTGTACCTGTTTGACCGGAACCACGTGCACATCGGCCCGGTCGGTACCCCGCAGGGGGGAAAAATGGATGGCCAGGTGCGCGGCGTCCAGGATTTCCTCGGTCTCCGGCTCCTGCTTGCGCTCGAGACGCAGGACCACGTGGCTGCCCGGCGCATCGGCGGTGTGCAGCCAGAGGTCGTTTCCGCGCGCATGCCGCAGGGTCAGCGTGTCGTTGTCGCGGGCGGTCCGCCCGACCCGGATCTCGCCCCCCTTGCAGCCGCGGAAGGTACGGAAGGGCAGGCGCGGGGCAGCCACCTTGCGCTTGCGCGGGTCGGCCTGCTGGACGGGGTCGAGGAGTTTGCGCTCGACCGCCTGAGCGTCGACCGTGCGCGGGTCCAGCTCCGGATCCTCGGCCTGCAGGGCCAGTTCCTCGAGGCCCTTGAGCTTGACCGACGCGCGTTCGATCTCCTCGTCCAGGGTCGCGCGCGCCCGCTCGAGCTTGCGGTAGCGCTCGAACTGGCGCTCCACGTTCTCCTGCGGCGAGCGCCGCGGATCGAGCTCGATCTTGCGCTCCTGGCCGTCGCTGAACCAATCCTGAACCACGACCGATGTCTGGCCACGTTTCATGCGCCCGAGTTCTGCCTTGAGCAGCTCCCCATCTTGACGCGTGCGGTCCGACTGGTGAGCCGCCAGGCGGCGGCGCTCCAGCCCGTTGACCGTCGACCGGGCGCGCGAGAGCTTGCGACTCACCCTGGAACGCAGGCGCTTGCGCACGGTTTCGAGCATGTTCGCCTCGGCCAGCGGCTCGAGCTGCTCTTCGACCCATCTCGACAGGGGAGCCAGCCCCTCGATCTTTGCCGCGGCACAGGAATCCGCGAGGGACTCCACATCCGGGTGCAGCGGCGCGCCACCGGAACCACCGGGCGCGGACCAGACCGCGCCCACGGCCAGGCGCGCTGCGCCCTTGCCGCCCGGAGCGACGAGCACCTCCATGATGCGGTCCTCGCGCCCCAGCAGGAGGAGATTGGCGTGCCGTCCGACGAACTCACCCAGTAGCGCCCGGCGCTCCCCGCTGGGCGTGTCCGTGAACTCGACCAGAACGATGCGATCACCGCATACCTGCTCGAGGCGGCGCAGGGTGGCGCCGGCGAGCTCCTCCGCGGCGCGCTGGAAAAAACGGCCCCGCGGCCCGTCGTGCCGATGGACGCGGCCGTGCTGCATGTGCAGGCGCGCGGCCTCCGGATTGGCGGAGAGACGCACACGCAGGACCGGCGGCCCGCCCGCCCCCGGTGATGGGGGGTCGAGAACGAGCAGCAGGTCCCGCGGTGGTAGCCCGGCGAGGTCCTTCAGGCGTGCGCCCGATAGGAGCGGATTGAGCTCGGCGACGAGCTCTCCGATGTGCCGGGCGATGAGCCTCAGGCCAGCTCCTCTTCGGCGTCGTAGACCCAGTTCTCGCCGCAGGGCGTCCAGTCCGACAGCTCGCCAGCATCGCCGAACCACAGGGCCAGCTCGCTCGCGGCCGTCTCGGGGGCGTCGGATCCGTGCACGAGGTTGTGGGAGAAGGACATGCCGAGGTCGCCGCGAATCGTGCCGGCCGGGGCTTCGGCGCTGTTTGTGGGGCCGATCAGCTGGCGCGCCACGGCGATCGCGTTGTTGCCCTCGAGGGCGATCGCGACCACGGGGCTGGAGGACATGAAGTCCACCAGGCTGTTGAAGAAGGGGCGCTCGCGGTGCACGTCGTAGTGCTTCTGCAGGTGGTCCTTGGGGAAGATGCGCATCTTCAGCCCGACCAGCTTCAGGCCCTTGTTCTCGAAACGGGAAAGGATGTTGCCGATCAGGCCGCGTTGCACGGCATCGGGCTTGAGCAGCACGAGGGTACGTTCCACAGTGGGGTCCTCTGGTGGATCCGGTTGGAGGTGGATCCTGGTGGGGAGTGGCCGTCGGCTAACGGTGCCAGGCAGGCCATGAGGGGGTGACTATTCGGATGGGCGGCTGGATTTTGGAGTAGGGGGAGTGCCCCGTGACCCGTTCCGTCCGTTCCACCGTGAATTCGGCCGGCAGTGTAGACGCTGTTCCCTTATGTGTCAGCCGTGCCTTCGGAACTCCCGGCCTGGAAATCCGCCCGGATCCGCCGTTTTCCGGCCGATCGGGTTGACGGGCTGCCCACGCGCTTTAGATTGGCCCGCCAAAACCGCGCCGGAGAAAAAGTCGCCCGACATACCCTCCAGCGAGATTTTGAGAGACTTTGGAAATCCAGTGAGGCCAGACCCTCGATCCTCGGATCGCGCAGGGGCGTCTAGCCACGGTCGCTCCGCCAAGCCTGCACGAGCGCCCAGAACGACATGAACCCCAATGCCCCGAACGACAGTGACCGCAAGGACGCCGGCAGCTCGCGTGCCCGCGAGCTGGCGATTCAAGGCAAGGAGTACGGTCGCCTGAGCGGCATCGGCATGCAGTTCGCGCTCACCATCGTCTTGATGGCGTTCGCCGGACACTGGCTCGACCGTCGGCTCGGCACCCTTCCGCTGTTCCTGATTCTGGGCGTCCTCCTGGGCTTCTTAGGTGGGACCATCTCGATGATCAAGCGGGTCTCACCCACGGAGCGATCGCAGCCGGACGACACCGTCCAGCCCCCCAAGACATGAACCGCACTTACCTGACCCTACTCGCCGGCCTGGCGCTGTGTACCCTCGCAGCTTCCCGGTTCGATGCCTTCGTGGCTGCGGGGATCTGGACCGGATTTGCAACCGGCGCAGGCCTGGGGCTGTTCAACGTGGCCTGGCAACGCTACAAGATGCGCGTCCGGCCCGACCAGCTGATGGCAGCCATGGTGATGGGGTTCTTGTTGAAGCTGGTGGTCGCCCTTGTCGGGGCGCTCGCCTTGCGCTACATCGACCCGCTGCCGGAGCTGGCCGATTGGCGCGGCTACCTCGTCGCATTCGCCTGCAGCGCATTCATGACCCTGGTTTCCGGTTCCCTCGACAACGCCGGTGAGATGAAAAGAGAGACGGCACTGTGATACGCATCCTGAGCCTCATCGCGGTCCTCGTAGGCGCGTGCTTCCTGAGTTCCAGGTTTGCGGAGCACCACTCTGGCTCCAACGCCGATCCGTTCAACCTGCTGTACATGCACGTTGTGCCCGCACCGCTCGTTGCGGCGCCCGATCACGCCGATGCGGACGGCGACGGCGCGGCCGAGCATCGAGGCTCCGGTCACGACGAAGACGGACACCAGCACCAGGACGCCGGCGACGGTCACGCCACGGTCGAGCACCCGCTGGTCGCCATCACGCTCCCGGATTCCATGGCGCTGTTCGACGGCGACAGGAACCCCGACAACGGCACACAGCTCGTGATGAGCAACCTGCAGATCTTCCAGATCGCAGCCCTGCTGATGATGGTGATCGCCTTCTCGGGCGTCTCCAGCTACCTGCGCACGGGATCAGGAGACGCGGTCACCCGTGTCATGACCGGATTCTGCATGTGGATCCGCGACGAGATGGTCGAGCCGGTGATGGGGAGAGAGCGCGCGCAGCGCTTCCTGCCCTATTTCCTCTCGATCTTCTTCTTCATCCTCTTCATGAACCTGTCCGGCCTGGTTCCCACGGGCGCCACGGCGACGGCCAGCATCTTCGTGACCGCCGCACTCGCCCTGCTGACCTTCCTGGCGATGGTCGGCTGTGGCATGGCAGCTCAGGGCCCGGTGGCCTTCTGGAAGAACCTCGTGCCGCACGTGCCCTGGTGGCTCTGGCCGCTGATGTTCTTCGTCGAGGTCCTCGGCTTGGTCGTCAAGCCCTTCGCGCTGATGATTCGTCTCTTCGCGAACATGACCGGTGGACACCTGGTGGTGCTCTCCTTCATGGGCCTGATCTTCTTCTTCGCGGGCATGGACCAGAGCGCAGCAGGCTGGGGAATCGCCCCGGTCGCCGTCGGCTTCGCGGTCTTCATCATGATCATCGAGGCCTTCGTCGCACTGCTCCAGGCCTACATATTCACTCAGCTCACGGTGCTGTTCGTCGGCGCCGCCGTGCACCCCGAGCACTAGCCCCGGGCCAGTCCGGACCCCTTCCAACGTCAGAAACCTAAAACCACTCGGCCTTCACACTGACGGCCGTACAAGAAGACTAGAAAGAGCTATGAACACCATTCTCGCGGCCGTCGAAGGCATTGCATACCTCGGAGCCGGCGTCGGCGCCGGAATCGTCGCCATCGGTGCTGGCATCGGCATCGGCAAGATCGGTGCCGCGGCCAACGAAGGCATCGCCCGCCAGCCCGAAGCTGCAGCTGACATCCGTGGTGGCAGCATCATCCTCGCGGCGCTCATCGAGGGTGTCTGCCTCTTCGCCGTCGTCGTCACGCTTCTCATCGCCCTCAAGTAGGCTCGCCGCCGCGCATCTCCGGAGACTCCGGGGGTCTGTGGTGCAGAGTCGATCCAAGGCCGGCCGAAGGCAATTTTCATGATGTCCAACTTCGCAATACTGGCGCTGGTCGCCGAGGGTGGTTTCGACCCCCTCGACGTGAGCGGTGCTGGCAACTTCCTGTGGACGCTCGTCATCTTCCTCGTCGCACTTCCATTCATGTGGAAGGTCGTCTTCGGGAAGATCGTCGAGGCACTCGCCGAGCGTGACTCGAAGGCGGCAGATGCCGTCGCCGCAGCCGAACGTGCGAGCCAAGAAGCGGAGAAGTCCCGTGCTGCCGTCGAGGTTGCGCTGGGCGAATCCCGTGCCGAGGCGGCTCAGCTTCTGGAAGCCGCGCGCGAGCGTGCGGAGGTCCGCGAGCGCGACATCGTCGAGAGTGCCAAGCGTGAGTCCGAGGCGATGATCGATTCGGCGCGCAAGACCATCCGTGGAGAGCAGGAGAAGGCCCTCGCAGCGATTCGCAGCGAGGTGGTCGATCTCAGCCTGCACGCGGCCGGTCAGGTGCTCGGGCGACAGGTGAATGGTGAGGACGATCGCCGTCTCGCCACGGAGCTTGTCGAGAGCCTGAAGGTGAGCGGGGCGTGAACCTCGATCCCGTCACCTCGCGCTGGGTTGGAGCCTTCTTCAACCTCGCGAAGCGCAGCAACGCACTGGCGGAGGTCGAGCACGACGTGCTCGCCCTCGATCAGGCTTTTGCCAGCGCGAAGGTGCAGGCCTACTTCTTCGGAGGCACGGCCAGCACCGCGGACAAGCGCAATAAGCTTCAGCCCCTGCTGAAGGACTTCCACCCGCTAACGATGAAGTTCGTGCAGCTACTGCTCGATCGCGGTCGTGTGGGTGTCCTGAGGCAGGCGGGCGTCGCGTTCAAGCGCCGCCAGCTTGCGGAGCGTGGCGCTGTGGAAGGCGTGGTTGAATCTGTGCGCCCGCTGCCGGACGCGGAGATCGCAGAGCTGGCCCGTTCGCTCGGAACGCGGCTCGCCAAGGAAGTCCTGCTCGAGAACCGACTCAATCCTGAGCTGGTTGGCGGTGTGCGGGTCTTCGTCGACGCGAAGATGATCGACTACTCGGTTCAGGGCCGCCTGCAGGGTCTGCGCCGCAAGATGATGGAAGCGGAACTACCGACCCCGGCCTGAACCGCCGGACCAGTTAGACGGAACAATCTCATGAGTGACATGGACCTTCGGCCCGCAGAGGTGACCTCGATCCTTGAAAAAGAGATCGAGTCCTACGGGGGCGACAGCAGCATGCAGAGCGTCGGGACAGTGCTATCCGTCGGTGACGGAGTGGCGCGTGTCTACGGCCTGGACAACTGCATGATGAACGAACTGCTCGAATTCCCGGGCGGTGTGCGCGGCGTGGCGCTGAACCTCGAGGAGGACAACGTCGGCTGCGTGCTGCTCGGCGATGCCACCCAGGTGAAGGAAGGCGACAACGTGACCGGTACGGGGCGCATCATCTCGGTGCCGACCGGGCCGAAGCTGCTCGGCCGCGTCGTGAACGCGCTCGGTGTTCCGGTAGACGGCAACGGCCCGCTGGGGACCACGGACGACGACCTGCGACCGATCGAGCAGGACGCGCCGTCCGTCGTGGAGCGCCAGCCCGTGACCGAGCCCCTGCAGACCGGCATCAAGGCGATCGACGCCATGATCCCGATCGGCCGTGGCCAGCGCGAGCTGATCATCGGCGACCGCCAGACCGGCAAGACGGCGCTCCTGATCGATACCATCCTGTCGCAGAAGACGACGGGTGGCGGCGATCCGGATAACCCGGAGCAGGTCATCTGCATCTACGTCGCCATCGCCCAGAAGCAGTCGAACGTGGTCGAGATCGTGCGTCGCCTGGAAGCGTCCGGCGCGATGAAGTACACGATCGTCGTCCTGGCCTCGGCCATCGACGAAGCTTCCATGCAGTACCTCTCGGCCTACGCCGGCTGTGCCATGGGCGAGCGCTATCGCGACGAGGGTCGCCACGTCGTCATCATGTACGACGACATCTACAAGCAGGCACTGGCCTACCGCCAGGTGATGTTGCTCCTGCGCCGTCCGCCGGGCCGCGAGGCCTTCCCGGGCGACGTGTTCAACCTGCACAGCCGCCTGCTCGAGCGCGCGGCCAAGCTCTCGGATGACGCCCCCAAGATCAACCCGCGCTTCCTCAAAGGCGGTGGTTCGCTGACGGCACTGCCCGTCGTGGAGACCCAGGAGGGCGATGTTGCGGCCTACATTCCGACCAACGTGATCTCGATCACCGACGGTCAGATCTTCCTCGAGGGCAGCCTGTTCAACGCCGGTATCCGACCGGCCGTGAACGCAGGCATCTCGGTCTCGCGCGTCGGTGGCGCGGCCCAGATCCCGCCCATGAAGAAGAACGCCGGTAGTCTGCGCCTCGACCTGGCCCAGTACCGCGAGCTGGCGGCCTTCGCTCAGTTCGGTTCGGACCTGGACGCGGCCACCCAGGCCAAGCTGGCCCGTGGGGAGCGCCTGGTCGAGCTGCTGAAGCAGCCCCAGTACGCACCGGTGCACGTGGCCGATCAGGTCATGGTGATCTACCTGGGTGGTGCGGGCTTGCTCGACGACATTCCGGTGGATCGCATCCTCGAGTTCGAGAAGGCCTTCCTGGACTACGTCCACGACACACATGACACGATCATGGACGACGTCGTGAGCGCCAAAAAAGACCTCACGGACGAGACCAAGAAAACCCTGGCCGATGCCGCTGCTGCGGTAAAAGCCCAGATGAATATCGAGGCCTGACCCCGATGGTCAGCGTCAAGGAGCTACGCGTACGGATCGAATCCGTAGGCAATATCAAGCAGATCACGCGCGCCATGGAGATGGTCGCGACGACCAAGCTGCGTCGGTTCCAGGACCGCGCCGTCTCGTCGCGTCCCTACGCCGAGGAGATCGCAGGCCTCGTGGCCCGCTTGACTGCCGTGCTCGGCGGCGAGGTTGCCGATCGACCGCTGTTCCAAAAGGGCGCCGGTGACCTCACCTTGGTGTTGCTTGTGACCTCGGACCGCGGCCTGTGCGGTGCCTACAACTCCAATGTCTTCCGCGAACTCGAGCAGTGGCTCGCGCAGCGGGACGAGAGCAAGGTGCGCTTCTTCGTCTACGGAGTGAAGGGCGCGACCTACCTGAAGAAGCGCGGGCTCGTGATCCAGAGCTACCTGACCGACCCACCGCTGGAGTCCATGGACTTCCGGATGGCCGCCGTCACCGCCCGATTGCTACAGCGCGAGTTCCTGACCGGGGCCTACTCCGAGGTCTGCCTTCTGGCTACGGCCTTCGAGTCGATGGTCAAGTACGTCCCGTCCGTCGCGCCGTTCCTGCCGGTCCTGGCCGATGCACTGGCCAGTGACGAGAACGGCCCGGCGGCGTCCGATGGGGACGTCATCCTCGAGCCCGATGCGGCCACGATCTTTGACGAGCTCGTGCCGCGCTATCTCGAGACGCGCGTCTACAACGCGCTGCTCGAATCCCTCACCTCTGAGTACGCGAGCAAGCGCTTCGCCATGAAGAACGCCACCGAAGCGGCGAACGACATGCAGAAGCTCTTGCGCGGTGTCTACAACCGCAAGCGCCAAGAGAACATCACCAAAGAGCTGCTGGACATCGTCGGCGGCGCAGAAGCAGTCAAGTAACCGAGCCCGACACGCCATCCCAATGAGCAAACTAGGAACAATCACCCAGATCTTCGGCCCCGTCGTCGATGTGCGCTTCCCGGCGGGACAGTTGCCGCCGATTTACAACGCTCTGTCGGTCATCGACAGCAGCCGTGACATCGACCTCGTGCTCGAAGTCGCGCAGCACCTCGGCAATGACGTCGTGCGCTGCGTCGCAATGTCGACCACCGACGGTTGTCGACGTGGTATGGACTGCAGTGACACGGGCAACCCGATCATGGTGCCCGTCGGCGAGCACACCAAGGGCCGCATCTTCAACCTGCTCGGGCGTCCCCTGGACGAGCTGACCAAGGGCAAGATGGACGAGGGCACGACCTGGCCGATCCACCGGCCCGCGCCCCCGTTCTCCGAGCAGCAGCCCATCTCCGAGGTCTTTGAGACGGGCATCAAGGTCGTCGACCTGCTGTGCCCATTCGCGAAGGGCGGCAAGATCGGCCTCTTCGGTGGTGCCGGCGTCGGCAAGACCGTGCTGATCCAGGAGCTGATCCGGATTACAGCGGTCGAGAAGGGTGGATTCAGCGTGTTCTGCGGCGTCGGAGAGCGAACCCGCGAGGGCAACGACCTCTGGCTCGAGATGAGCGAGGCGCAGTACACCACACCCGAGGGCACCACCCAGAGCGTGCTCGACAACGCCGTGCTGGTCTTCGGCCAGATGAACGAGCCGCCCGGATCCCGTCTGCGCGTGGCGCTCTCCGGCCTGACCATGGCCGAGTACTTCCGCGATGAACTGGGCCAGGACGTGCTGCTCTTCGTGGACAACATCTTCCGCTTCGTGCAGGCCGGTTCCGAGGTGTCCGCACTCCTCGGCCGCATGCCCTCCGCTGTGGGTTACCAGCCGACCATGGCCTCCGAGATGGGTGCGCTGCAGGAGCGCATCACCTCGACCAGCCGCGGCTCGGTGACCTCCATGCAGGCCGTCTACGTGCCCGCGGACGACATCACCGACCCCGCGCCGGTGGCCACCTTCGCGCACCTGGACTCGACCATCATCCTGGATCGCTCGATCTCCGAACTCGGCATCTACCCCGCGGTCGACCCGCTCAAGTCGACCTCGCGCATGCTCGACCCGAACGTGGTCGGCGAGGAGCACTACACGGTCGCCCGTGAAGTGCAGCAAATGCTCCAGCGCTACGCGGACCTCAAGGACATCATCGCGATCCTCGGCGTCGAGGAACTCTCGGACGCGGACAAGCTGGTCGTGCACCGCGCACGTCGTATTCAGAAGTTCCTGTCGCAGCCCTTCTTCGTGGCCGAGCAGTTCACTGGCATGCCCGGCGTGTTCGTCCCCCGTGAAGATACGGTGCGGGCCTTCAAGGAGATCCTCGCGGGCGATCACGACGACCTTCCCGAGGATGCGTTCTACATGGTTGCGGGCGGCGATTCCGCCATCGCAAAGGGCCTCAAGATGACCGAGAAAGAGGGCTAGGGCGCGATGACTGGCTCCCTGACCCTGCGCGTCATCACCCCTGAGCGGATCGTCCTGGACGTTCCGACGGACTCGGTACGCTTCCCCGGAATCGATGGATCCGTGGGCGTTCTTCCTGGGCACGCGGCGCTGGTCGCTGCCCTAGGACCCGGCGAATTGAGCTACGAAGAGTCGGGGAAGCGCCAGCAGATGTTCGTGGCCGGCGGCTTTGCGGAGGTGCGCAGCAACACGGTGCGGATCGTCACTGAGGCCTCCGAATCACCGACCGAGATCGACGTCGATCGGGCGCAACGTGCCTCCGAGCGGGCGAAGGAACGCCTGCACGAGATGTTCACCATTGCGGGCGCAGCCCAGGTGGATGCATTCCGGGCCCGTGCTGCTCTGCAACGCGCACTGATGCGCCTGTCGATGGCGCGGCGCTAGCCATGCCCGCAGGTGCTGACCACCGGTGGCGCCGGACCCACACGTGTGGGGAGCTGCGCAAGAGCGACATCGGTCAGCCGGTGACCCTGAACGGCTGGGTGGATGCGCGCCGCAACCTCGGCTCGATCTACTTCGTCGACCTGCGTGACCGCTACGGCATCACCCAGGTCGTGCTGGACGAGACGGTGGCGGGCGACCTGCACCTGAGCCCCGAGGATGTCCTCGCTGTATCGGGCGAATTGATCGCACGCACCAACGTGAATCCTGATCGTGCGACCGGCGAGGTCGAGCTTAGGGTCGAGCACGTCGAGGTGCTTTCGAGCGCCAAGCTGCCGCCCTTCGAGATCCTCGATGACCTGGACACGGCCATCGAGCTGCGCCTGCGCTACCGCTTCCTCGACCTGCGCCGGAGGCCGATGCAGGAGCGGCTGATCCAGCGCTCGAAGTTCATCGGAGCCATGCGCCAGGCTTTCCTGGAGCGCGACTTCCTGGACATCGAAACGCCGATCCTGACGCGCGCCACGCCTGAGGGCGCGCGCGACTACCTGGTTCCTTCACGGGTCCACGCGGGCAAGTTCTACGCGCTGCCCCAGTCGCCGCAGATCTTCAAACAGATCCTGATGGTCTCGGGTATGGACCGCTACTTCCAGGTCGCGCGCTGCTTCCGCGACGAGGACCTGCGTGCGGATCGGCAGCCCGAGTTCACGCAGCTCGACATGGAGATGTCCTTCGTCGACGAAGAGGACGTTTTCGCGATCTGGGAGGGCGTGCTCGCTGATACCTACAAGACTGCACTCGGCGTCGAGCTCCCGACTCCCTTCCCGCGCCTTGACTGGAAGAGCGCCATGGAGCGTTTCGGCAGCGACAAGCCGGACACGCGCTTCGGCATGGAGCTGTGCGATATCGCGGAGTGGGCCAAGACGTGTGCGTTCCAGGTCTTCACCGGCGCGCTCGAGCGCGGCGGCCGGGTGATGGGGCTCGTCCTGCCCGATGGGGCGGAGATGAGTCGCAAGCAGATCACGGCACTCGAGGGTGTCGCCAAGGAATACGGAGCGAAAGGTTTGGCCTGGTGGAAGGCCAACGCCGACGGAGGCGCGGGACCGCTCGCGCGTTTCACCGCCGACGCGGCCGCGGGTGAGTTGATGCAGTGTGTGGGCGCCAGCGATGGCGACCTGTGTCTGTTCATGGCCGACGACGAGGCTGTCGTCTGGCGCGTCCTGGGCGAGCTGCGTCTGCACCTTGGGCGGGCGCGCGAGCTGGCCGATCCGGAGCAGCGCAACTTCCTCTGGGTGACCGACTTTCCGATGTTCGAACGCAACGAGGAAGAGGGACGTTGGGATTCCCCGCACCACCCGTTCACCGCGCCGGACAACTGGGAACTGAGCGGCGACCCCGCGAGCATGCTCAGCCGCGCCTACGACCTGGTCCTCAATGGCTGGGAACTCGGCTCTGGCTCCGTGCGGATCCATCGCTCGGACGTGCAGCAGAAGGTGTTCGACCTGCTCGGCATCTCGCCCGAGGAGCAGCAAGCCAAGTTCGGCTTCCTCCTGACGGCACTCGCCCACGGAGCTCCGCCGCACGCCGGCTTTGCCCTGGGACTCGATCGGATCGTGGCGCTCAACTGTGGTCTCGACTCGATCCGCGACGTGGTGGCCTTCCCCAAAACCACCTCGGCGGCGGACCTGATGTGCGGAGCGCCCTCTGTAATTGAAGCGGCTCAGCTTGCGGAAGTGCACGTTTCGAGCCTGGCTCCGCCGGCAGCCCCGGACGCCTCACCGACCTCCTGATGGGCCATTTGACGGGAACCTCGCTCGAAATGGACCGTTTGGGCGTTCCTACGGGAAAGGTAGACCGCCCGGGGCTCCAGCTGGCCCGAAGTGGCGGATTCCGTGCCAGGGGCCTATCCTCAGTACTCGATCAACGGGGCGCATCCGCCAGACACCGGACGCGCGCCCTCTCATTCCGACAACCAAGGAGATAAGTGGCAGTTCAAGACTTTCGCATCAACCATCGGATCCGGGTACCCGAGGTCCGACTGATCGATCAAGACGGCGAGCAGGTAGGCATCGTCAACACGAAGGAGGCGCGCCGCATGGCCGACGATGTCGGCCAGGACCTGGTCGAGGTCTCGCCCCAGGCACGCCCGCCCGTCTGCCGGATCATGGACTATGGCAAGTTCAAGTATCAGCAGCGGAAGAAGGACAAGAAGGGCGGCGCGAAGCACGTCTCGCTTCTGAAGGAACTGCGCGTGCGTCCCGCCATCGACGACCACGACCTGTCCTATCGCCTTGAGAACGGTCGCCGTTTCCTGGGCCAGGGCCACAAGGTGCAGGTAGTCTGCATTTTCCGCGGGCGCCAGATGGCACACCCGGAGCACGGATTCGAGGTGATGCGCAAGGTGTCCGACGCGCTGTCCGACATCGCCAAGGTCGAGATGCACCCCAAGATGATGGGACGGCGCATGACCATGCTGCTGGCGCACCTGCCCGAAGCGGTCAAGCGCAAGGTCGAGCCGAAGCCGCCCGCCGACAGCGCTTCCTGACCGATTGCACGGCGCGTGCACCGCTGCGGGGCCTCGTATGGGCCTCGTCTCGCACCTAGGGGACCCCGACGCGGCCAGGAGGCTGTTGATCAGGGTAGATTTGGAGATCACTCCACGATCAAGATATCGCACCTGGGGAGTTCGCATGCGCCTGGACATTTATCGCCTCGCCCTTTCTGCTGCCGTAACACTCGCGCTTGCGGCGAGCGTAGCAGCCCTCGACGGTTGCATCTGGGAGGATCGGGCGCCCTGCCCGCTGCCCCGCGTGGAAGGTCCGTCGGTCGCTGTGGACGGACGGGTGTTCGTCTTCGGAGGCTTCTACGACCAGGCCTTGCACGCCACGCCGCAGGTGCACGCCTACGATCCGGCCACGGACAGCTGGACGCGGCGCGCGGACATGCCGGTCGCGGTAACCCACGCTGGCCTGGCTCTGGACAGCCAGACGGTCTGGATCGCCGGCGGATTCAGCGGCAACCACCCGGGCGCCGTGGTCGCGAGCGTCTTCAAGTACGACACGGTCACGGACACCTGGTCATCGGGCCCGGCACTGCCCGCTCCCCGAGGAAGCGGCGGACTCGTGCGCCTCGAGCGCCAGCTCCATTTTTTTGGCGGCGTCAGTTCTGACAAGGAGACGAGCCTGGGCGAGCACTTCGTGCTCGATCTCGACAATCCGGGCGGCTGGACTCTCGCAGCCCCGTTGCCGATTCCCCGTAACCACTTCGGCTCGGCCGCTCTGGCCGGAAAGGCCTACGTGATCGGCGGTCAGTTCGGGCACGACATCGACCCGATAGACCAGGCCCACGTGCATGCCTACGACCCCCTTGGCGACACCTGGAGCGAGGTGGCGCCGCTGCCGTTTGGCCGCTCCCACATGGAGCCCGGCACCCTCAGCACTGGCGCTCGTCTGCTGGTCGTGGGCGGTCGAGCGAACGGCATGGGCGCCATCGCATTGCCCGACATCACGGAGTACGACCCTGTAGAGGACACGTGGACAGCACTGCCACCCCTGCCTGTTGGCTTGCTGGCTCCCGTGGCATGTGTCCAGGGGGCCGAGCTGTTCGTCTCCGCTGGAGGCCTCGGCCCGTTTGCTCCCCAGGCCGCGAGCTACACCCGCCTGCAGTCCGCCCGCTTCGGCGAAATGCTGCGCTTCAACGCCGGGGGCGGAGCGCTTCTGGCGCCCGGAAGCCAGGAGGAGTGGTGCGTCGACATGGGCGCGATGGATGGGCAGCCCTACACAAACACGGCGCTGGCCACGATCGCGGGAACGGACAACGACGAGCTTTATCTGACCGAACGCACCGGGAACAATGAGCACCCGACCCGTTTTGGCTACCGCATTCCCGTGCCGGCGGGTCTCTATCGGGTGCGCCTGCACTTTGCAGAGATCTACTGGGGCGTTCCGGGTGGGGGACCGGCGGGAAGCGCCCTGCGCGTGTTCGATGTTGTCCTGGAGGAGACTCTCGTGCTCGACGACTACGACATCAGTGGCACCGTCGGTGCCGCGACGGCGGTGGTGCATTCCTTCGACATGCCGGTGACCGACGGGATGCTGGATCTGGATTTCATCGCGAGCGTCGATCGGCCCAAGCTCTCGGGCCTCGAGATCCAGCGGCTCGACGACGATGCTTTCGAGAGTTATTGCGTGGCCGCACCGAACTCTGCAGGTGCGGGTGCTCACATTGGTTTTGGCGGCAACATCAGCGTTGCCGACAACCAGTTCACGCTCGAGGTACAGGGTGCTCCGCCCGGGGTCACCGGCCTGTTCTTGCAAGGCGTCACCCGGCCCCAGGCCCCGCTCGGGTCAGGCTTTCGTTGCGTGGGTGGTGCCGTCTACCGGTTGCCACCGCTGGTGCAGACCAGCTCGGCAGGCGTCGTAAACCGCCAGCTGGACACGACGGCTGCGACTCAGGCGAGCAGCTTGGTGCTGCCCGGGGCCAGCTGGAACTTCCAGCTCTGGTACCGCGACTCCCAGACTTCGAACCTGAGCGATGGGCTGGGCGTTACCTTCACGGACTGAGGCGCCCGCACGCGTCAGTCCGCGCAACGCCAGCTGAAGCCATCGTTCGGCGCCAGCGCGGCGATCTCGGCCGGCGTCAGCAGCGTGTTCCCGAAGCGCCGCACCTTGATGTGGGCCTGCATGGCGCCACGCCCGAAGCTGTTCCGGAGCATGGCCAGGCGCCCATTGAGCGGGCCAGCGCCGGGTACGCTCAGATCGAGCGCCGGATGGATGACCGTGTCCGTGGCGAGAGTGTTCGCGCGCAGCATCACCCGCCCGGTGCTGCTGATGGCCACCAGCGCGCGATCCGGATTGCGATACAGAATCTGGTTACGCAGCATGAGCAGGCAATGGTTGGCGAAGGGCTTGCCGTAGAGCGGAGCGCCCGACGCGACCACGGCACCGCGTGAGTGCGCGTCCGGTCCGAAGCCGTTCATGAAGGTGTTGCCGATCACCTGCACGAGGTGGGTGCCGCGCAGGGTCAAGGCGCTGGCTCCGTCGTTCTTCCCGGTGTTGACGAAAGTGTTGTTCAGGATCCGCGTCCGCCCGCGGCTGGGACCGATACCAGGCACCTCGCTCGTGCTCACCTCACGGAACTGGATCGCCGCGCGCCCCACGTTGCGGATCGTGCTGTCCTTGACCGTGAAGGCACCCACGTTGTTCGAGGCGTAGATTCCGTGCTCGAGGGGGATATCCTCGATCAGGCATTCATCGAAGAGGATGTCTCCGCCCGAGTAGATACGCACGCCCCAGAGCGCGTTCCGTCCGGCGCCCGTTATCTGCACACGATGGAAGTGAAAGCCCCAGTAGGGCCCGCCTTGACCGAAGCGCACCGCGGCCGCGTCGCCGGTTCGGATCGTCAGATCGACGAAGGCGATGTCGCGAAACGGCTCCGAGTTCTGGGGCTGCTGGATCAGGATCGTATCGCTGCCCTGGGTCTCGATCGTGACCGTGCCGGGCACGCGCGCCCGCAGCACCACGCCCTGGACCCCGAAGGACACGACGTCATCACGGTGGGGGTTGTTGAGGCCCAGCAGGAAGCCGCCGTACACCCCCGGCTCCACGGCGATGATCTCGCCCCGGTCACTCTGGCGGAAGGCCTCCGCGATCGGATGCGCGCTGGGTGTGCTGGACCCGGTGATGAGGTCCGTGACCAGGCCCGGTTGCACGCGCAGGGTCGCGCGGCCATCGATGTCCAGGTCAGCGGCCGTGGCATTGCCCACGCACGCGAATACGAAGGCCCAAAGCCCGAATACGTACTTCAAGTCAGTCCCCTCAAGCGGCCGATTGCCCACCCCTGGAGGGGCGCGCCGGGCATCGGCCGACCGTTGCGATGTCGAAGACGCTCGCGCGTGCGAACGTTCGAGCAATGTAAGTCGGGCGAGTGCGGATGTCCAGGCTCGCCCGGCGCTCAGTCGCCCTGGACCAGGAATCCCGCGTTGCGGAAGCTATCGGTCCACTCAGGTCGCACGAACACGTTGAGGCACTGGGACCCGCACACGCCGACCAGGCTCGCGGTCAGATAGCTCGCTTCGAGCAGCGCCGCCTGCTCGTCATTGACCAGCACGGCGAAGCGTTCGCGCAGCTGCGGGCTGGCGAGCAGCGCCGCCGTCGTGTGGCGCACCATCGGGGACGCATGAGTCCAGCGGTAATCCAGGTGCAGGACCTCGACCTGCTCTGCAAGGGCGAGGTCGAGTCCGTCCTTGCCAAAGGTCACAGGGCCTTCGACCGGCAGGTGCGCGACATCGCGCTGGTTGATGCCCGTGAGGTCGAACACCTGGGCCTGGTCCTCGAAGTACTTGTAGCGCTGAAAATGAATCTGGGCCACGCGTGCTCCGGCGCTGGCTGCCGCGAGGCGCGCGCTGATCTGATCGCTACACGCAAAATGGGAACGCGTGACGGCTCCATGCCCGAGGCTCGCCAGCTTGGGGCCCGCGTCCTGGAGTGCACTGCGCAAGCCCGCACCGGAAGCGAGCACCAGGATGCCCGTGAGCAACCCGCGCGTGGCACCCTGGAGGTTGGCGCTGGCGAAGAGCAGGGCGACGATGCCGATCATCAGGGACGGCATCAGGAAGCGCGCGCCCGCATAGCAGTCGCCACCGGAGAAGAGCAGCCCGAGCAGCGTGAGTGATGCACTGCCACTGAACAGGGCGTAGCGTCGGCGGGCGTATGGCTTGGACCAGCCCTTGCACAGCAGCACGAGTGGCGCGAAGACCACCGCTGCCGTCAACACCGCGCCCGCCAGCGTGCCGCCGTGGGCGACGATGTAGCTCCAGCCGTCCTGCAGCTCGTTGGAGCGGCTGGCGGAGGTCTTGGCGTAATACGAGTTGGGCGCCCAGTGCCCGAACAGCCAGATGCGCCAGGCGTAGTACAGGCCGACAAGGAGCGCGAAGCCGGCTGCGATCCAGAGGCCGCCCGCGCGAGAACTGGCGCCGCGATCCAGGGCAGCGACGGTCACGAGCAACAGCGCAATGGGCGTGCCCTCCGGTCGCACCAGCACGAGGCCCAGGGCCAGGGCCAGTAGAGGCCCCATGGACGCGCGTTCGGACACGCAGCAGGCGAGGGCACCGATCAGCAAGAGGCTGAACAGGGACGTCTCCAGCATGTAGGACGTTCCCTCCGCCAGGCCCGGGGCGAGGGTCAGCGAGAGGGCGCCCAGGCCGACCAACCAGGCGCGCTGGCCGGCGATCCTGCTCGCGAGCAGGACTCCAGCAGCGACGGTCATCGCAAGCGCGCCCGTGCTCACCCAGAAGTTCGCGGCGATGGGATCGCCCGCGGACAGGCGTATCGTGAGGCCCTTGACGATCACATCGAGCAAGCTCGAGAACCCGTCCAGGGCGCCCTCGGCCGCGTTGTAATACAGGCTGCCGCTCTCCGCAAAATGGCGCGCGTAGACGAGCAGGATGAACGCGTCGTCCGCATTGCCAGGGACCTGCCCGGCCAGATCCACGAGGGCCAGCAGGACCAGCAGCGCGCCCAGGAGGATCAGTGCAGCGAGTCTCAATGCTCCAACCACTCGAGTGACGTGTCCGCGGGCAGGCGCACCATCTCGTAGAGTGCCGCCACGAACTGCTGTCGATCTCCGGCGCGGTAGGGGCTCGCGTACTCCCACGCCACGGCTCCCTGTGCGTCGACCTCCAGTACCCGGCCCCGGCAGGACTCCGTGATCAGGGTGTTCCCCCCGGGTAGGCGAGCTGCCGTGCCGCAAAAGATGGAGAAGAAGGCCTGCGCCGGGGAACCGCGATGGCTCCAGAGTTCGCTGCCGGTCTGCGGGTCGAACTCCAGCACCTTCGAGAACGTCTCGTTTCCCATGTTGTCGAAGATCAGCAGCGCACCCGGGCCAAGCGCGCTCACGTCATGCGGAGCGATCCAGTCTCCGGAGCTCATCCAGACCACGGTCCGGCGCTCCAGATCGACCGTGGCGATCGCATCCAGGTCACGGAAGCAGACAAGTACGTGCCCGGGTTCGAATCTCGGATGGGCGCGCGCTTCCTGGGCGTCCAGAATGTCGATCGAGTTGGTGTGCAGGATGTCGCCCCCGTCGGTGGAGGCGCTGCGCAGGGCGTTCGAGTAGCTCGAATCGCGCAGGCATGCGAGTAACGAGACCTGTTCGAGGACATTCCCATCCGCATCGAGAGTCGTGATCGAGTCCTCGAAGATGGGCTCGGTCGGATGGAGTCCGGGCATCATGCGCGCGGCACGCGTGAGCACCAGGATCCGTCCGTCCGCACGCAGGTCAAGATCGTGGTGGGCGTGGCCCGGGAAGTACCACTGCAGGTTCGACTCGCGATCCAGCTTGAGCAACCCGAGGCCCTCGTGGATCGCGAGCAGGTCGCCCCCGGGGAGCAGGCGCACGCGGCGCCACGCGTTTTGCGAATGGTGTTCCATCGCCCCGGCGCCAGGCAGGGAACCGTAGGCATGTCGCCAGGTGTGGACGATCTCGCCGTCCATCTTCATCAGGAAGGCTTCGGGCGCGTGGCCCGAGCTCCACAGGTTGAGCCCAGGCTCGCATGCGTCGGCCGCGTGCTGGAGCACTCCAGTGAGCTGCGGGCCCGCCTCGTAGCCGTCGGCGTAGCCGAGCGCCTCCAGCTGACGGATGGCCGCACTCTGCTCCTCGGTCGGCGCGCGCCAGGCGCCGTAGTCCGTGATGTCGAACCAGAACCCGTCGATGTCGTCCACGGACGCGGGCTCGACCGCTTCGCCACAGCCGGCGATCGCCAGCAGTAACGTGGCGAGCGCCGCGTTGCTACGTCGCGTCGCTCTGGGCCGGCCACCTGTCGCCGATTCCCTGGATTCGTCACGCTCCACCGGACCAGGGTAGCAGGCAGCGGACGTCGCTGCGATCACCGTAGGGTATCCTGGCGCCATGGATGACGGTTCGACAGTGCAGCCCGGATCCGGTCGCCTGACCCCCGAGATGCTCGACGGCGTGCTGCGCCTGGGAGCCGAGGCGTGGCGCGACTTCTCCGCCTCCGCAGAGGGACGTTTCCACAGGTTTATCCCGGCCGACGGAGCTCTGGCCCACGAGGCCCTGCGTGGATTGAAATCCCGAGCGCACTCCTTCCTGGAGCTGGGCTCCGGCGCGGGCGTGATCACGATCCTTGCGGACCTGATGGGCTTCGACGCCTACGGTGTCGAGATCGAGCCAGAACTGGTCGAGCTTGCGCAGGACCTGGCGCAGCGTTTCGATTCGAATGCGACCTTCGTGGAGGGCAGCTTCGTCCCACCCGACTTTCGCGACGAGATCGAGCTGCTCGACGGGGATTTCCTGACCGTGACGGAGGGCGCCGACGGGTACGAGGAGCTCGGCCTGGACATCGCGGATTTCGACCTTGTCTACGCCTACCCCTGGCCCGGCGAACAGGAGTGGATGATCGAACTCATCCGGAGCCACGCGGGGGAGCGCACGGAAATGCTGATGTACAACGTCAGCGAGGGCTTCGAGGTGGTCGACCTGCGCGGGTGAGCGCCGTGGCCCCACGCTTCGGGGCAACTCGGCACTCCACCCCACGTGAGCGGTCTGCTAGTCTGCGCGCATGCATGCTGCAAGCGCCCATCGCCTCCTGAGACTCGACGGTTTCCTCTGTGGGGCGCTCGGGATCCTGGTCGCCGCCTGCCAGCCCGCCGTGGAGCCCGCACAGGCGGACACCGAGAGTGCTGAGACCGAAGGCTCCGAGCGCTTCGTCTTCGTCGACGTGGCCGAGGCCGCGGGCCTGGACATGGTCAACGCCTCCGGTGACGCGCGGCGCTGGTACATCCCCGAGGGCAACGGATGCGGGGCTGCGTGGCTGGACCACGATGGCGATGGTGACCTGGACCTGTTCCTGGCCAATGGCGCAGGCATGCGCTACATCGATGACGGCGCACGGCTCGAGGTCGACCTCGCTGCCGGTGGTGCGCGTCTGTACGAGAACAAGGGCGGCATGCGCTTCGAGGATGTCAGCCGGTCCGCCGGGCTGGATGTCGCCGCGTGGATCAATGCCAGCGCGGTGGGGGATGTCGACGGCGACGGGGACCCCGACCTGTACCTGGCGTGCTTTGGCGACGATCTCTTCTTCCGCAACGACGGGGGCCATTTCGTCGAGTGTTCGCGCGCGGTCGGGCTCGTTAACGAACTCTGGGGCGCGGGTGCTGCCTTCGGCGATGTGGACAATGACGGAGACCTCGACCTCTACGTGGCCAACTACTGCCTCTTCGATCTGGAGAGCCCGCCCGACGGCGGCCGGCGCGCGGTGCTGGAAGGCGTCGAGATCGGCTGGGGCCCGGAGCAGGAGAACGGCCAGGGCTTCAACCGCGGCGCCCCGGACCGCTTCTTTCTGAACGACGGCAGCGCGCACTTTCGCGAGGCCAGCGCCGACCTGGGCCTGGAGCTCGACGCGGGCCTCTGCTCTTACGCGGTCGTGTTCTCGGATGTCGACGGCGACGGCTGGCAGGACATCCTGGTTGCGAACGACCTGCAACCCTGCAACCTGTTTCACAACGATGGCCACGGAACCTTCGAGGAACAGGGCATGCAACGCGGCTTCGCCCTGAACGCCGACGGCCAGGCCACGGCAGCCATGGGTCTCTTCGTGGCGGACGTCGACGCGGACGGGGACATGGACGTCCTGCGCACGAACTTCGACTTCGAGGCCAACAGCCTGCACATCAACGACGGCCACGGCCATTTTCAGGATCGCGCCAGCGCCTTCGGTCTCGCCGCGCCGAGCATCGATCACCTCGGTTGGGGCGGGGGCTTTTTCGATGCGGACTGCGACGGCGACCTGGACCTCTTGATCGCCAACGGCCACGTGATGCCCCAGGCGGAACAGATCGGCATGCACGCCTGGGCGCAGCGCTCGCAGTTCTTCGAGGGGCAGCGCGATGGCGCCGGCCGGCAGAGTTTCGTCCAAAGAGCGCCCGCGGGCCAGGGTCTCGACCTGTTGCGTTCGGCGCGCGGCGTGGCCTTCGCGGACGCCGACCAGGACGGGGATCTCGACGCCTTGATCGTCGATCTCGATCAGCGCCCGCGCCTGCTCGAGAACCGCACACCGTCGCGCGGCAACTGGCTGCGCATCCGGACTGTCGGCACGCTCAGCAATCGCGACGGTCTCGGGGCGCGCGTACGCGTCATCGCTGGAGATCGCACCTGGACCGACGAGGTGCGCTTCTCCAACGGCCTTTATTCCTCACATGCTCCGGAACTGTTCGTAGGCTTGGGCCCCGCCCCCGCGGTCGACCGGGTGGAAATCCGCTGGCCCAGTGGCCACGAGCAGGTCGTCCTTTCGCCGCAGCTGAACGCGACCCTCGTCATCACCGAATCCGAACCACGATGAAAACGCTCCTCCTCTTTCCTCCGCAGGGACACTTCACCCAGCCCTATCTAAGCCTGCCGTCCCTGACGGCCTGGCTGAAGCAGAATGGCTACGAAGACGTCACTCAGATGGACCTGAGCATGCAGGCCTTCGACACGTTCCTGTCCCGCGAGCGACTGCAACGCAGCCTCGACAGGGTGCGTGAGCGCGAGAGCTTCGCGACCCTGAACGGGCGCGAGCGCCTGAACTTCTCCGAGATGGAGCGCTACCAGGCGCTGTCCGAGATCGAGCTAACGGCCGAGTCGGTGATCGAGAATATCGATCAGGCCAAGTACGTGATGCGCAACGAGGACGAGTTCTACGACCACGAGCGCTACCTGTGGGCGGGGCGCACGATCGAACAGGCCTTGCGGCTCTTCTCGGCCGAATATGCGCCGACGAAGCTCAGTTCACACGGGTTCGTCATGCGCTACCCGGTCGAGAGCACCAGCTCCATCCTCGAGGCGATCCACGACGAGAAGGAGAACCCCTTCATCGACTTCTATCGCGAGTGCGTGATACCCCGTATCCGGGAGCTCGATCCGGACCTGATCGGGATCTCGCTCACGTTCGGGAGCCAGGCCATTCCGTCCTTCACCCTGGCGCGGCTGATCAAGGAGTGGAAGCCCGAGTGTCACATCACCATGGGCGGGGGACTGCTGGCCTACGTCGGTAAGAAGCTCGCCGGGCGCGACGAGATCTGGGACGTGATCGACAGCTTCGCGATGCTCGAAGGCGAGGGGCCGCTGCTGGGCGTCGTGCGTGCCGTGGACGAGGGACTGACCGACCTGACCCACATCCCCAACCTGATCTGGCGCGCAGAGGGCGGCGAAGTGCAGTTCAATCCGCACGCGGAACCGCTCAACATCCACGATCTCCCGACCCCTGACTTTGAGGGTTTCCCCCTCGACAAGTACTTCTCACCCGAACTGATGCTGCCCCTGGCCGCCACCCGAGGCTGTTACTGGGGCAAGTGCGTCTTCTGCACCCTCTACACGGTCATCGGGCCGGGTTACCGCGGCCGGAGCCTGGACGACACCGTCGATGACATGGCCAAGCTGCAGGCCAAGCACGGTGCACGGCATTTCTACCTGGCGATCGAGGACCTGCCGCCCAACATGGCGCGCGCCCTGCCGAAGAAGATCCTCGAGCGCGGGCTCGACGTGCGCTGGTGGTGCGACGCACGCCTCGAGCACGAGGTCTTCACCGAGGAGGTCTGCCGCGATCTGTACGAATCCGGCTGTCGCCGGATCGCCTTCGGGTACGAGAGCGCCTCGGAACGTGTGCTCGAGGCCATGTGCAAGGGCATCGACCCGAAGCAGAGCATGGACATCATCCAGCGTGTGCACGAGGCCGGTATCTCCGTGACGCTCTACGCCATGGTCGGTTTCCCGACCGAGACCCGTGAGGAGGCACGCCAGACCCTGCAGACGATCCTCGACAACCGGCAGTGGATCCAGGAAGTCAGCGTGCGCGTCTTCTACCTGGACGAGTCCTCCGAGATCTACCGCCGTCGAGAGGAATTCGCCATCACCGAGGTCTACCCCGATCCCGAGGCGGACCTGCAGGTCTACTACGACTTCAAGGCCGATCGTGGCATGTCACGGCGCGAGGCGCGCGACATGTATTTTGAGTTCACCCAGGCCCTGCGCACGGACTTCCCGGTGTTCCAGAACACCAACATGCTCTACCACGAGCTGAAGGGGCACTACTTCCTGTACCTCACGAAGTTCGGTGGCTGGGACAATCTCAAGGAGCAGGTGCTCGACCGCACGACGCGCGCCCCGGTGACGAACCTTCCGGACAGCAAGCGCCTGCAGCTGCGGGAGGATCTGCGCGTGCTGCCCCTGGCCTTCGACCGCAATGACCTGGACGACAGGCTGCGCGAGGTCGACAACCGCACCCTGCGTCCGCGCTTCCAGTCCGACCTGATCTCGGACGAGGACCGCCAGCGCTTCGACCGGGAGCTCAAGCCGCTCGAAATCTGCGACGCGGTCCTGGTCTACGATCCGCGCAGTGCCGACATCCGCTGCCTGTCGCCCGAGGCCTGGACGCTGCTCGAGCGTTGCGACGGGTCCCGGACCATGGAGGGCGTGGTCGAGATCTTCCCCCAGCCCAACCACAAGGAAGCGCGTGCCTGCCTGAGCGAGATGGCGGGCGCGGGCCTGTTTGGCCCGATCGGCAGCCAGAGTCCTGAGGAGGTGACCGCATGAGTGCTGATAAAGAGTCCCGCGAGGGCGAGGATCCGCGTCCCACCGAGGGCCAGAAGCCCGGGGAAGAGGGTAAGACCGGGGGCAAGGTGCCCCAGAAGGGCCCTGGAAAGCCCTTCGTGTTCAAGTTCAAGCCTGCAGACCCCAAGAACGACCTCGAATTCGAGGACATGGCCGACAAGTAAGAGGACATGGCCGACAAGTAAACTGGGGGAAAACTGCGGGAATGCCTCGGAAGCTTGGGCCTGACCCCTTGCCTGGCCCGTGGCGCTCGCTACCCTAGCGCTCTCCAAGCTCCGGGTACCGTCGTGGTTTCCGGGCCCCCGGGAACGATCTGGCATGATCAGTGAACGGGGTATCGTGGTTGGGAGCCGCTCGAATGGCTCTCGGGAAACGAGGAAGTCTCCATGCCGAAGATGAAATCAAAGGGCGCTATCAAGAAGCGCTTTCGGTTGACCAAGAAGGGCAAGCTGAAGTGCAGCCGGCCCGGACGCGGTCACCAGCACGCGCCCAAGAACGGCTCGGCGCGCCGCAGGTTGCGACAGAAGATCGTTACCGATGGCACGTGGGCCAAGCTGATCAAGCGCATGTTGGGAGGTGGCTGAATGGTACGCGTAACCTACGGCGCACCCCGTCGTCAGAAAAAGGTCCGCCTGTTCAACCAGGCCAAGGGCTACCGCGGTGGTCGCTCCAAGCTCTGGCGCACCGTGCGCGAGACGCTCATGCGCTCATGGGCCTTTGCCTACCGCGACCGGCGTCAGCGCAAGCGTCAGTTCCGTCGCCTGTGGATCGTCCGCATCAACGCGGCCTCCCGCATGCGCGGTATGCGCTACTCGCTCTTCATGTCCGGCCTCAAGCGCGCTGGCATCGATCTGAACCGTAAACAGCTTTCCGAGCTCGCGATCCACGATCCCGCGGCCTTCGACGTTCTCGTCGACGAGGCACGCGGCGCACTCGTCTGATCGCATATCAGAGCGGAAGCTCTCACAGGGCGCGGGCACGGATTCAGATGGAATCCGCAGCCCGCGCCTTTTTTCACGAACACCTGGTGTAGCTGGTCAGCGGAGGAGCACGTGTCCGAAACCCCTGAGACGATCCTGGCCCGGGCGAGACAAGAGATCGGTGCCTGCGCGGATGCCGAGGCGCTGCGGACTATCGAACGCAGCTACGTTGGCAAGGACGGCCTGACCGCGACGATGCTGGCCTCGATTCCGAGCTTGCCGCCGGAGGAGCGGCCCGCGGCCGGCAAGAACGCCAACATTCTCAAGAAGCAGGTGCTCGAGGCCATCGCCGCCCGCAGCGCAGATCTCGACGCGAGCTCCCTGGCGGCGGAGCGCGAGGGCGGTGATTTCGACGCCACCCTGCCCGCCAACAAGCCCCAGCGTGGGTCGCTGCACCCGATCACGCAGATGATTCGCAACGTCGAGGATGTCTTCTGCTCCATGGGCTACCGCGTGCTGGACGGTCCCGAGGTCGAGCTCGACCACTACAACTTCGAGGCCCTGAACTTCCCTCCCGACCACCCGGCGCGTGAGGAGTACGACACCTTCTGGTGTTCCGGGGCCGCGGATCTGCTGCTGCGTACCCACACCTCGCCTGTCCAGATCCGCGCCATGGAGCGGCTCACTCCTCCGATTCGCGCCATCGCCCCGGGCCGCGTCTTCCGGCACGAGGACCAGGATGCGACCCACGAGCACACCTTCCACCAGGTCGAGGGCCTGGTCGTCGACGAGGGCATCCACGTCGGCCACCTGGTGGGAACCCTCAAGACCTTTCTGCGCGAGCGCTTCCAGCGTGAACTCGAGGTGCGCCTGCGCCCGGGCTACTTCCCATTCGTCGAGCCCGGCTTCGAGCTCGACGTGCGCTGTCCGTTCTGCAAGGACGGCTGCCGCGTCTGCAGCAAGACGACCTGGGTCGAGTTCTGCGGGTGCGGCATCGTGCACCCCAACGTCCTGCGCGCGGGCAACATTGACCCGGACAAGTACTCGGGGTTCGCTTTCGGCTTCGGCCTCGATCGCCTCGTGATGCTGGAGTATGGCATCGACGACATCCGCCATTTCATGGGCGGTGACCTGCGTTTCATGGAGCAGTTCTGATGCTGGTTTCCTATCGATGGCTCGCTCGACACGTCGACCTGACGGGCGTCTCCCCGGAAGATCTGGCGGAGCTGCTCACGCTCTCGACCGCCGAGGTCGAGGGCATCGAGCCCTTCGCGCCGCACCTCTCGGCTGTGCGCGTGGGGCTCGTGGAGACGCGCGTGAAGCACCCGGACGCGGACAAGCTGGGCATATGCACGGTGCGCGTCGATGGCAACGAGGACGCGGAGCGCCTGCAGATCGTCTGCGGCGCACCCAACGTCGGTGCGGGCCAGCGCGTGGCCGTGGCCACCGTGGGGACGCGCTTGCCGGGCGACCTGAAGATCAAGAAGTCCAAGATCCGCGGCGTCGAGTCGCGCGGGATGATCTGTTCCGAGCGCGAGCTCGAGCTGGGCGAGGACCACTCGGGAATCTGGGTCCTGCCGGAATCCTGCGAGATCGGCCAGCCCGTCGCCGCGGCCCTGGGCCTCGACGACTGGGTGCTCGAGATCGACAACAAGTCCCTGACCCACCGCCCGGACTGCTGGGGCCACCGCGGACTGGCGCGTGAGATCGCGGCCATCCTGAAGCGCGACCTGCGACCGCTCGACCTGCCGGTCCTGGCGACAGGTTCAGGTTCCAGCTACCCCGTCCGCATCGACACGCCCGATTGTCCGCGCTACATGGCGCTCGAGATCGAGGGCGCCAAGGTGCTGCCGTCTCCGGTGTGGCTGCGCTTTCTGCTGCTGGCCGTCGGTCAGCGGCCCATGGACCAGCTCGTCGACCTGTCGAACTTCGTCATGCTCGACCTTGGGCAGCCCACGCATGTCTTCGATCGGGGCAGCCTGTCGTCCGAGGGTATCTCGGTGCGCCATGCGCGTGACGCAGAGACCCTCACTACCCTCGACGGCGAGCAGCGCAAGCTTCAGGAGTCCGACCTGCTGATCTGCTCGGGCGACAAGCCCGTGGCCCTGGCGGGTGTTATGGGCGAGGAAGGTTCCAAGGTCACCGACGACAGCAGCGGGCTACTGCTCGAGGTCGCAAACTTCGCCCCGGTCGTCGTGCGGCGCACGGCCATGCGACTCGGTCTGCGCACGGACGCTTCCGCGCGCTTCGAGAAGAGTCTCGACCCGAACCTACCGCTCGAGGCCATGACCTCCTTTGCCGCCCAGCTGCAAGCGCTGCAGCCGGATGTGAGCTTCCCGTCGACGCCCACGGACACGGGCGACTGGCAGGACCCTTCCCTGTCGATCCAGCTGCGGCCTGCGCGTGCACGCGCGCTGCTGGGAGCGGACGTCAGCGACGGGGAGATCCAGTCGATCCTGACGCGCCTGGGTTTCGAGGTCGCCGCGCAGGGCGAGAGCTTCGCGGTGCAGGTGCCCGCCTGGCGCGCCACGAAGGACATCACGATCGAGGAAGACCTGATCGAGGAAGTGGGGCGCATCTATCGCTACGACCGCATACCTGAGCAGTCGCTGCACGGCGCGATCACGCCGCCCCCGCGGGATGCTCGGCGCGAGATGGTCAAACGCATCCAGGATCGCCTGGCCGGTGCGGCGCGCTTCCACGAGGTGCTGACCTACTCCTTCCACAGCGATCGCCTTATCGAGCTGTTCGGGTTGGGCAAGCAGCCCCATGTGGGCCTCGTGAATCCCGTCTCCGAAGGCGAGGGCCGCATGCGGCGTTCCGTTCTTCCGAGCGTGGTCTCGTTGCTCGAGAACAACCGCCGCCGCTACGGCGACGTGCGCCTGTTCGAGGTTGGCAAGGGCTATCAGCCCGAGCAGGCCAACGAACGCGGCGAGCCGCACCAGGTGCACCAGGTTGCCCTGGCCTGGGCCACGCCGCCCGCGGGCAAGAAGGCCCCTTTCGACGCCGCACGTTTCGGTCACATGCAGGGCGTGCTCGACGACCTTCTGGGCTCCCTTGGCCTGGCACCCCATTGCTGGGGCGAGCTCGACTCCGTCCCGACCTGGGCCCATCCGCACAAGCACCTCGCGGCACACTTTGCCGGACTCGACGAGCCGGCCGTCATCCTGGCCGAGCTGGAGCCCGGTCTGGCGCGCCGCCTTGGACTCACGGGTGAGCTGGCCAGCGACGTGGCCGTGGCCGAGATCTCGATCGACCGCTTGATCGACGCGCCCGGCTCGGAGGGCGGCTACCGGCCGATTCCGCGCTTCCCGGGCATCAAGGTCGACGTGGCGGTGTTGCTCGCGGACACGCGCCCGGCGGGCGAGGTGGTGGAGGCCATCCGCAAGGCGGGCAAGGGCGCCGTCGCCGAAATCGAGCTGTTTGACCTCTACCGCAGCGACAGTCTGGGCACGGGCAAGAAGTCCCTGGCCTACCACGTGTTGCTGCAGTCGGAGCAAAAGACGCTCACGGACCAGGACGGGCAGAAGTTCCTCTCCAGGCTCGAGCGGCAGCTTCAGGCCCTGGATGCGGAGCTGCGCAAGGGCTGACCCGCGGGCCCTAGGCGGGGTTTTTCCGTAGAGGGCTCGCGCGAACGCGGGCGATGGCCGATCATTCTAGGTACGTGAAGGTAGTTCTCGTCAACCCACCCAGTCCACCTGAGTTCCGCGTCAGCCGCGGGCTGATGGGGGGCTTCGGCATGGCCGTCAATCCGGAGCTGCTCTATCCGCCGATCGAGCTGGCGCACGTGGCGTCCCTGCTCGAGCGCGAGGGCCACGAGGTCGCCATCCACGACTCCGATGCTCTGAACCTGGGCCCGGATGCGGCCTTCGATTCCGTGCGCGATCTGGCGCCTGCGCTGGTCTGCCTGGACTCCTCGAGCACCTCGCTGGATCAGGACCTGGCGCTGGCGCGGCGCCTCAAGCACGAGCTCAAGATCGCGGTCGCGATCCTCGGTAGCCAGGTGACCTACACACCGGGGGAGATCTTTGCCGAGGACTCGGTCGATGTCGTCGTCCGTGGCGAGCCCGAGGAGACCGTGCGCGAGATCGCAGCCAGGGTGGCCGAGGGTGGAGCCCTCGAGGGCATCGCCGGCACCACCTGGCAGCGTGCCGACGGCGAGATCGTGCACGAGGCCGAGCGCGCGAAGATCGACGACCTGGATGCCCTGCCGATTCCGGCGCGGCACCTGCTCGACAACAGCGTCTATCACTTTCCCGGCCTCGATGGGCCGGTCACGACCGTGAAGTCGTCCCGCGGCTGCCCGCTCGACTGCTCCTTCTGCGGCTACACCCTGGCCCAGGGGCTGCGTTTCAGGTTCCGCTCGCCGGAGCACGTGGTCGAGGAGCTGGTCGACCTGCACAGGCGCCATGGCCTGCGCTACGTGGTCTTTCGTGATCCGATCTTCACGACCCGTAAGGACCGTGTGCACGCGATCTGTGACGGCATCATCGAGCAGCGCCTCGACCTGGAGTGGCAGTGTGAGACGGCGGTCAAGACCCTCGACCGCCCCTTGCTCGTGAAGATGGCCGCGGCCGGCTGCACGCACATCTCGCTGGGCGTCGAGTCGGGCAACCAGGAGATCCAGAAGAAGCACTGCGGTAACAAACTCAAGGACCTGGACGCCGCGCACGAGGTGTTCCGCGCCTGTCGCGACGTGGGCATCGAGACGCGCGCCTTCTGCATGATCGGTTTCCCGGAGGAGACCCCCGCGATGGTGGACGAGACCATCGACCTGGTCGACAGCCTCGATCCGGACCAGGTCCAGTTCTGTGCGGTGACGGCCTACCCGGGCACGCCCCTGTACCAGATGCTGCGCGGTACGCGCGAGTTCGACTACGCGACGATGACCGGCTTCCAGGCGCTCGAGGGCAACGAGCACATGACCGCCGAGCAGATCGAGGCCAAGATCCGAGAGGCCTACCGGCGTTTCTACCGGCGTCCCAAGCGGCTGCTACGGGAGTTCCGCAGCCCGGCCCGGCTGGTCAGCCGCGTCGCGCGCTACTTGACCCTTTTCAAGCGCCGCGCCTGAGCTTCAAAAAAGCACGCCCCCCGGGCCGAATGGACCGGGGGGCGTGATCTCTCTGAAGTGCGCGGCGGGGTCAGGAGAGGGGGAACCCGCCGGCAGTCGCTTCCGGGGGAGAAGCGGGCTCGAAGGGGACGTCCTGGAGGTTGACCCACTCCTTGACGTCCTCATCGGGGAAATAAACCTGGACCCATGAGTTCCAGCGGGCGACCACCAGCGCGGCTCCGGGTTGCGGGGCCTGCTGGGGGAGGTGCTCGGTTTGAATCCTGTTTGTTTCCACGCCGCCAAGTCCGCAATGCGCTGCCGCGCCGGGGCAGGAAATAGCAATAATTCTGGAGAGCGTGCCAGGTCGGGTCCTGGCAGACCGCGAACCGGGCCAGCAAAAAGCAATCGAGGGGGCCCGGGATGCTCGATCCACGCTTGCGGTTGTCGCAAGATCACGCTCCCGCACCCAACGAGCCCGGAGCCCCCAATGAGCGAAATCGAGAACGTCCTTTCCGAGAACCGTAGCTTCCCGCCGCCCGCGGACTTCCAGGAGCACGCGCGCATAGCGGATGAGGACACCTACCAGCGCATGTACCGCGCGTCGATCGACAAGCCGGAGGAGTTCTGGGGCCGCGTGGGCAAGGAGATCCCGTGGATCGAGCCCTTCAAGAAGGTGCTCGACTGGAGCGAAGCGCCCGTCGCGAAGTGGTTCACGGGGGGCAAGCTCAACGCCAGCGCGGTCTGCATCGACCAGCATCTGGACACCCTGCGCTCGGGCAAGCGCGCCATCGTGTGGGAGGGCGAACCGGGGGATATCCGCACGATCACCTACACCGAGCTGCATGTGGAGGTTTGCCTGCTCGCGAACGCCCTGAAACAGCGCGGCGTCAAGAAGGGGGACCGTGTCGCGATCTACATGCCCATGGTCCCGGAGCTGGCCATGGCGGTGCTGGCCTGTGCCCGCATCGGTGCGATCCACTCGGTCATCTTCGGGGGCTTCAGCGCCCAGGCCCTGTCGGACAGGATCGACGACGGACACTGCACAGCCGTGATCACGGCGGACGGTGGGTTCCGGCGCGGCAAGGTGCTGCCCCTGAAGCGCGAGGTCGATGCGGCCATCGAGGACAAGGACTTCGTGCACACGGTCATCGTCGTGCGGCGCACGGAGAACGAGGTCGAATGGCGCGACGGCCGCGACATCTGGTACGAGGACGCACTCGCCGACGTGGACGCGGAATGCGAGCCCGAACCGATGGACGCGGAGGATGTGCTCTTCCTGCTGTACACCTCCGGTTCGACCGGTAAGCCCAAGGGCATCGTGCACACGACGGGCGGCTACATGGTGGGCACCTACCTCACCAGCCGCCTGGTCTTCGATCTACAGGACGAGGACGTCTACTGGTGCACGGCGGACGTGGGCTGGATCACGGGTCACAGCTACATCCTCTACGGCCCGCTCGCGAACGGGGCAACGGTGGTCATGTACGAGGGTGCGCCCAGTGAGCCCGACGAGGGACGCTTCTGGGACATCTGCGAGCGGCACGGCGTGACGGTCTTCTACACCGCTCCGACGGCCATCCGAACGTTCATGCGCTGGGGGCGCGAGCACGTCGAGCGCCACGACCTGTCGAGCTTGCGCCTGCTGGGAACGGTGGGGGAGTCGATCAATCCGGAAGCATGGATGTGGTACCACGAGGTGGTCGGTAAGCAGCGCTGCCCGATCGTGGACACCTGGTGGCAGACGGAGACCGGCGCCATCATGCTCACGCCCCTGCCCGGCGTGACCGCCACGAAGCCGGGCTGCGCCACCCGTCCGTTCTTCGGAGTGGACCCGGTCATCCTCGACGAGAGCGGGCAGGAGCTCGGCCCGAACCAGGGCGGATACCTCGCGTTGCGCAAGCCGTGGCCCTCGATGCTGCGCGGCATCTGGGGCGACCCGGAGCGCTTCAAGGAGACCTACTGGTCGCGCTTCCCGGGCCTCTACTTCGCCGGCGATGGCGCACGCAAGGACGAGGACGGCTACATCTGGGTCCTGGGGCGCGTGGACGATGTGATCAACGTCAGCGGCCACCGGCTGTCCACCATGGAGGTCGAGAGCGCCCTCGTCAGCCACGAGAAGGTGGTCGAGGCGGCCGTCGTCGGGCGCCCGGACGAGGTCACGGGGCAGGCCATCTGCGCCTTCGTGACGCCGGGTGCCGGTGTCGAGCCCGACGCGGACCTCAAGGCGGATCTTGCCGCGCATGTCGCGCGCGAGATCGGGAAGCTTGCGCGGCCGGCCGAGATTCGCTTCACGGATGCGCTCCCGAAGACCCGCAGCGGAAAGATCATGCGCCGGCTGCTGCGCGACATCGCAGCGGGGATCGAGACCGCCGGCGACACCAGCACGATCGAGGACCTGTCGGTACTGGCCACGCTGCGTGCCAGCGAGGAGTAACCCCCTGGTCCTGGAGCTCAGGAAACGGCCGGAGGCCCTTCGCTGCGCCACCAGTCGGTCTGGGTGATCTCCTTCAGTCCCTCCGGGTAGGTGCGCGGATCCCAGCCGAGCTCCTCCCTGGCGGCGGTGATGTTGTGGTCGTGGTGCAGGGAGAAGTAGCCCGCACCACGGCGCTCCTTGGTCACGTCCTTGAAGATGCCCTTGAGCAGGATCGCGCGCTCGACCCAGCGGCGAGGGATATTGCGTCGCTTGACCTTGCCGCCGGTGGCCGCCCTGGTGACGTCGATGAAGTCATTGAAGGCGATGCCCTCCGGACCGGCGATCTCGTAGATGCAGTCCACGTCCAGAGCACGGTCGTACTGGAAGAAGCGGCGTACCACGTCGATCAGATCGTCCACGTGCACCGGGTTGATCTTCGAGAGGCCTTCGTGGAAGACCCAGTAGGTGCCCTTCTGCTCGCCGCACTTGCGCAGGAAGGGAGCCGTGTGACGGTAGTCGCCGACGCCGTAGACCAGGGTCGGCCGGAACGAGGCCCAGGGCAGACCGGAGCCGCGCACGATCTTCTCCTGAACGCGCTTGGAGTCGCGGTAATAGCTGTAGACCGGAACGCCGATCACTGCCGAGGAGATGATGATGAACTGGAAATCCTTGGTCGCGTTCTTCTTCGCGTCCGCGATCAACGCCTCGGTGCCCTGGACGTTGACCTGCTGCATCACCTCATGTGAGAAGTGGTCGTGGGCGCTGGCCAGGTGGATCAGATAACGCGCGCCGGCAAGGAAGCCGTGGATCGAGGTCGAGTCCGTGAGGTCGCCCGTGTGGATCTCGACCCGGTCCTCCAGCCCGGCCGGGATGTCGACAGCGCTCTCGCGTCCGGGACGGGCCAGCACACGCACCTCGTGCCCGTCGGCGAGCATCGCGTGCAGGAAGTAGCGGCCGATGAACCCGGTGGCGCCGGTGATACAGACTTTGCAGGGAGAGCTTTCCACGCAAACAGGATAGCGAGCCTCGCCGTGGCCTCCAGCCCCCGACTGCCCGGAAGCTTGCGGTAGCGCAGATCGTGAGGCTCGCGGCTCGCGGGCGTGGAAGGATTTTCCGAGGCTGTGGCCGATCGTCGGCGCGGGCATAATGGGGGAGTTGTGCGGTTCCGGCGAGCTTCCACGGAATGCTGCCCACTCCGGGCCCATCACTTGCCGATATCCTCTCGGTCCCCCCGATCCCCGCCCCAGGCCTCCCCAGGCCCCCAGAGGGCACCCCAACGGCCCTGCGCAGCCTCTCCGCTGATGGCGCTGCGCGTCGCTGACAAACAACGCTACGATGAACTGTCCTCCGGCCCTCCCCCGTGCGTACGCAAGCCACAGCTGGCGGCAGGCAGTGGGTCCGGTGCTATCGATTGAATCTGACCCACGGACGGCCTACCGCAGGCAGGCCGTCGCTATTGAATGACAGTTCTCGGAACGTTTGTCCGGCGCAACTTCGAGCCGTTGGTGCTCTCCGTCCAGGTCCTGGTGGACCTGGCGGTGGTCGTCGTTGCTTGCCTGACCGCCTGGTGGTGGCGCGAGGGGCTCGCGCCCATCGAGACCGCCACGGCCCTGATCACGTACCGGGAGATCTTCTCGATCACGGCGGCCATCTGCCTGGTGTGCTTTCACTGGTTCGGGATGTACAGCCCGATCAAGAGCCTGCTCAACGTCGAGGAGTTCAAGGCCGTCTCCAAGAGCAGCGTCTCGGCCTTCTTCGTGGTGCACGCACTGATCGTCTTCCTGCGCGGCACGACCCAGGAAGCCGTCGGCTCCGGAGCGCTCTACAACTACCTGGTGCCGCTGCACCGCGCGATCGACCTGGAGGTCAACCCTAGCCAGTACTCGCGCATCACGCTGGTATTCGCCTTCGCCCTGATCCTGGTCTTCACCACCATCAGCCGCTTCGTTTCCTTCAAGCTGATCCAGGAGCTGCACCGGCGCGGGATCGGCAACCGCAACGTGCTAATCGTAGGCACGGGCGAGACCGCCCGCCGCCTGCAACGGAAGTTCCTTCTGGTGCCGACTCTCGGGCTGAACTTTGTGGGCTTCGTGGAGCGCGACTCCTCGAAGGTGGGCTCGATGATCGAGCGCTCCAGGGTCATCGGAGCCTACGAGGACCTCGAGCGCCTGCTCGGCCAGTACAAGGTCGGCGACGTCTTTGTGGCCCTGCCCGAGGAGAATGAGGAGACGGTCATGGCCATCGTGGCGCGCCTGGAGCGCATCGGCGTCGCGTACCACGTCGTGCCACGCTTCTACCACCTGATGTCCTACAAGGTGCGCATCGAGAACCTGGACTCGATCCCCCTGATCGCGCGGCCCGAGCGGCGTGTGAGCCTGGTCTCGGCCTTCGTGAAGCGCGGCCTCGACATAGCGATCGCCCTGGTGACGCTCACCCTGGGCGGCATGTTCTTCCTGGTGTCGAGCATCCTGATCCGGCGCGAATCCCCTGGCCCGGCCCTGTTCCGCCAGACCCGGATAGGCCAGGATGGGAAGCCGTTCGAGATGGTCAAGTTCAGAACGATGCACTCGGTCGATTGCAGCGATGCGCCGGCCCCATCGGATGACAACGATCCGCGCGTGACCCGCGTCGGTCGCTTCCTGCGGCGTTATAGCCTCGATGAGCTGCCGAACTTTCTGAACGTCCTGAGCGGCGAGATGAGCGTGGTCGGGCCGAGGCCCGAGATGCCGTTCATCGTGGATACCTACGGGCCCCTGGACCGCGAGCGTTTGCGCGCCAAGCCGGGGGTGACGGGTCTGTGGCAGATCTCCTATGCGCGCACCAGCGCCATCCACGACTACCTCGACTACGACCTCTATTACATCGAGAACCAATCCGTGCTGCTGGACCTGGTCATCATCGCCTTGACCGGCTTCGCGGTGATCAAGGGAACGGGCGCTTACTGAGGTGCGGGTTCTGCACGTGATGGAGGCCACCATCGGTGGCACGCGCCGTCACCTGGTCGACGTCGCGCGCGGCCAGCGCGAGCTCGGACTTGATGTGCACGTGGCTGTGGCCACCAGCCGTGACCCGGACTTCCCGGCGGACCTGGATGCGCTCGAAGCAGAGGGCGTCGGCGTCACGCGCCTGCCCATGGTGCGCGAGATCTCACCGCGCGCCGACTGGCGTGATGCGCGCAGCCTGATGGGTCTGCTGAGGTCCCTGCGGCCCGACGTGGTGCACACCCATAGCTCGAAGGCTGGAGTGCTGGGCCGGATCGCGTCCGTGCGCTCAGGCATAGGCCTGCGCGTGCACACGCCGCACACCTTCGCATTCCTGTTCGAGGCGCTCTTCGGACGCGCTAAACGCGCGCTTTTTCGGCAGGTGGAGACGCGCCTGTCGCATTATACGGAGCGGGTCATCGCGGTCAGCGAGAGCGAGGCCGAGACCTTCGCCCGCTCCGGTGTAGTGGCGCCGGAACGCATCCGGGTCGTCAAGAACGGCGTGCGCAGCGCGCAGTTCGAAAACGTGGCAGCCTGCGACCTCTCCTCCCTCGATCTGGACCCGTCCGCGCCCATCGCCGCGGTCATCGGCCTGCTCTACGCCGCGAAGGGCCAGGACCTGGCCCTGGAGTGCCTCGCGCGCCCCGGTTGCGAGTCCCTGCAACTGCTCATCGTCGGACCCGGTGAGAGTGCCCAGCTGAAGGCCCTGGCGATCGCGCGCGGCGTGGCGGAGCGCGTGCGCTTCCTGGGTGCGCGGCGCGACGTGCCTGCAATACTTGCGGCGCTCGACTTCCTGCTGCTGCCGTCGCGCTGGGAGGGAATGCCGTACGTCGTGCTCGAGGCCATGGCCAGCGGCCTTCCGGTGGTCGCGACCCCTGTGGACGGTGCGCGTGAGCTGGTCGTCGATGGGGAGAGCGGGGTTCTCGCAGACGGCATCGCGCTCGAACCGCTGCACGCAGCCCTGGCGCGCATGTGCGCGCTCAGCGCAGACGAACGGCGCGTGCTCGGGAACTCGGGACGGTCACGGGTCGTCGACGACTACAGCATCGAGCGCATGGTGCAGGGCCTCAGCACCGTGTACGACGAGGCCCTCGGGGCCCGGGTGGCCAGTTGAAGCTCCTGCACATCATCACGACCCTGGATGTGGGCGGTGCCGAGATGCATCTCCTGGCGCAGGTGCGCGGTCAATGCGCGCGCGGACACGAGGTGCGCGTCGCGTACCTGAAGGGTGGAGGCCGCCTGTGCGAGGACTTCCGCGCGGCGGGTGCCAGCTGGGTCGCTGCCGTCGGCGCCTCCCCGGCGACTCCGTGGCGCCTGCGCGAGCATTTCGCATGGGCCGACCTGGTGCATTCCCACCTGCTCAAGGCGGATATGCTGGCCGCCCTGTGCGCGCTACTCTTCGGCAAGCGCAAGGGCCTCATCGCGAGCAAGCACAACGACGAACAGGTGCTCAAGCGCTCCCTCGTGGGCCACGTGCACGGCTGCCTCGGTGCGGTCGCGCGACGCACCATCGTGCTCTCCGATCACGTGGGCCGCTTCGTTCAGGAGTACGGTCGCCTGAAGCCCGAGTGCATCACCCGCATCTACTACGGGCTCGACCCGGCGCCCTTCGAACAGGCCACCAACATGCCTCCGGCCGAGCTCGACGAGCTGAGGCTGAGCTTTGGCTTCGGCTCCCAGGACGTGGTCTTCATCTGCGTGGCACGCTTCGCGCCCCAGAAAGCCCACGAGGTGTTGATCCGCGCCTTCGGTGACGCCCGGGCGGCCGCGGGCGGAGAGCGTTTGCGCCTCTTGCTCGTCGGCGACGACCCCTTCGGTGATGGACGTCAGCGTGCGGAGGTGGTGGCCAGCGAGCTGGGCCTGATCGAGAGCGGCGACGTGGTGTTCGCGGGCATCCGGCGAGACGTACCGGCGCTGCTGGCGGCCAGCCAGTGCTTCGTCATGAGCTCCCTCTGGGAGGGGCTCGGCCTGGTCTTCCTGGAGGCCATGGCGACGCGCCTGCCCGTGCTCGCGAGTGATGTATCGGCCGTGCCGGAGGTCGTGACCCCCGGGCAAACCGGCCTGCTGGTGCCGCCTGCGGACGTGGCCGCCCTCACGGCCGGATTCGTGCGTCTGGCAGGCGACGCCGACCTGCGCAGGCGTTTCGGTGAGGCTGCAGCACGCAGCGTGCGTGAGCGCTTCGCGCTCGATCGAATGGTCGACGAGACCCTGGCCGTCTACCGCGAGGTGCTCGCCGCTGGCTAGCCCGATCTATTCATGACCACGCGGACGAAATACCACGAACGGCCGGCTTCGCCGTCCTTTCGGGCTTTGGCGGCACTTTGCGAACATTGGCGTCCTCGGCGACTAAAAAAGGTCGCCTGCGGGGCCAATGCCCGCAAAGCACCACCAAAGCCCGAATCGAGGCGTTTCGCCTCGCGGCTCATGAATAGACCGGGCTAGGAAGGTGTCGCGCGGGCATGCTGTACCCATGGCGCCAGAGGATCAACCGGGCGGGGCACCGCCCTGGGCTCCGGGTTACCGACACCTGACCCCGGAGATCTCCCCGATTCCGTTCCAGTTCCGCATGCGGCCCCAGGATTTTCGGGTCGAGGAGGTGCCGCTCGAAGAGCCCGATGGCGAGGGCACGCACATCTTTCTGGAGCTGGAGAAACGTGGCCTGTCCACGGTGGACGCGGTGCGGCGACTTGCGCGCGCGCTCGAACGACCCGAGCACGCGTTTGGCTTCGCGGGCCGCAAGGACACCTTCGCCATCACGCGCCAGTGGATCTCGGTCGAGCACGTCGACCCGGCCACGGTAGCGGCGATCGAGATCGAGGACGCGAGCGTGTTACGCGTGACGCGCCACCGCAAAAAACTTCGTCTCGGCCAGCTGGCGGGCAACCGCTTCCAGTTGCGGCTGGTGCAGATGGCGGATGGGGACCGAGAGAACTTCGAACGGGTGCTGGCTTCGCTCTCCTCGGGCGGCCTCCCGAATTACTATGGGGCACAGCGCTTCGGTCGGCACGGATTCACCTATCGCCTCGGCCGATTGCTGGTACAGCGTCGCTACCGGGACTACCTGGATGCCTTTCTCTCGCCGGAGCACAATACGCCGAGCGCTTCGATCGATGAGCTTGCCGAGGTGTTCCGCACCGGAAGCCCGTCCGCGCAGCGCCGCCTGACTCGTATTGCCAGCTCGCTTCCGCCCGACCTCGCTGCGCTTGCCCACCAGCTGGCACGGCGACCGGGCGACGTGGCCAGCGGCGTGCGAGCGATCCCCAAGCGCACGCGGCGCTTCCACCTCTCCTCCTTCCAGTCGCGGGTCTTCAACCGCGTCCTGGCCGCCCGCCTGGGTGAGGGGCTCTCCCTCGGTGAAGTCGTCCCGGGCGACGTGGTCTATGAGCATTCGTCCGGCCGGGCTACCCTGCTGGAGAAGGATGCGCCCGTGCCGGAGGAAGCGCAGGCGCGTGCCACCGCATTCGAGACCAGCCCGAGTGGTCCGATGCCGGGGACGCGCGCCCTGGCGGCCGAGGGTCTGCCCGGCGAGCTCGAGCAGGCAGCCCTGGCGGCGGAGGAGCTCTCGATCGATGACTTCAAGAACCTGCCGGAGGGCTTTGCGCAGAACGGGGCGCGCCGGCCGCTGCGGGTTCCAGTGACGGAGGTGCAGGTCGGCTGGAGCCCAGCCAGCGCCGACCTGCGTTTTCGGCTCCCCAAGGGCGCGTTCGCAACGACCCTGCTCGAGGAGCTGCGGAAAGACTTTCGGGGGCCATGACTCCGGGCGGCCCATCGGGACCTGCGCAGCGGTGGCTCGTGCGGGCGCAAACGCCCGTGACGGCCCCCTGGAGAGGTCGGAGCCACAGCCTTCAAGCTTGCTTTGTGGATCAGTCGAAAGGACCCTAAACCCCAGTGATATGAGCAACCTCGACCCCCAAGCAAGCGCGAGCTCCGGCCACCCAGATCGTGGGAGCTGCCCGGCGCCCCAACCCAGCGCGGCCGACCGCGGTGCCGATCGACGCGAGGCCCCGACTCCCCGCTTCTCCCGCTACACCTTCCAGGGCGGTCGCCGCATGGACGTGCGCCGGGACCTCGAGCGCGACGGCAGCTACGTAGATCGCTACGGGTCCGTCCTGCTGGGCGTGGTCGTGTGGGTTTCTCTGATGAATGTGGGTGACAGCTTCTTCACGATCAGGCACCTCCAGCACGGGGGCATCGAGCTGAATCCCATCGCCCAGCAGCTCCTGTGCAGCGGCAAGGCAGGATTCGTGCTCTGGAAGGGACTCCTGATCGGAGTGGCTCTGATGGTGCTGGTGGTCCACAAGAACTTCCCCCTCGCGCGCACGGGGCTCTGGGTGTCCGCGGGCGGCTACACCCTGCTCTGCATGTACCACCTTTACCTCTACCGGGTCTGACCGTGGAGCGCGGCCCCGCGGGGCCGTAGGATGGGGGCGCGGGAAGAATGGCCCTGGCGGGTCGTCCCTGCGTCCAATGGATCGAGTAGCCCCCGACCTGCACCCGGAACACGAGACCCCCGGGTTTCTGGCAGACCTGTGCCGGCGGCCCGCTGTGGCGCGAGTCCTGGTCAGTGGTGGCGCGGGTTTCATCGGAGCCGCGCTGGTACAGGCCCTCGGCTCGGATGGGATCGAATGCACCGTCGTCGACGATCTCTCTGCGAGCAGCGGAGCGCGGCTGGAGCGTCTGCGCGCAACCGATCGAGCGCCGCACTGGTTTGGGCTCGACGTGAATCGCCCGGGCGCCTGGCACCAGGTCCTGACCGAGGGCGGTCCCTTCGATGCCATCGTGCACCTGGCCGGGCGGGTTGGCGTGCGCAGGGTGCTCGCCGACCCCGAAGCATGCCGAGGCGCGAACCTGGCCGGTGTGCGAGAGCTCGTCGCGGCGCTGGCAAAGATGCCGCCCGGCTCCAGGCCGCGGGTCTTCGCAGCGTCGACCAGCGAGGTCTACGCGGACGTGGCCGGACCACTGCGCGAGGACGGCAACCTGCGTTCCGAGGAGGGCTGTGGGCGCTGGGCCTACGCCGCCTCGAAGCGCACGGCGGAGAACCTGCTCGATGGCGCCAGCCACCTCTGGTCCGCGGGACAAGGCCCCGTGCACCTGCGCTTTTTCAATGTCGTCGGACCCGGTCAGGACGCACGCACGGGCATGGTGATGCCGACCTTCGTGGAACACGCGTTGCGCGCCGAGGCCCTGCCCGTGCATGGACGGGGGGAGCAGGTGCGGGCGTTCGGTCATGTGGATGACGTGGCGCGCACCCTTGCGGAGCTCGTTCAGAGCCCCGGCTTTCCGCCCGGTGCGTTAAACCTCGGGGGGCGCACCCGCACGACGATGCTGGAACTCGCGCGCACGGTCCTCGCGCGTCTGGCTGAAGTGCCCGGTCGCCCCCTGGAGCGAAGCGGCGCAGCCCTGACCTTCGTCGATCCGTGTCGTCACATCGCGGGAAACTTCGAGGAGGTGCGCACGCGCGAACCCGACCTCGGCCGCGCCACCTGGCTGGGGCTACCGATCCCGTCGCGAAGCCTGATCGAACTTGTGGACGATTGCCTCGCGCGACATTCAGCGCTCTCGATCGATCCCGCCAGCGCAGTGCGGAGCACCGCGCTGGCGGCGACGCCCGCACCGCACGGAGGCATCGCGTGCGCATCGCTCGGGTCCTGACGCGCCTCAATCTCGGCGGTCCCGCGCGCCAGGTGCTCGCTTCCGACCCGCTCCTCAAGGAGATGGGCCACGAGCTGCGCATCTTCGCAGGTTCACCGCCGGCGGGCGAAGGCGACCTGTTCGACACCCTCGTCGAGCAGGGCCTCGACGTGGTGCGCGTGCCGGGCCTTGGGCGTCGCATCTCGATCGTCGGCGATCTGCGCGCCACGCGCTTCCTGCGTCGGGAACTGACAGCCTTCGCGCCGGACATCCTGCACACGCATGCATCAAAGGCGGGCGCGCTCGGTCGGCGCGCGGCGCGGAAACTCTCCGGGATCGGCCGCGTGCATACCTTCCACGGGCACGTCCTGGAGGGATATTTTCCCCCGACCGTGTCGCGCATGATCCGTGCCCACGAACGGCGCCTGGCGCGCGCCACCGACCGTATCCTGGCCGTGTCCCATGCGACCGCCGAGGATCTGATCCGGCTGGACGTGGTGCCCGAGGACAAGCTGGTGGTCGTGCCCCCGGGGGTCGATCTTGCCGAGCTGCTGGCCTTGAAGGAGCGCTCGGGCACCCTGCGCAAGGCCATCGGCGCAGGCGAGGATGCCCTGGTCGTCGGGGTGCTTGGACGTCTGGCGGAGGTCAAGCGGCCACAGCGCGCGCTCGATGTCTTCGAGCTGCTGAAGGATCGCCTGCCGCACCTGCATCTGGTGTTCATCGGCGATGGGCCCGAGCGCCAGGGGCTGGAGCGGCGCATCACCAGCGCGGACGATGCGACGCGTGGACGGGTACACCTGATGGGGCTGTGCACGGAGATCGCACCGATGCTGGCCGACCTGGACGTGGTTCTGCTGACCTCCCGCAGCGAGGGCATGCCGGTCGCCTTGATCGAGGCGGGAGCCGCGGGCAAGCCGGTCGTAGCCAGTCCAGTTGGGGGCGTCGAGGAGCTCGTCGCCCACGAGCGCACCGGCTACCTGGGAGAGACCACGGACGAGCTGGCCTATTTCCTGACACAGCTGGCCGAGAACGATCAGGATCGCCAGGACATGGGACATCGCGCGCGCCTGCGTGTCGCCAAGCAACACTCCGCCGCGGCTCTTGCACGCCGGCTCGATGCCGTATACACCGCGGTGGTGGAGAGCCGCCCATGAACCTGCTGATGGTGAGCGGCGACCGCCAGGTCGTGCTCGGAGAGAAGGGACCCTTCCATTCGATGCAGCGTGAGTTCTCGCGCTACTTCGGCCGCATCGACGTGCTCTGCCCGCGCCCGGCGGGAACGATCCGGACCCGCACGATCCACGGAAACGTCCACTTCCATCCTGCCGAATGTGGACGCCTCGGCATGGTGGGGTACATCAAGGCCACCGGAGCGCGCCTGCTGCGCACCCACGCGGCGCAGCTGATCGTGAGCCACGACTACGGCTGGTTCTACAACGGGCTCGCCAGCGCGCAGCTGTCGCGCTCATCGGGTGTGCCCTACCTGTCGGAGATCCACCATGTGCCCGGGGTGCCGATCGCCAGCGGCCTGCGGGAGCGACTCGACCGTGCCATCGCGCACCGTTACATCTCCTGGGCTGCGGATCGCGCGATCGGCTTCCGCGTGGTCAACAAGGTCGAGATGCCCGCGCTGCTGGGCCGCTGGAACGTCCCGCTCGACAAGGTGCTCGTGCTGCCCTCGCTCTACATCGATCTGGATGTCTTCCACCCGGCCGTGGCAGACACCGAGGCACGCTACGACCTGATGTTCGTGGGGCGCATGGTCGCGAACAAGGGCATCGACCGCATCATCGAATCGGTGGCTGCGCTGGCCAAACGCGGGATACGCCTGCGCGCCCTGTTCGTCGGAAAGGGCCCGCTCGCGGAGCCGATGCGTGCGCGCGCTCATGGACTGGGCATCGGCGACCTGTGCGAATTCGTGCCGTGGGTCGAGACACCTGAGGAACTGGCAGACCTGTATCGCGCGAGCCGCGTCTGCGTCTGCGCTTCAACCTGTGAAGGCGGCCCACGCTTCACGGTCGAGGCGATGGCCTGTGGAACGCCGGTGGTGAGCACGCCGGTTGGGGTGATGGGCGATCTGCTGGGGGACGGCAAGGCGGGCGCCGTCGCGGGCTTTGACGTGGCGGGGCTGGTGGATTCCCTCGAGCGGGTCCTCGGGAACGAAGAGCAACGGCGCGCCATGGGCGCGCATGCCGTCGAGATCGCGCGGCCCTTCGAGTACGCACGCGCGATCGCGGTCTACGCCAATGGCCTGCGCAAGCTCGTTGGCGAGCCGGAGAGCACTCCATGAAGCTCGTGTTCGTAACCCAGGTGCTCGATCCTTCCGACGCGGTGCTTGGCTTCGTCGGGCGCTGGGTCGAGGGTCTGGCGGCACATTGCGAGTGCGTTCGCGTGCTCGCGCTCGAGGAGGGCCCCGGGGACTGGCCGGGTAACGTCGACGTGCGCGTCATCGGACGGCGCGGCCGCGTGGCGCGTTATTTTCGCTACCGGCGCTTCCTCTCGGAGGCCTTCGGACGGGATGGCTTCGACACGATCCTGACCCACATGGTGCCGCGCTACTCGAACCTCGCTGCGGGCCTGGCACGGCGGCATGGCGCAGGGCATTTCCTCTGGTACACCCACAAGGGCGTCGACCGGCGCCTGCTACGCGCAGTCGAACAGGTGGACAAGGTCTTCACGGCCAGCAGCGAATCGCTGCGCGTCGACACACCGAAGCGCGTCGTCACCGGGCACGGGATCGACCTGCGACATTTCGACGGCCTGTCCGAGCCACCTGCGACGCCGCTGCGGCTGCTGTCCGTCGGGCGCCTCACGCCCGCCAAGGACCCACTGACGCTGCTGGCCGCCTTCTCGATCCTGATCGCACGTGGGCACGATCTGCACCTGGACCTGGTGGGGGCAGGCCTCACGGGCAGCGATGGGGCCTTCGAGCGCACGGTCGCGGACCAGATAGCCCTCGGGGGCGAGGCGCTCGCCGGGCGCATCGAGAGGCCCGGCGCCGTGGGCTACCAGGACATCCCCGCCTACTACCGCCGGGCGAGCCTCTTCGTCTCCACCAGCCTGACAGGCAGCGTCGACAAGGTCGTGCTCGAGGCCATGGCCAGCGGGCGCCCGGTAGTCACCTGCAACGAGTCTTTTCCCCCAATCCTGGCCGAGCTGGGACCCCAGGCCGCCCTGCTCGGATTCGAGAAGGGCAATGCAGAACAGCTGGCGGAGCGCATCGAGAGCCTGCTCGAGCTGGGGAGCGAGGGGCGTCGGGCACTGGGAACGAAACTCCGGGCGCTGGTGCAGCGCGATCATGAGGTGGACACCCTGATGGGCCGCCTGGTGCGCGAAATGGACACCACAGGGTTGCGGGACAACTCCTAGGAGGGTGCGCTGGACCGTCCGGCGCGATACGCTGGACCCTTGCTGCAGTCCACTCCGGACACCGCGCGGCTGTCCCGCATGAATGTTGCCGCCAAGCTCGAGATCGTGCAGCCCATCCGGCGCGTCCTGCGCTGGATGCTCTCGTTGCGCGATGCGCAGGGCCGCATTCTCTGCCCGGTCCACAAGATCGAGCATACGGGCAAGAACGCGGGGGTGATCGTGATCGCCTGCCAGCTTGCGAAGTACAGCGACGGCGAGGAACGCAGCGAGCTCCTGGAGGTCGCACGCCAGCAGGCGCGACGGCTGGTGGAGTGCCTGGAACGCGAGGGCGAGAGCACCTGCTTCACCTTCAGGCCCGGGCGGCATGATCCGTACAACTGCTCCAACAATGTGATCGATGGCGGCGCGTGCAGCGACGCGCTGGCGGAGATCGTCGAGACCTTCGGTGATCAGCTGCCGGCCGAGGAGCGCGAAAGCTTCACGCGCGCCTGCGTGCTCCACGCGCAGACCTACCTGCGCTACGCGGTGCTCGACAAGGGCGTCCCGGCGCAACGGGCCTGGGCCATGACGGGTGTTTCAGGGGCCTGGCGCCTTTCGAGGCACGAGGTGCTCGAACTCGCTTGCACCGAGGGTGCGGGGATTCTGGAAGGCGCGCAAAACCCCGATGGCAGCTTCCCTTACCACCCGCTCGAGAACGGTGCGGGCCACCCGGGTGCGAGCGACGTCTCGGCCTTTTACCACTCGCGCATCCCGGCATTCCTGATGTTCAGTCTCGAGCGCATCGGTCGGGATCCGACCAACGAGCTGTTCAACGGGCCGATCCGGCGTGCGCTGGAGTTCCTGCTCGCGCTGCAGGGTCCAGACGGCATCAAGTGTGGGCTGGTCGAGGCCAAGCCCTGGTACTGGGGCGCCAACCATGAGGTCGCGTCCCATCCGTTCGATGTCTATGCCCTGGCGCGCGGCTGGCACCACTTCGGCCATGCGCGGCTGGCACAGGGGGCCGTGCGTGCATTCCGCGCATGGGTCCGGCACCTTGGGGCCGACGGCGAACCGACCAGTCACGAGGCGCGCGAGGGACGTGAAGCGAGCTACCAGTGCCCGGTCTTCTGGGCCGGACACGCGAGCTGGATGGCGCGCGCCATCCCCGATCTCCAGCGCATCTTCGAACGTTCCGATCCCCCCAGCAGCGTGGGCCGTGGTGGAATCGAGCTCGCGGTGTCCCACTTCCCCGACGCCTCGCTGGCCCGCCTCGAAGACAACAAGGTTGTGGCCTGGATCCGCGGCGCGCGCCCCGGGCTCAACGTCCACCACGGCAGTCCGCATGGGGCCGGCCTGCTGCGGGTCTACTCCAAGGCCAAGCAGTGCGAATTGCTGGAGCGCCGTCCCCTGGCGTCCGACAATCCGGCCGAATGGGGGGGCATCGGCCATTCCTCCCTGGCACGGGGTTGGGCGAGCGGGTCCAGCGAACTGCGCTTCTCCCTCTGGCTCGCGCGCAACGACTGGCGCGCCGGCCGGTTTGCGGATGCCCTGGCAAGGCCCGGACGTGTGCTGCGCCGCGGCGTGCTGGCGTTCGCCGGCAAGGCCGTCAGTAGCGCCTTCCACCTGACCCCGGATACGATTCTCCTGCCGGATGGTGTGACGATGCTGAGTCGGCTGGCCCAGCGGGACGGGACTCCGATCGAGGATTCCTCTATCGTGCGGACCTTCCGGGTCGATGGCGATGGCCTGCTCGTCGAGGAGAAGCTCACCGAGGCCGGCAGCGCTACGCGGGTGGCCTACCACGTTCCCGTCACGGCCACGGAGGAGCGGGCCACCGAGAACGAGGTCGCCTATCGCCTCGCCTGAGACCCCGCGGCCCAGTACGCTCTGGCAGGCCCGCGATCGGGCCTGCGCCCCCGCCATGCCCATCACCGCCGCCCCCGAGCCCATCGTTCTGGTGGCCAATGCGCGCATGCCTTCGCAGCGCGCCCAATCACTTCAGGTGGCCCAGGCCGCAGCCGCCTTCGCGCGCCACGGCGCAGCCACGACCCTGTTGCATGCGCGCCGACACGACACCCCTGAGGTGTCGGCCGCGCAGCTCTGGCGCACCTTCGGCGTCGATGGCCCGCAGTGCCCGGCCGCCCAGGCGGTGGCGTGCATCGACTGGATCGATCGCACGCCGCGCCGGATGCAGTTCCTTCCGGCGCGGATACAGGAGCTGACCTTCGCCGCCAACGCCGCACGGCGCGTCCGGGCCGATCATCCGGGAGCGCGCGTGCTCTCGCGCGAGCTGGAGACTGCGCGCGCCCTGCGCCGACGACCCGGCGTGTTCCTGGAGATGCACCGCGTTCCCGGTGGGCGACTGCGCCGGCGCTGGCTGCTGGAGGCCGCGCGCGGATGCGCGGGCCTCGTGGCCATCTCGGGCGGCGTACGCACGGACCTGATCGCGCTCGGCGTCGATCCGGGGGCGATCCTCGTCGAGCACGACGCGTACGACTCACGGCGCTACGCGACGCCCCCGACCCGCGCCGCAGCGCGCACGGAACTCGGGCTCGACCCGCAGGTTCCTGTGGTCGTGTACACCGGCGGGTTGTTGCGCTGGAAGGGCGTGGACGTGCTCGTCGATGCGGCCCGCCAGCTCGCAGACGATGTACAGGTCCTGATCGTGGGGGGCATGGACCGGGACGTGGAGCGCCTGCGGCAACGGGCGGCCGGGATGGCGCGCGTGCGTATCGATGGATTCCGTGCGGCCGACGCCGTGCCCGCCTATCTCGCGGCCGCGGACGTGGCCGTGGTGCCCAACCGAGCAACACCCGCCATCAGCGCGCGCTACACGTCACCGTTGAAGGTCTTCGAGGCCATGGCGGTCGGGGTGCCGCTGGTCGTCTCCGACCTGCCCAGCCTGCGCGACATCCTCGACGACGAGCAGGCGCTCTTCGTTCCCGCGGAGGATGCGGCCGCACTCGCCCAGGGTCTCAGCGCACTTCTGGGCTCGCCCGCGCGGCGGGATGAGATGCGCGCGGCCCAGCGCGCCGCGGCCCACGACCGTACCTGGGATGCACGCGCCGCGCGGCTGCTGGACTGGATGGGTACACGCGCATGAAGGTTCTTTTTCTAACGGACTCGCTCTCGGACCTGGACGGCGTCGGGCGCTACGCGGTGCGCCTGATCGCCAAGCTGGAAGAGCACAGTCCGAGCGACGATCCGCTGGAGGTCGAGGTCCTGCTGGCACGCAAGCACCGTCCCACCTCAGCCGACGTTCCCGCGCACTGGAAGGTCAGCGTGGCCTTGCCGCCCGACTACTTCTACTACATGTCCCGGCTGCGCTTCTGGATCTGGTACGCCCTGGGCACCTGGGGCGCCTACCGAGCCGCACGCTCGGCCGACATCGTGCACGCCATCAAGGACTACCCACACAACGCCGTGGCGCTCTCG
>JBLHKW010000007.1:0-55086 GCA_047618565.1 Planctomycetota bacterium
AGCAGGTCCTGAATGAGGAGCGACATGCGTTGCTGCTGGCCTTCGATTCGAGGCTGGAGAGCCTTTAGCTCCGCGTTCGCGATGGCCAGGCTCTGGCGGTGGGTCGGCGTCGGTCCGTAGGTGGACCGTTCCACGCCGCGGCTGACCGCGAACAGACGCTCGCCGATGGTCGCAGAGACCTTCTCTCCGGCCGCCTGGCGCGAACTGTCTCCGTTCAGTCGATCGTCGAGTTCCATGATCTCCCTGCGCAGGGCGTGGTAGCGCCGGTCGAGACCGCCGTCGTCGGGGCGGGACTCGGCCAGCACCTGCTGGACGCGCCCGACTCGGGTCAGGAGGCGCGCCACGCAGAGCAGCGCGGCGCTGTGGCGCCGAACGCCGGCCTCGTACTCACGCCAGAAGGACGCGACGGCCGCCGGATCGGCGCCCGCGAGAGCTCCCGTGCGCATCGGGACGACCTCGAAGGACTGCGGCTCGGAGAGTTCATGCATCTTGCCGTCCACCTGACTGTGGAGCGTCACCTGGTAGCGACCGGGCGCGGCCATCAGGCCACGCGGCGGACCGCCCCACATGGGCGGCGGGGGCTCCACCAGCGGCACCGCGTTCGGAGTCGGGTGGCGCAGGTCCCAGGCCACGCGGTGGAAGCCCTTGCCGGTCGGGCCCGGGACGCGGCGCACGACCTGGCCGTTCTCATCGCGCACGGTCAGCCAGATCTCGGGGACCGGCTCGGTGCGCTCCGCTTCCAGAGCCTCCCAGCCGGGGAAGGCGATCGCCTCGCCCGCTTCCGTCATGCGCTTCTCGTCCGCCTTGCGGCGCGCGGCGCGGGTCTGCAGGTCGTCCTTCAAGCGGTAGGTGAAGACGGCGCCAAAAGGCGGGTTCGGGGCGCTGAAGAAAGAGGCGCCCTGGTCCCCCTTGCCCGCTTCGAAGCCCAGCTGCGGGCGCGGAAAATACCACCACGCGTCGCGCGTCGGAAACAGGGTCGCCGCGTCCGTCAGCTGTTCGTCCGAGAGACACCGGAAGACGCTCATGTCGTCCAGGATGTAGATACCACGCCCGAAGGAGGCCGCCACCAGGTCGTCCTCCCGACGCTGGATGGTCAGATCCCGGAACGAGATGATCGGCACTCCACCCGTGAGCTTGGTCCATTGCTCTCCAGCGTTGACCGAGAAGTAGAGGCCGAATTCCGTGGCAACGAAGAACAGGCTCGGTTGCACGTGGTCCTGCACCAGTCGCCAGACCATCGTACGAGGCGGTAGATTGGCGCGCATGGAGTGCCAGGAGCGGCCGCGGTCGGTCGTCTTGACCAGGTAGGGCTCGAAGTCTCCGTACTTGTGGTTGTCTAGCGCCACGTAGGCGCTGTCCGGGTCGAAGAGGTCGGCCTTGATGTCGTTGACGAACGCGGTTCCCGGAACGCCCGGCAAGGAACCGACCTCGATCGCGCGCCAGTTCGCACCGGCATCCTCGGAGATCTGGATCAGGCCGTCGTCCGTGCCCGCCCAGAGCAGGCCCTCGGCAACAGGCGACTCCGCCAGGGACGTGATCGTGTTGTAGTTGGACATCGCCAGGACATCCCACGGGTTATCCCAGCTGCGGGTCTGCCCCATGATCGGCAGGGCGAAGCGCTCCTCGTTGCGCGTCAGATCTGTGGAAACAGCGGCCCACTCATCGCCGCGGTTCTCGCTGCGCCACACGCGCTGGGATGCGAAGTAGATGCGTGCGGGGTTGTGCGGACTGACCAGGATCGGTGCGTCCCAGTTGAAGCGCTCGGGCCCCTCGCCCCTCCCCGCCTGCGGCTGGACATCGACCACCTCACCGGTCGAGACGTCGATGCGCGCGAGCGTCCCCTCCTGACGTTCCGCGTAGAGAATGTTCGGGTTGCCGGGCTCCGTAGCTGGCTGATGGCCGTCCCAGTCCAGCACCACGCGCCAGTCGCTGTTACGGATGCCATGCTCGTTGTCGGTCCGCGACGGCCCACCCTCGGTGCTGTTGTCCTGCGTACCGCCGTACACGTTGTAGAAGGGCTCGGCGTCGTCGACCGCGATCTTGTAGAACTGGGTCAGCGGCAGGTTGGCCATGAAGCGCCAGTTTTGCGCGAGATCGAAGCTCTCGTACAGCCCGCCATCGCATCCGGCCAGCAGGTAATCAGGATCACTCGCACGGAACGCCAGCGCGTGGTTGTCCGAGTGCTTGGACTTCTCGGGCATGCGCGCGAACGTCGCCCCGCCGTCCTCCGACACCTGCATGCGCACGTCGGCGAGATAGATGCGATCGAACTCGTGGGGCGAGGCGTACAGCTCCATGTAGTAGTGCGGGCCGGTGCCCCCGGAGACCGTGTCCGAGCGCTTCTCCCAGGTGGCGCCGCGGTCACTGGAGCGATAGATGCCGCCCGTGCGTCGATCCAGCTCGATGGCTGCGTACACGACATCAGGTTGCTGGGGCGAGATGGCCAGCCCGATCTTGCCCATGTGGGTCTCGGGCAGACCGTGACTCAGGGCCTCCCAGGTCTCGCCGCCGTCGACGCTGCGGTGCAGGCCCGAACCCGCGCCGCCGCCCATGTAGGCGGCCACCGTGCGATGGCGCTGCCAGGTGGCGGCATAGAGCCGCTGCGAGTCGCGCGGATCCATGACCAGGCTCGCAACGCCGGTCCACTCGTCATCACCGAGCACGCGTTTCCAGCTGCCACCGCCGTCGCTGGTCTTGTAGACGCCGCGCTCGCCGCCCGCGCTCCAGAGTGGTCCCTGGGCAGCGACCCAGACTGTGTCCGGATCGTCCGGGTGCACGAGGATCTCGGTGATGTGCTGCGTGTCGCGCAACCCCATGTGGGTCCAGTTCGCCCCCCCATCGACGCTGCGGTAGGCACCGTCTCCGAACCCCATGTGGCGCCCACCGACGTCCTCGCCCGTGCCGACCCAGACCGTCTCGGGATGACTCGGGTCGATGCTGACGCAACCGATGGAGTAGGCCCCCTGGTCGTCGAAGATCGGCGTCCACGTCACGCCCGCGTTGACCGTCTTCCAGACTCCGCCCGAGCCCACGCCGATGTACCAGATGTTCTCGTCCTGCGGATGGATGACCACGTCGGCGATCCGGCCCGACATGAATGCCGGTCCGATGCCGCGCAGCTCCAGTCCGGCGAAGGCCTCCGCATCCCAGACCGAGGGCTGCCCCTCTTGGGCAATAGCGTCGAATCGAAGACAGACCAGCGCTGCCAGGCAGAGAAGCGTTTTCATGATTTATTGGGGTTCGATCAGTGCGCGCAGCCAGCACAGCCGGCATTGGTCGTCTGCTGCGGGAGGGCGCCCTCCATGCCCTGCCAGAAGAAGCTCGGCGCGGAATCCGGATCCCCCGCGACCGCCATCGTCGCGGCGTCGAAGAGCACGCCGTTGAGCATCGTGTAGCGCACTCGCTCGGAGCTGCGCAGGTCCTCGAGCGGATTGCCGTCGATGACCACCAGGTCGGCCAGTTTGCCCACCTCGAGGGAACCGATATCCCCGTCGAGCCCGAGGTAGTAAGCGCCCGAGAGCGTCGCAGAGCGCAGCGCTTCCATGGGCGTCATCCCGCCCTGCTCGAACATCCACAGCTCCCAGTGCGCGGCCAGCCCGGCCAGCTGACCGTGGGCGCCGAGCTGAACACGGCTGCCTGCGTCGACCAGCGCCTTGGTGATGCCGGCACTGCGCAGCGTATTGTAGTCCTCGATGGGCGCCTTCGTACGGCGTCGCGCACGGGGCTCGACCACGAAGCCGGGGACGAAGGCGCGCAGGCGCTCGTTGCGCCAGACGTCGGTGTGGTCGTACCAGTAGTTCTCGCCCCAGATGCCGCCGTAGCCGACGACCAGCGTCGGGGTGTAGCCTACGTCCGTGGCGCCCCAGAGTTGGGTGATGTCCGCGTAGATGTTCTCGAGCGGTAGCGAGTGCTCGAGGCCCGTATGTCCGTCCACGACCATGGTCAGGTTGTGGTTGTGGTCGGAGCCACCCTCGGGGACGACCATCATGCCCAGCTCGCGCGCCGCGGCGAGCACCTGCTGGCGCTGATCCCGGCGCGGCTGGTTGTAGCTCTTGACGGAGATCGCGCCGACGGCCTGCAGGCGTCGCAGGTGGCTGAGGGCGTCGTCGAGCGAGTCGATCTCGGCCTTGAAGGAGCCCATGGCCCCGTAGAGGATCGTGCCCGTCGAGAACAGGCGCGGAGCCACAATGCGACCGGCCTTCGCCATCTCGCTGACCGCGAAGAAGTCGTTGGTGTCGTGCGAAGGGTCATGGACCGTGGTCACGCCGAAGGCCAGGTTGGCCTGGTGTACCCAGTTGGACTCGGGCGTGATTCCGCCGATCGCCGTCGCGCCGTGGTAGTGCACGTCGACCAGACCGGGAATGATGGTCGCGCCGGACACGTCGACCACGGGCGTACCCGCCGGAATGTCCACGTCGGCGGCAACCCCGATCGCGCGGATGCGGTTGCCATCGATCAGGAGGGTCGCGTTCTCGATCACCTCATCGCCACGCATGGTGACCACGCGCGCACCGACGAGCGCGCGCATCCCGGTGGGCGCGGCGTACGGGGCTTGAAACGAGACATTGTGTCCTTCGGTCGGCGGCTCGGGCAGCTCTTCCGGCGCGCCGTCGATGAAGCTGAACGCGTCCGTGAGCGGGCGCGTGTAGAGCTCGGCCCCGAGGGACCAGTGCAGCTGCGTCGAGTCGCCGGACCACTGCAGGTTCTCGCCAGCGTCGCGCGCCACCTGGGTGACGGGCAGGGATTTCGTCTTCGGGCCAATGTCGACCGTGCGCCCGGTCAGGACGAAGGGCGCGACAAAGGCCTTGAAGCCCTCCGCGAACGCGACCCAGTTGCCGTCGGGAGAGAGCGCATACTCGGTCGCGTTGGAGCTCATCAGGTGCGTGCGCTCGTCGCTGCCGTCGAGGTCGATGCTGAAGAGCGAACGCTCATCGCTGTCCTTCTCGGATTTGACGTCCATCAGGAAGACGCGCTCGCTGGAGCCGGCGAACTGCGGGCTGCGGCCCTTGCGCGTCACGAGCGTGCTCTCTCCACCCGTGGCCGGCATGCGGTAGATGCCCGGTTCGAAGGACCACAGGGGCGACGTGATGTACCCGCCGCCGCGCTTGGCGTAGACGATCTGCTGCCCATCGGGCGTGAACACCGGCTGCCCGAAGTGACCCGCTTCAGCGCTGAGGCGCGTGCCCTCGCCACCGGAGACCGAGACCACGCGGATCGCGCCCAGGTCCTCGTCGTCGAAGGTCGTGTAGACGATCTTCGAGCCGTCGCGGCTGAAGGAGGGCTCGAACTCGAAGTGTTCGGTCTGTGCGGTCAGGCGTTTCGGCGTGCCATCCGGCAGGTCGCGCACCCACAGGTGGCCGAGTGCCTGGTAGACGACGCGGTCGCCAGCCGGTGACACCCGCACGGAGCGCAGCGCCTTGACGTCGAACGTGGCGGGGGCGACCTCCACGGGAAAGCGCAGGGCTTCCTGAACCGTGCGCGTGTCGTTCACGTGGAACGGGATCTGCACGACCTCACCGCTGGCCATCTCGACCCTGCGCAGCTCGCCACCAGCCCAGAACACGATGTCCTTCGAGTCCGGTGTCCACGCGATACCCGGGTAGACGCCGTGCAGCGCCCAGGTCTCCTGCATGTCACGTTCGAGATCGCCGTAGACCGCGCGCGACTCGCCCGAGCTCAGGTCCATGACGAAGAGCGTCGACTTGAAATTCACGCGACGCACGAACGCCAGGGATTTTCCGTCCGGCGAGGGCGTCGGACGACAGGCGCCGCCCGGTCCGGACACGACGTTGACGCGCCTGCCGGTCTCCGGCTCGAGGCGGTCGATGGAGTAGATGCCCGCGGTCGCGTCCTTGCTGTACTGGAACGTGCTACCCCCGGTCGCGTCGTAGCTGAAGTAGACGTAGCGACCATCCGGCGAGAAGGCCGGCTCGCCCAGGTCCTTCTGGTCGTTGGGACGCTTGGTCAGCTGCAGTCCAGCCTGAGCGGTCTCCGCCAACCCGGCCCCCACGTGGTACATCCAGATCTCGCCCGCACCCGCCGAGCGGCGTTGCGTGAAGTGCTTGCGCGCCGCGATGAAGCGCCCGTCCGGACTCCACGTGGGCGAGTTCAACAGGCGGAAGGTCTCGTTGGTCACGGCCTGCGCCTCGGATCCATCGACCTCCATGACCCACACGTTGTCCCCGCCGCTCTCGTCGCTCGTGTAGGCGATGCGCTGCCCGTCCGGACTGAAGCGCGGCTGGTACTGCCAGGCAACGCCGGTGGCCACGGCCTGGGCCTCGCCGCCCTCGATCGGCAGGACGTAGATGTCGCCCAGCAGGTCGAAGACGAGTCGATCCCCATCCGGATGAACATCGACGCTCATCCAGGTGCCCTCCCGGGTGTCGATCCTGGCCTCCTGGGACGGCCCGGTGAAGGTCTGGACATCCCAGGCGTCCTCCTCCTTGGCATCCGCATCGTCGACGCCCTCCTGCGCGGGGGCCGCGAGCTCCTCGGCATGGCCGTTTTCCCCGTGCTGCAGGCAGGAAACCATGAGCGGGCTGACGATCGGGACAAGTAGCAGCGAGGGGGGCAAGCAGAGCATTGGCGTCTTGTCTGTTAAAAGGAATGGCACTGAGGGAGCGCTCGGAGACCGGAGAGCGGCCGGGGATCCTATCCTGGAATGGCCCCGGACGGGCATGGGGGCCAGTGGACCTGCCTGAACCTTACTCAGGGACCCACCCGGCCCCGACCAGGACCCGCGCGCCGTCGATCCAGGTGGCCGCGCAAATAAACGGGCCTCGGTTGCTGACGCCGCCGTCAGTGTCAGGCATTCTGTGGGGCCATTTGGACCGGAATCGGAGCTGCGCCATCCCCGCCGGGGAACCCGCAGATCCCATCACTTCACCCCCCTGAGCCGGGGGGCCGCAAGACACTTCAGGAGCACGATCATGTCCCGCGTATGCCAGATCACCAACCGTGGAACCACTACAGGTTGCCGCATCGCCAGGCGCGGCCTGGCGAAATCCACAGGTGGCATCGGTCTGAACACGACCGGCATCTCCAAGCGCAAGTTCAAGGTCAACGTTCAGAAGAAGCGCATCTTCGTTCCTGAACTCGGCGAGTACGTGCGCGTCCGCCTCTCGACTCGCGCCCTGCGCACCATCACGAAGAAGGGCGCCTACCGGGTCCTGCTCGATGCCGGTCTCATCAAGCCCGTGAAGGCCAAGCGCGCCAAGTCAGCCTCCTGAGGCTCCCCCACGACCACCGGATCCAAGCCATACCAGCGCGATGAAAGTAAAAGAACGATACGTCTTCCTGATGTGCCTCGATTGCCGCAACAGGAACTACACGACGCACAAACGCCTCAAGGCCGCATACAAGCTTGAGAAGAAGAAGTACTGCCGCTTCTGTCGCAAGCACACGACCCACAAGGAACGCAAGCTCTAGGCAAGCACCACTGCTGACCTGGACGACTGCTTTGCGGTCGCCGCGGCTCCCCGGTTCCAGGAGCGACTGCGCCTCCCGTCCCGGGGAGACTCAGTCGCTCCTTCCTTTTTGTCGTACGACCCACCATGGCACAGCAGGGTATCTATCTCTTCGCAATGGCCCTCCTCGGTGGGCTCGCACCCCTGGTGTTCCGGCGCACGGACCGCGTGCTGCACCTGCTGATCGCCCTGACCACGGGTATCTTCCTGGGGACCCTGTTTCTCCACATGCTGCCCCAGGTCGCCGAGCTGGCCGAGGGCTGGCCAGACGCGAGCACCGTCCCCGCCCACGCCAGCGAGGCGAGCTTCCAGCACGACGCGGGCGAGGGTCATTCCTCCGAGCTCTGGCTCTTCGTCCTGCTCGGCGTCGTGGCCCTGTTCGTGATCGAGAACCTGGCCATCAAGGCCAATGAGCGCCCGGGCCAGGGCCACGCGGCCGTGGGCTACGCATCGCTGCTGGGCCTCTCCCTGCACGCCTTGACCAGCGGATTCGGCCTGGCGGCCACCGCGCACCTGCCCGGCCTGCAAACACCGCTGTTCGTCTCCATTCTGAGCCACAAAGCTGCCGAGAGCTTTTCTCTGACGACGGTCTTCCTGCTGGCAGGATTCAGTCATAAGAGAATCCTCGCCTTGCTCTTCCTCTTTGCACTCGTCACACCCGTCGGCCTGCTCGGCGGCAACCTGATCCTGTCTCAGGTTCAGGAGTGGTTCGTCGCCGCCCTGACGGCCTTTGCGGTCGGGACCTTCCTGTTCGTCGCGCTGTACGACCTCTTGCCCGAGGTCTTCCACCACCCCGTCGACGCGGGCAAGAAGATCCTGCTCCTGTGCGCCGGCATCGGCCTGACCATGTGGGTCCACGCGTGAGCTTCCTGGCCTCGTTCGCAACGGCCACGTGGATGCTGATCTGCGAGTCAGCGCCCTTCCTGCTGCTGGGTTTCTTCCTCGCGGGCCTGATCAAGGCGCTCATCCCGACTGACAAGATCCAGCGCCACCTGGGCGAGAACCGTTTCCGCTCGGTGCTGCGCGCGTCCATGTACGGAGTTCCGCTCCCGCTCTGCTCCTGCTCGGTGATCCCGACCGCCACATCCCTGCGCAAAAACGGCGCGAGCAAGGGCGCGACCGCCGCGTTCATGATCTCGACGCCCGAGACCGGCGTGGACTCGATCGGTGTCTCCTGGGCATTGCTCGACCCGATCATGACCGTAGCGCGCCCGTGCGCCGCCTTCCTGAGCGCACTCGTCACGGGCAGCCTGGTCAACATCCTCGCGCGCCGTGAGAGCAGCACTACCGCGGAGCCGATCGCGACCGCTGCCGCCGGCCCGCCCGCGGTCGCCAGTTGCTGCGACACGACGGTCGAGGCAGAGACCATGCCCGCTGGCCGCACGCCCTTCCCGAGCCGCATGCGCGAAGCCGCCGGTTACGGCTACGGCCCCCTGCTCGACGACCTGACCCCCTGGTTCGTGATCGGCTTCCTGCTCTCCGGCCTGATCGCCACGGTGACCCCGGCGAACATGTTCGCCGACTCGCTCCCCAGCGGGCTGCCCGCCATGGGCCTGATGCTTATCGTCGGCCTGCCGCTCTATGTGTGCGCCACCGCCAGTACACCGATCGCCGCCGTCCTGATCGCAAAGGGCCTCTCCCCCGGCGCCGCGCTCGTCTTCCTGCTCGTAGGCCCGGCGACCAACGTCACCACGCTCATGGTGGTCCGCAATCTGCTCGGACGCGGCGTGCTCGCAATCTACCTGGCGGGCATCGTGTCCGTCGCCCTGGCCGCCGGCTTCCTGATCGACTGGCTCTACCCGCTCCTGGGCATCGACCTGTCGCTCATCGTGGGTGAGCTCATGGCCCACGAGCCGGGCATCATCGCCAAGGTCGCGGGAGTCATCCTGCTGAGCCTGATCCTCAACAGCGCGCGCCGTATCGGCCTGGTCAGCCGCTGGAAACGCGGCCTCCTGCCGCCCTCCAGCGACGCACCTGAAGAAGAGCCAGCCAGCGCGCCCGCACCCAAGGACGAGACGAAGATCGCGCGCTAGGAGCCTGCGCTACAGATCGCGAATCCCCGCTCGACTCCCCCGAACCGCCTGCCGGCGTTGCCGGAACCCGCACATGGAGGCAACCATGGGTGGAACCCGGCGCCTTGTCAGTCGGCCCGGGGAAGCCGAGCGGGAATCCGCGATCTGTAGCGCAGACTCCTGGCCTGCGCTACTCGCCCCGAAAGACGGGCTTGCGCTTCTCCGCGAAGGCCGCGAGCGCCTCGAGTCGGTCGCTGGTCGGCAGCACCTTCTCGTAGCACTTCGCCTCGACCTCGAGGCCGGGCGCCAGGGCCAGGTCCGAGCCACTGTCGATGGCTTCCTTCGCGGCGCGCACGGCGACGGGACCGTTGGAGGCGATCTGATCCGCGACGGCCTGCACGGCCTCGAGGAATTCGCCGTCGGGAGCAACGCGATTCACAAGGCCGATGCGCTCCGCCTCGACGGCATCCAGACGCCGGGCCGTGAGGATCAGATCCTTGGCGCGGCTCTTCCCGATCAGGCGCGGCAAGCGCTGGGTCCCGCCCGCACCGGGAATGATCGCGAGGGACGCTTCGGTGAGCCCGAACTGGGCATGCGCCGCGGACACGCGCAGATCACAGGACAGCATCAGTTCCGTCCCGCCGCCGAACGCAAAGCCGCCGACCGCCGCGATGGTCGGCTGGGGCATGCGGTCCACGTCGTCCATCAAGCCGCGAATGTTCCGCACGAAATGCGGCACGCGCTCGGCGGGCATGGTCCTGCGCTCCTTGAGGTCCGCGCCCGCACAGAACGCGCGCTCGCCCGCACCGGTCAGGATCAAGCAACGGATCGAGAGATCCTCACGCAGTCCCTCGAGCAGGGTCCTGAAGCGCCGCAAGGTCGGAAACGAGAGGCAGTTCATGACCTCCGGCCGCTCGATGGTGAGCCAGACGATGTCGCCCTCGCGCCGCATCGACACCAGACCTTCTTCGATGGGAACGTCTGCGGGGAATTCTTCAGCTACCTTGGACATGCTCAGATCTCGGGTGTCGGTACGGGCGCAAGCGGCAAGTTCCAGGAGCCCGCACCGAGGCAGGTCGAAGTCCGCAAAACAGTATGGCGATATCGGCGATCGGAAAAGGTCAGGAGACGCACGGTCTCCGCTGGCTCAGCTTCACTTTCGGCCGCCGCGTTTTCTCGAGATCGCGATCACCACAGCAACCGCGATCGCGACGCCGACGACGCCACCTGCGCCGCTCCCGCCGGCGGACTCCTCCACCAAGGCCACCATTACTGCCATTGTCTGCATGGCGCGATTGTCAGCGCAAGTGGCCCCGGACGCAAGGCGATAGACGGATCCGGCACGCGCCCGCGCGAACACCGCTGGCGACCATGCACGGACACGGGCGGCGTAACGGATCGGTATCCGCGGGTCAGGGCGCCCGGCGCGCGGATATGCTTGCCCCCGGAGCCCCTCTCTTCGACAAAGGAAACGCGCATGATCCTGCGACGCACTTTCATGGCCTTCATGCTGGCCGCTGCGTACCGCCATCGCAGCAAACGACGGCTGCAGCTGGACGCACCCCCGATGGACGAGGCGCTCGAAATGCTCGCCCCTTTCGGGCCGACGTTCAGCGGAGGCCTCTCCAACCACGGACCGATGGTCGCCGAGGCACTCGTGGCCATGGGTCGAGAGGACGCCGTCGTCGCCTGGATCGATCGGTATCGCACGCGCCTCGAAGCGTCGCCCCCTGCGCGGGAGCGCATCGACGCCGCGAACTGGCGTCAGGCCTTGGGCGACGGGTCACGCACGGGCAGCTGGACAGCCTTCTTTACCAATGAGCTTGCCGAGGCCCCGTGGCGCGTGGTCGTCGGACGCTGGGTGCCGCGTCTCGCTCCAGGCATCGCCGCGGCGGGCACCCACGCGGCCATCCGCACCGGACACGCAGCATGTTCGCTCGAGGTCCGTGAGACCCCGGAGCGCCTGGACGAGCTGGCGCGCGGCCTGGGCTACTGGGCGGCCGACTACATGGAACTACGCGGCAAGCCCTCGGGCGCCGGCGACCTCTCCCCGACCGAAGCCCTCGCGCAGGTCGAGGTCCTGCCGACCGCGCAGCGCACGGGTGGCGGCCTCATCACATCGGAGATGAAGGCACTGAACAGCTTCGAGCCATTCGAAGCCGCGATCGATCTTGTGGACCCGTCCCTTGGGTCCCCGGACTTCCTGGCCGAACTCCTGGCCACCTTCGCCGGTGTGTACCTGAACACCGAGAGCAGCTCCTTCGTCTTCCTGCACGCCGTCACCGGCGCGGCCTCCATCCGCGAGCTGTTGCCCTTTGTCCCGGAGAAGGATCGCGCCGACGTGCTGGCCTACACCTGGCAAGTCAACGCCGGCATCTTCGCCCGCTACGCCCAGCCCGGCCTGACCGCGGACCTGGTGGGCCCACCGACGACGTCCAGCCCGGAGGAGATTGCGGAGCGCGCAGTGGCCAGCGGCGACGCCCACACGATCAAGCTCGCCGCCGCATGCACGCGCGAGTTCCGGCGCAACCCCGACCCGCGCTTGATGACAGCGGCGGACAGCAGAGCGAGCTGATCCGGGAGCTGTGCGGCCAGCGGGGTCGACGGGAAAGCAGCCTCCGTCGAGGGATTGGGGAGGCGTCGCTCCGAACCGCGTCCCGGGCCACGTCCCGGGCCACGTCGTGGCGGCCTTCAGGACGGGGCGGCTGATCCGGCGCCGACGCTCGCGACGTCCTCTGGCCGGATACCGGTCATGCACACGTGGTGCAACTCGCCAACCACCGGGCAACGCTCCCTGTGGCAGGGGCCGCAATCCACCTCGACCCGCTGGTGTCGCTCGCTCTCCCATACGTCCGCGGTGTGGCGCGGGTCGGTCGGACCGAAGAGCACCACCTGGCGAGTTCCGACAGCCGCCGCGACGTGACGCGTGCCTCCGTCGGTGGTCATGACCAGCTCGGCCGCTGCACACCAGGCGGCCAGCTCGGGCAGGCCGGCGACGGGGTCGAGGAGCGCGTGCACGTGCTCGCGACGAGCCGCTTCGACCGTCGCGCTCACGCGTGCCTCCTCACCCGGCCCACCGACGACGAAGATCCGCTGCGAGCCGGGGCCTTCGAGCTGGTCGAGGGCGCGCGCCCATTGCGATGGGTCGTATCCCTTTGCCGACCCCGGACGGGCGCCGGCGTTGACGAGCACGAAGGGCTCGTCGGGATTCGCGCCCGCGGCTGCGATTCGCTCCCGGACGCTCTCTCGCGCGCGCTCGGCGACCTCCAGACGGGGCCGCACGTCGAACACGGGCACGCCCATGGCGGCGACGAGTTCGTGGCACACGCTGCCGAAGGGTCGCGGGAGAATGCGCGGCCAGCGACCGGGGCGGCCGAGACCGACGGGGGTGGCGCCGCGCTCGAGCGCAGGCCGGACGGAATCGGTCAGGAGCAGGCCGCGACCGCCGCGCGCCCAGCCGACACGGTTCGGAATCCCGGCGCGGATGGCTCGCCAGACGCTGCGCATGGAGCCATCGAGGAAGATCGCGACGTCGTGCCCGCTCCAGTCACTCGCGTCGCCGTCCCGTCGTGCGGGGATGCGCGCGACCCCGTCGAAGCGTCCGTCGAGCAGCTCCAGAAACGGGGCCGGGGCCACGAGCGAGATGGGGGCGGCATCGTCGAAGAGGGCGCGCTGCTCGATCAGGGCGCGCAGCGCGGGCTCGGCCATGATGAAGTCGCCGAGCCACGAGGGCATGCGGATCAGGACGCGATCCCTGGACGTGAGCTGGATCACGCGTGCGCCTCCTCGCGCAGCCGGGCGCCGGCGCAGCGCTGGAGCACGCGCTGCGCGGCCGCAAGCACCAGATCCGGTGTCAGCTCGGTCATGCAGCGGTGGTGTCCGAGCGGGCAGGTGCGCTCGAGGCACGGCGCGCACTCCAGGCCGGGCCTGCGCACGAGCTCGCAGGTCTCGGAGATGCGCGCGGTGACCTCGATGAAGTTCGGGCCGACGAGGGTCACGCAGGGCACGCCGAAGGCCTCGGCCATGTAGCGCGGCCCGGAATCGCTGACCAGCAGGAACGAGGCCTGGGCCAGCAGGCCCTTCAGTCGCTCCAGGTCGCGCGGCTCCTTCGACAGGGAGATCGCCGGTGACTCGGCACAGCTCACGACGGCCTCGACCAGGGGCTCCTCGCCCGGCCCGCCGGTGACCACGGGCCGCCAGCCGTGTTGCTCGTACAGGCGGTCGAGCACCCGGGCGAAGAACTCCGGACGCCAGGACTTGGCCGAGCCGAAGGCGGCCCCGGGACAGCAGACGCTGAACGGCTCCCCCACTCCGAGCCCGAGGGCCTCGAGCCGCGCCCGCTGCTCGGAAATCTTGTCGGCTCCCACATCCAGCTGGGGCACCAACGCCCGGGGCCAGATGCCGACCAGTCCGGCGGCGTCGCGCATCAGATGGGGCGTCGGCACGGGGGCGCGCCGGCCGCCAGCGCTCGGCGGCACCACCGAATGGGTCAACAGCCAGCGGCGACCGGACAACGCGCTTCCAGCCCGGATCGGGACCCCTGCGCGCCAGGCACGCAGGGCACTACCGAAGGAGTTGGAGAGCAGCAGGATCGCGTCCGGCGCCAGGCGCCTCAGGGTGGCAAGTTCGTCCTTCGAGCTCGCCACCGGGACCACGGCGTCCGCCAGGGGCCCGTCCGCCAGGACTCCGGTCAGGTGCTTGCGCAGGATGATCTGGACCCGCGGCCAGCGCTCGCTCTCCACGGCGGCGCGCAGGATGGGCGTGGCCATGGCGAGGTCGCCGACCCAGTTGGGGGCGCGGATGACCAGGTGCTCCGTCATGATTCAGGCACTTCTCCGCTGTGGCGCGGCACGTGGGCCGCGATGCGCCGGCGACGGCGCTCGATGGCCCGTAGCCAGCGCGCGCGGGCGGCCAGTGTATCGGGCCCGGCGAGGTCGAAATAGCTCTGGAAGAAAGCCTCGCGCTCCGGGGCCGTGACCAGGGCGGGAAGGGAGTGTGCCAGGGCCCCCAGATCCTTGATCAGCCAGCGTGCACGGGGCGCGCGCTCGCGCCGCACCCGGCCCAGGTCGAGCAGGGTCAGCTGAGGCTCGGCCGAGCCCACAGCGAGCACAAAATGGTGCACGTAGAGGTCCCGGTGGTAGTAGCCGGCCCGGTGCAAGCGAGCCGCAAATCCGGCCAGCTCCAGGAGCAGCTCCCGGCGCTCAGCGCCCCTCCCAGGGTGTCCCAGCCGGTCGCGCAGGGTCTCCCGGTGCGGGATCCAGCGCATCAGGACCACGGAGAGGCCCCGGGCCCGGTCCTCGGCCCAGCCGACGGGCTCGGGCACCGAGAAGCCGTCAGCGCTCAGGGCGGCCAGGTTGTCGAACTCGGCCTGACCCGGGCTGCGGCGCGCCTGCCCACGCAGGCGGGCGTACCATAGGTCTCGCCGGTGCTCGGCCCGCACACCGCCCCCACCGAAGCGTTTGACCGCCAAAACGGGCCCATCCCCCATCGGCCAGGCGAACGTCTCGCGGCCGGGTACGTGCCGCAGCCAGCGATCGGGGACGAAATCGAGGAGCTCCTCCGCCGCCGGAGCCTCGGGTCTGTCGGTGTTCTCAGCCATCAATCTCCACTGGATTCGTGGCGCCGGACGCTCGATCGGAAACTCCCGGCCCCCGCCGCCGTGAGAAAGCGCGCGAAAAAATCAAACAGAGGGTTCCCCCGACACGGTTCCAGGGCTCGAATGGTAGCAATACCCACCGAGGGTCGATGCCCTCGAAACCCCAGTGCCCCAGAGCCCCCAGTCGGGCCGGACAGGTACAGCGAATGTCCAGCGGATCAGCGGTCGTTTCCTCCAGCGCCAAGACAGACGAGTTCAACCCCTTCCTCTCCATGGCGAAGGGCTTCGACGAGGCCGCCGAGCTCCTCGGACTGGACGAGGGTATGCGAGAGGTTCTGCGTCAGCCGGACCGCGAGCTCAAGGTCTCCCTCCCCATCCTGATGGATGACGGCAGCACGCGCGTCTTCACCGGGTACCGGGTACAGCACAACTTTCTGCGCGGCCCGTGCAAGGGAGGCATCCGCTTTGCGCCGGATGTGAACATCGATGAGATGCGCGCGCTCGCAGCATGGATGACCTGGAAGTGTTCGGTCGTCAACGTTCCGTTCGGCGGCGGCAAGGGCGGCGTCATCTGTGACCCGCGCACGATGTCGCAGGGCGAGCTCGAACGACTCACCCGACGCTACACGACGGCGATCATGGACATCCTCGGTCCGGACCGCGACGTGCCGGCGCCGGACATGAACACCAACGAGCAGACGATGGCGTGGATCATGGACACCTACTCCATGCACGCGCGCAAGACAACCACCGCCATCGTCACGGGCAAGCCGCTCGCGATCGGCGGAAGCCTCGGACGCCGCGAGGCGACGGGCCGCGGCGTCATGCTGACATGTAACGAGGCCTTGAAGCTGACCGGCTTGCGACCCGAGGACACGCGCGTCGTGGTCCAGGGCACGGGCAACGTCGGTGGCATCGGAGCGCTGCTGCTGCACCGCGCGGGCTACAAGATCATCAGCCTGAGCGACATGTACGGATCGATCCTCAACACCAATGGACTGGACGTGCCGGCGGTGCTGTCGCACGTGCAGGACTGCGGACGACTCGAGGGCTACGCGGAGGCGGAACATCTGCCCAATGCCGGACAGATGGAGCTCGATTGCGAGGTACTCGTGCCCGCAGCCACCGAGAACCAGATCACCTCCGATAACGCGTCACGCATTCGCGCACGCCTCATCATCGAGGGCGCCAACGGTCCGACGACGGCCATCGCCTCCGACGAGCTCGAGGAGCGCGGCGTCATCATCGTGCCCGACATCCTGGCCAACGCCGGTGGCGTCACGGTCTCGTACTTCGAGTGGGTCCAGGACCGCATGGGCTATTTCTGGACCGAAGAGGTCGTCAACGCGCGCCTCGAGAGCATCATGGTGCGCGCCTTCAAGGAAGTCGCGGACCGGGCCAAGGAGTACAAGGTCGGCCTGCGCGCCGGCGCCTATCTGGTCGCCATCGATCGCGTCGCTTCGGTCTACAAGATCCGCGGAATCTTCTCCTGATGAGCGACCCGGTCCCCGAAGCGCAGTCGAGCGAGGTCCTGCCGAGCACGCCGCCCCTGGACGAGGTCCACCCCTTCGCGCGCATGATGGCCAGCTTCGAGGCCGCGGCGCAGCTGCTGGGGACCGAGGCGAGCGAGTTCGCGATCCTGCGCAAGTCGGACCGCGAGGTGGCCGTGGCGATACCCACAACCCTGGCCGATGGCAGCGTGCATGTCTTCGACGGCTATCGCATCCAGCACAATGCCGGCCTGGGACCGTTCCTCGGCCCGCTGCGCCTGGATCCGGACCTGACGATCGACGAGCTGCGCGCCCTGGCGGCCTGGATGACGTGGAAGTGCGCGACCCTGAACGTGCCCTTCGGTGGATCCGCGGGTGGCATCAACATCGACCCGACGAAGCATGACCGCTCGGTGGTCGAGAGCGCCGTGCGGCGCTACACCGCCAACCTGATGCACGACATCGGACCGGACCGGGATGTGCTCTCACCGGACATCGGAGCGGACGAAATGGTCATGGCGTGGGTCATGGACACGATCTCCTCCCATTCCCGGCACACCGAGAACCCGGCCGTGACCGGCAAGCCGCTGGCCATGGGTGGAACGATCGGTCACTACGACGCGGTGGCCCAGGGCCTGCGCGTGATCCTGCAGCTGGTCAAGGGCCACCTGGGCCTGGCACGCGGACCGGCGACGGTCGTGATCCAGGGTGCCGGCCTCGTGGGCGGCAACCTGGCGCGCATCCTGCACGAGGCCAAGCACATCGTGTGCGGCATCTCCGACGTCCACGTCGCCCTGTACAACCCCAAGGGCCTCGACATCCCGGCCGTCCTCGCCTGGCGCGAGAAGACGGGTGGGCTGGTCGGCTGTCCCGGGAATCTGACCGAGATCGAGAACCGGGAGCTCCTGGCCAAGGAGTGCGACGTCCTGATCCCCTGTGCGGTCAGCAACGCGATCTACTCGCGCAACGCGGGCGATGTGAACGCGCGCGTCATCATCGAGGGCGCACACGGCCCGGTCTCGAACCGCGCCGACAAGATTCTCGAGGATCGAGGAATCGCCGTCGTGCCCGACATCCTCTCGAACGGCGGCGGCGTCGTGGTCTCCTACCTCGAGTGGGTGCAGAACCGCACGGGCTTCTACTGGGAAGCCGAGGTGGTCGAGAAGCGACTCAACCGGATGATGCGCGAGGCCTGGGAGGCCGTGCGCGTCGAGCAAGAGTCTTACGATGTCAGCCTGCGCATGGCAGCCAACCTGCTGGCGGTGCAGCGCGTGAGCGCGGCCGACCACTGGCGCGGCATTTACGCCTGACCGCGCCGCTGCGGGCCCGGTCGCAGAATCGGGAGTCCGAGAACACCTCGAAGCGGGGGTCTGGCTATGATCAGCGCCTCGAACACGCCCGAAGCCCTCACCCGAGAGACCCTCACGTGAAGTACATCGCCCCGATCCTGTCGCTTGCCTTCCTCGTCGCCGCCTTCAGCCCCGCCCCGCGCGCCCTCCACTGCCAGGTGCCCTGCGGCGTCTACGGTGACGGCGCGCGCATCACGATGATGCTCGAGGACGCCACGACCATCGAGAAGGGCATGAAGAGCATCCTCGAGCTCGAAGCCGCGGACGCCAAGAACTACAACCAGATCGTCCGCTGGGTCACGACCAAGGACGAGCACGCCAGCCACATCCAGGAGACGGTCGCCGCGTACTGGCTGACCCAGCGCATCAAGGCGCCCGCCGGCGACGCGGACGAGGCCGCCCGCGCGAAGTACCTTGGACAGCTCGAGCTACTACACGGCTTGACCGTTGCGGCCATGAAGTGCAAGCAGACCACGGACGTCGCACACGTGCAGTCATTGCGCAAGCTGACGGACGCGTTTGCGGGGACCTACTTCTCGGAAGAGGATCTGGCCCACATGAAGGGCCACCACTAACGGCTATCGGTCGGCGCGCCTCAGCGCGTCGACCGAGAAACGCAGTCCGGCGAGCACTAGCACGCCGCCGAGCGCGCCGCGTGCCAGGATTGCATTTCCGCTCTGGTGCACCCAGTAGACGCCCCCCACCGCACCGGCCAGTGCGCCGAGCGCGAACCACCGGGCGCGCTTCCAGTCGATCAGGCCGTCCTTGCGGTAGAGGAAGATCGAACGGGCGGAGGTGAGCGTAGCCATGCCGAGACTCGCGGCGCGCGCGCCGAGATAGCCGAGCTGGGGCATCACGAAGAGCAGGCACGGCACGACCACCAGCCCGCCGCCCACGCCCAGCAGCGGCACCGCCACGCCCGCGACCAAGCCGATGGCGAGCGCCACGGCGTAGTCCGACGAGGTGGGCACGAAGGCCACGAGCGCCTCATCAGCACCTCCCCCGGCGCCGGCCAGAAGAAGGCGCGCGCCGGCCAGCAGCAGCACCACGCTGAAGACGGCCTTGAGCTTCTTCACGGGCAGCCGCGAAGCGATGCGGTGTCCGATCTGGGCTCCGACCAGGGCGCCGAGCACGAGGACGCCAACCAGTTCCGGCAACAGGGCGCGCCCGGGGTGCAGGGCTTCGGTCACCGTGGCCGAGGTCGAAGTGGCAAGGACCAGGCACAGGGACGTCGCCACAGCAGCCTTGAGCGGGAGTTTGAAGCCGTAGTGCAGCAGGGGCACTGCGAAGAGCCCGCCGCCGATGCCGCAGGTCGCGGCCACCATCCCGATGAAGAATCCCGCGGCTGTGAGTGCCGCCCGGCCCGCCTGGCCCATTGGGGCTGGGGAGTCGGAACTCACGGAGCGCTGTCCCCCGGGCTGCCCGGGGAGCCGACGGAATCTGCTCCGTCTAAAGCCGAGAGCAGCGCAGTCGAGGAGTGGTCCTTGGGGTCACCGCAGATCGCGATCTCGATACCGAGCTCACGGTCGATCTCCGCCTCGGGGACCTCTGCCGCCGTGTAATCCGTCCCCTTGGCATGCACCTCCGGGCGCAGGGTGCGCAGGGTGGCCTCGAGCGTCGGTTCGTCGAAGAAGGTGACGTAGTCCACGCAGCGCAAGGCGCCGATCAACTCGGCCCTCTCCTGCAGGGGTACGCGCGGGCGGCCGGCGCCCTTGTTCGCGCGCACGGATGCGTCCGTGTTCAAGGCGACGACAAGCAGGTCACCGCGCGCCCGGGCGTCCGCCAGGTAGCGCACGTGCCCCACGTGCAGTAGATCGAAGCAGCCGTTGGCGAGCACCACACGGGAGGCCTCGCCGGCCTCACGCAGGGCATGCAGGCGCTGCGCGAGCTCCTCGCACCCGAGCACACACGCGCCGGGCCTCATTTGCGCAAGCCCCGGCTCGTGTCCGGCGCCGGCGCTGCGCCCACGGCCTGGTGCAGTTGCTCGGCCGAGCAGAAGGCGGCGCCATGTTCCATGACCACGACGCCGGAGGCGACATTGGCGAGCTCCATCGCGCTGGCTGCCCCCATGCCCGCGGCGAGACCGAGACCGAAGACCGCCGCGGCCGTGTCTCCTGCTCCGCATACGTCGGTGACGTCGCCGGCGCCCGACGCCGCAATGAACACGCCATCCGTCGCCAGGCCTTCCCCGAAGATCGCCATGCCCTGGTTGCCGCGCGTGACCAGGAGCCAGCGTGCCCCACAGCGCACCAGCACCTCCCGTGCGGCGTCCCTCAAGTCGGCCGGGTCGTCCAGGCTCTCCGGGCGGCGCTGGAGGAACTGTGCCAGCTCGCCGAGGTTCGGCGTGAGGGCCGTGATTCCGGGGAACAGCTCGAAGTTCCGCCGCGGGTCCAGCACCACGACCTTGCCACGTTCGAGCATGCGCGCCACGACCGGTATGAGGGGTGCCCCGAGCGCGCCGTACTCGTAGTCCGAGAGCAAGACGGCCTCGAGTTCGCCGCTGCGAGCCGCAACGCGGCCAGCGATGCCCTCGATCACGTCCAGGGCCATGGCCGTCTCCGGCTCACGGTCGATGCGCAGCACCTGCTGCAGACTGCGCCGTGGTTCGGCCGCCAGAATGCGTGTCTTGGTGGGTGTGCTCCATTCGGGAACGAGCTCCACTCCGGCTGTGTCGATGCCCTGCTCCTCGAGAATGCGCAGAACCTCGCGCCCGTTCGCATCACGCCCCACGACTCCGAACAGGGCCACGCGAGCGCCGAGGGCTGCCAGGTTGCGGGCGACGTTGGCGGCGCCTCCGGCCCCGAGTTCATCGCGCTGGTGGGAGAGCACCATCACCGGCGCCTCGCGCGATAGCCGCTGGGGCTGCGCGAAGATGTAGTGGTCGGCGATCAGGTCGCCGATCACCGCGACCGGTAATCCGTTGAAGTCGGGAATCGTCACGCCGGGTCCATCTCGCTCAGCACATCTCCGCGGCCGCAGCGGCTGCGGCAATGGCCTGTTTCTGCAGCTTGTCGCCCGCCGGCGGAGCGGCAGCTGTGAGCCATTCGATTCCGGCGTCTTCGGCCAGGAAGAAGTCCGAACGCACGCCCATGAAGCGGTTGTAGCGGATCGCGTAGTGCAGCTCGCCGCGTTCGATACAGGCAGCGGACGTCTCGCGATCCAGGTCGGCGATTTCGGGCTTGAAGGCTTCCCACTCGTCGCGATCCATGGCCAGTACACGCTCGACCAGGGGCTGGTAATGACGTGCGGCCGGCGCGTCGTGGAAGGCGTCGAGCCGACTGTTCACGAACCAGGGCATCAGCTTGCCGAGCTTGTCGATGAACAGGTTCTCCTCGGCGCCGAAGTCCATGACACTGCCATCCGTGAAGTCGGAAGCATCCTGATCCACGTCGCGCTTGATGTAGCCGCCGTCGAGGGACAGGTCGAATCCTTCGGTCCCGGGGAAGGGATAGAAGAATGAGGTCCGGAAGCGCCCGATACGAGACTGCGCCAGGGTATCGACGGTCTCCCAGCGCTCGTCGCGCGTCTCGGTCGGTAGCCCGACCATGACGAAACCGGACGTGTGCAGACCGAACTCGTCCGCCGCCGCGACCGTGTCGAAGATGTCGGCCTGGGTCATGTGGCGCTTGAGCACGCGCGTACGCACTCGCTGAGAGCCCGATTCGATTCCAAGCTTGAGGATCTTGCAGCCGGCCTTCGAGAGCGCCTGCGCGACCCTTGGATCCAGGCGCTTCACGTGACTGTTCACGACAAAGGGCACTCCGATGCCGGAGGCCTCGTAGGCGGCACAGAAATCGAGCGCGTGCTGGACGTTAACCGTGAAGAGGTCGTCGTCCAGAATGAACGTACCGATCTGCGGGTAACGCTCCAGCACCCCGCGCACCTCGGCCAGCATCTTGTCCACGGGTCGGAAGCGAAAGAATCCGATCTTGGCCGTGCTGCGTGAGAGATCGGCCTTGTACAGGTCGACGATCTTGTGATTGAGGCAATACGTGCAGCGGTAGGGACAGCCACGGCTCGTCAACAGGCCGAACCAGCCGTGCTTCTGCTCCGTGATGCGCCCGGTGTCGAACAGCCCGTAGTCAGGCTCGGGCAACTCGCACAGGTCGGGGAATTCCCCCACCGCGTTGCGCACCCACGTATCAGGGCCCAGCTCGACCTGCGCGGCCGGGCGCTCGCCCTTCGGCCACGACAGGAAGTTAGGCACATCATCGGCGGGGGCGCCGCTCTCGTAGCGGGTCACCAGCTCGAGCAGTGCATCCTCGCACTCCCCCATGCCGACATGATCCCAGACGCCATCCGACATGACCTCGTCCGGCACCATGGTCGGGTGGATCCCGCCGACCACCAGAGGCGGGAGCTCGAAGCCCTGCTGCGCTGCCTGCGCGCGCAGCCCGCGCGCCAGGTCTGCCGCGGCTTCGTACTGCATCGTCAGGCACGAGAACCCGATCAAGCCAGGCTCCCAGTCGCGGATCATCTCCACGATGCCGTCCTCGCTCAGTACCGGAGGCAGCTTCTCGTTCAGGTTCACCAGGCGCGTCTCGTGCCCGGCATCCAGAAGCACTGCCGACAACGACGCTAACCCATGGTTGAACCCCATCTGGGTGTAGAGGTTCGGGTAGATGAAGAGGACACGCATAGGGGATCCTTTCAGGCGCGTTCGGGCGCCACGCCGCCATTGCGGATGCGCTCGAGGGTCGAGGTGGTCGAACGACCGGCCACCAGGGGCGCCAGCAAGACGCGCCCGCCATGGGACTCGACCCACTCGCTGCCTACGACGCCCTTGTCGCGCCAGTCCTCGCCCTTGACCAGCACATCGGGTGTCACGCGCTCGATGATGTGGGCCGGCGTATCCTCCGCGAAGGACACGACAGCCTCGACCATCTCAAGCGCGGCCAGGACCTTCATGCGATCCTGCAGGGTGTTGACAGGCCGCTCCGGGCCCTTGAGCCGGCTCACGCTCGCATCGTCGTTGACCCCGACGATGAGCACGTCACCCGCCGCCCGTGCGAAGCGCAGGTAGTCCACGTGGCCCACGTGCAACACATCGAAACAGCCGTTGGTGAACACGATCCGGCGCCCTTCACGGCGCCAGCCCTCGAGCACAGCGTCGAGGCTCCCATGGTCGAGCACCTTGCCCGTGATCGGCAGGGATTCCGTGATGCGTGCGCGCAGCTCCGAGCGCGTGACCGTGACCGCGCCGAGACGCCCCACGACGATCCCGGCTGCGTGATTCGCGAGGGCCACGGAAGTCATCAGGTCCAGCCCGTCGGCCAGGTAGAGCGCCATCTGCGCCACGACCGTGTCTCCAGCACCGACCACATCGAAGACCGCACGTGCACGCGCCGGGTCGTGCCCCGCGACTCCCTGCGCCGTCCGATGGTAGATGCCATCCGCACCCAGCGTGATCACCACGGACTCGAGTCCGGCGAGAGCGATGAGTTCGTCAGCGACCTGAGGCAGGGCCTCATTGTTCTGGATCGAGCGCCCGATGGCCTGCTCGGCCTCCTTCTTGTTGGGGCTGATCAACGTCGCCCCGCGGTAGCGCGAGTAGTCCTCGCCCTTCGGGTCGACCAGCACCGGAATGCCGCGCTCGCGCGCGCATGCGATCGCGCGCTCGATCACCTTGCGCGCCAGGGCACCCTTGCCGTAATCCGACAGGACCACAGCCTGGGCCCGCTCGACAGCCGGTGCGATGCACGCGAGCAGCGCCTCGAGGGCCTCTCCATCGATCGGTCGCGCATCCTCCCAGTCGACTCGCAACATCTGCTGCGACCCGCTGATCATGCGCGTCTTCTCGATCGTGGGGCGTGTAACGTCGACCACCAGCGAGTCGCTGGAGACACCGATCTCGGTCAGCTTCTCGGCCAGCGCGCGCCCGAACCCATCGTCTCCGACGACCGCGATGACCTCGACCTGCGCCTCCATCGAGCGCAGGTTGGCCGCGACGTTGCCCGCCCCGCCGAGGCGCAGCTCTGCACTCTGGGCGCGCAGCACCGGTATGGGCGCTTCGGGCGAGATGCGGGCGACCTCGCCCATCACGTAACGATCCAGGATCAGGTCGCCAATGATGAGGACGTGGGGATGGCCGAGTGCGTCGATCCGGCCTTCGAGAGTGAGAGCATCGATCACGGGGTTTCCTCTTCGGGTCTCTTCCAGCCCGCATCCGCAAGTTTCGCGAGAACCGCCTGACGCAACAGGGGCAACAGGATCTCGTGCTGGCCAATGATCGTCAGTCCCTTTCCGGGAGGTCTGCGCACGACGTTCGTCTCGGCCCGGTACTGCCGGATCATGTCCAGGTTGGCCGTGGTCATGTCGCCCAGTTCGTGTCCGAGGTTGATCGCCACGCTGACGGCCTTGAGGAAGACCTCGGGCAGCACCACCGCGCTACCGACGTTGATCCACACGCCACCATTGAGGCGGCTCACGAGTCCGCACACGTGCTGGAAGTCGGCCATGGATGCGGCGCCCGTGTGTGCTCCGTTGGTGGCCGGGTGCATGTGCACGATGTCCGCGCCCAGGCAGGCGTGCGACGTAACCCCGAGGCCCAGGCGCACGGCCTCCGCGCTGACCGAGTAGGCGACGTGCGGCGCGTTGCGCTCCAGCAACATGCGTCCCAGGCCGCGCCCCAGTCCGGGCTGCATGCCCTCCGGCGGCTCGGCCCCGCGCTGGGCGGCCTCGGCCAGTCCGCGACCGGTCTCGTCGCTGAAGCCGAATCGTCCCGCCGGCAACTGCGTGCCGACGTCCTCCGAAGTGCGCCCGACCGTCGCGATCTCGAAGTCGTGGATCGCACCGGCGGAGTTCATCGCCACATCGGTCAGGACGCCACGGCGCATCAGATCGATCAGGAGCGGCGCCAGGCCGACCTTGAGCACGTGCGCACCGAGCGCCATCGCGACCGGCTTGCCCGCCATACGCGCCGCCACGATGCGTGCAACCAGGCTCTTGAAGTCCTTGCCCGCGTAGATGTCGGGCAGGGAGTCCACGAAGGATCCGAACCCGGGCAACGGATCCGGTACTTCACAGAAGTCCTCGAGGACGACGAGGCTGGGGCGCGACTCGAGCGGGTACGTCGCGAGCCCGAGCATGGGTTCGAAGGGATGGCTGGTCATCGACTGTCCGTGTGCCGTGGGCAACCTGCTTGAAAATGGAGGATTGATAACCCGGGCTGGCGCCCAGCATATCACCCGACCGCGGGCTTATCCCCGGGAAGCGGGGCATCTCGAAAGCGATCGTGGAGCCAGAAATACTGCTCCGGATGGCGCCGGATCAGGCGTTCGATCTCCTCGTTCACGAGGGTGATGACCTGCTCGGCGCGCGCATTCTCCAGTTCTTCGGGCTGGATGACGCGGTCCACCACGACCCTGAAGCGCCAGGGGGTCTCGGTCGCGAAACAGCAACCGATGGCGATCGGGACCTTGAGGCGCCGGATCAACACGGCCGCGGAACGGTCGCAACAGGCCGGGCGGCCGAAGAACGGCGCGATGATCGGTTTCAGGTGCGCCCGCTGGTCGAGCAGCATCGCCACCTGTCCGTTGCCCCTCAGTACCGTCGGGATCGATCGCATCGCTCCGCGCCGGGGAAGCACGCGCACGCCGAGCGCCTCGCGCATGTGCTGGATCCGTTTCGACAGTGGACGGTTCTTCGGAGCCTTGCCGACCACGTAGAGCGGCTGTTCGGCCAGGGCCGAGAGCACCCCCGGCGCGAGCTCCCAGTGCCCCAGATGGCCCGTCACGAGCAAGCAGCCGGCCTTGTCGTTGAAGAGACGCCGGGCGTCGGGACTGATCTCCAGGTCGAAGTGCTCCGCGAGTGGTTTCCCCAGCAGGCGCTTCTCGATCTCCTCACTCGCCTGGGTGATGTGGATCAGGTGCTTCCACGCGGCCAGGATCCAGCGCTTCCGCTCCCGTGCGGTCAACTCGGGGTAGGCCGCCGAGATGAACGTATGCGCCACCGCGCCGCGCCGGGGTGTGACAAGCCTGGCGAAGCGTGCCAGGGCACCGACTCCCCATCGGCGCAATGGACCCGGCAGTGCGTTCAGCGTGCGTACCGAGCCGCGCGCGAGGCCGTACTCGATCCAGGCCATGACCCCATTGCGCTCCCCGAGCACGGAGCTCTCCTCGACCGGCCACTCGACTGCTCGCTGACCGCCGAAAATGCGTGCTCCCCACTCGGCGAGCTGCGCGGCCTCGCCAGCGGGGCCCTCGTCGCGAGCATCGTCAGCATCCACGGGGGACGGCAGATTACCAGCCAGGTCAGCCATGCAACCCCGCGTGTAGAGCGTCGAGCGCGTTTCGACGCGGAGACTCGGGCAGCCCGTCGAGCAGTCGCTCGAGCTCGTCGCGTCCGTTGAGCAGTTCGAGCTCCACGTCCAGCACCCACAGGTCCATGCCGCGCCCGCGCAGCTTGACCGAGTCCTTGGCGGTGACGATCACGGGACGCGAGCCGAGCCGCTCCAGGTCGCGCTGCTCGAAATCATGGTGATCGGGAAACGCTCGATGCTCGCCAACCAGAGCGCCCGTCGAGCGAACAGAGGCCTCGAACGCCGGCGGATTCCCGATTCCGCTGACCAGATCGACCTCGAGTCCCTGAAATTCGTCCAGGCCGCGGCGCTCGTCGTCGCGCGCCTCGGCCGCCAGGCGACGAAATGCGCGCGGCGCGTGACGAGCCTCGGCGATCGGCACCCCGGGCGCGTACTGCGCGAGGGTGCGCGTCAAGCCCTGCAAGGACTTCGCGTCGACGGCGTCGGCGCGGGTCAGGAGTAGAAGATCCGCGCGCGCCAGGGCCGAGCGCGGCTCGCGCATCAGGCCGCGCGGCAGCAGCGCACACAGGGGCTCCTGTCCCGCGCACGCGGGAGCCAGCCCCCAGGGACGCGTGGCGTCGATCAACACGATGTCCAGGTCGCGGTGCAGGCGTCGGTGCTGGAACCCGTCGTCGAGCAGGATCACGTCCACGCCCTGGTCGACGAGCCGCGCGGCGCCCGCGACACGATCACGGTCCTGCACGTGGGGAACGCCGTGGCAGGTCTCGGCCAGGAGCAGTCCCTCGTCATTCAGTTCGGCGCCCTTCACGCGACCGTAGCCCCGTGACAGCAGTCCGACAGAGATCCCGCGCTCCTGGAGCGTGCGCACGAGCCACTCCACCAGGGGCGTCTTGCCGGTTCCGCCGACCGTCAGGTTACCGACGCTGACAACCGACACGTCGACCTGCATCACGCGCAACCAGCCACGCCGATAGAGAGCCGAACGCAGACGCGTGAGCGCCCCGAAGATCCACGCGAGCGGAGTGAGCCCTTCGACCACACCGCCGCGTCGTGCCAGACGCTGCTCGATGCGCCGTTCAGCGCGCCCGGATGCGAGCGCTCCGGAGGCATGCGAAGCCGAGGGGGCCTGCACGGGCATCGTCCTCCGTCCGGATCAGAGCTCGGGCGTCGGCGTGTTGCTCTCCTCGTCCGGGATGAGCTCGATCAGCCCACGCTCCATCTCGAGAAAGGCTATCTGGATCGGGTTGACCTCGCGGGTCTCGATCAGCGGCGCCGCGCCGTGGATCAGCTCACGAACGCGCTTCTGAAGGAGCGCGGTCTTGTGGAAGGAGCCCTGAACCGACTGCTGGAGTCGCTGCGGGAGTGTCAAGTCCATGGGGGGTGGATCGCGAAGGTGTCGAAGGGACGAAGAGGGATTCGAGGAGTTCCAGGGCGAGGCTCGGCGAAAGCACATACCCGCGGCCGGGGGCTATGCCCCCCCTGGGACGCTCAACTCGAACGGGACAGTGTAGACGAAAGCCAGCCCCGGATCGACCCAAAATGGACGAACGCCCGCCGCAGGGACGAAATTCAAGCCTCGAGGGTGGCCTCGGATGCGGGCCCCAGGGGATTGTCCGCGCGCATCAGGACCGTTCCTGGCCCCGCCAGGGCCTCCCGGCCGAGCTCGGATTCTGCGCGGAGGGGCGCCTCGACCATACGCTGATACGTATCCGGGGCCCCGGAGCGCCCATCGCGCCCGGCCAGGCGCCGCCGAGCCACCTCTGGCGAGACCTCGAGCACCAGGGTGCGGTCCGTGGCGCCGACCAGCCCGGGATCGCGCAGACAGCGCCCCACGAGCAGCGCCATAGGTCCACTCTCACTGGCCCGCGCCAGGGCTGCGCGCAGGGAAGCCTCGTCGGCTCCGTCCGCCTCGATCACCGTCGAGACTCGCCCACCCCGGTCCAGCTCGCGCGCCAGGTCGCGGGCCAGGAGTGTCTTCCCGCTGGCCGGCCCGCCCGTCAGGGCGAGCGACGACACGCTCGTCAGCTCCAGCCGCTGCACCAGATCGCGCACCCAGGCCGACCGACAACGCAGGCGCGGAAGCAGCTCATCGAGTCCATCGATGACCGCCTCGCACCGGGCGACCTCGCCCTCCTCGGCGAACCCGCGTGCCAGATGCACGTGCGGCAACCCGTTGGCCCAGGCCGCATCGCGGTCGGAAATGCGGTCCCCTACCATCACCGCCGAACGCGTGTTGAAGGTCCACAACAGGTCCTCGATCATGTCGGCCTTGTTGTCAACACCGGGTGAGTCGAGACAGCGCGACTCCTCGACCCAGCGCTCCAGGCCGAGGCCTGTCAACATCGCCTCCAGGTAGGAGCGGCCGCAGTTGCTTGCGATACCAACCCTCACGCCCTGTGCGCGCAACTCCTCCAGCGCGGCCTGCGCTCCGGGCAACAGCACCGCACCGCCAGCGCGCAGGGCACGGTGCTCCTCCTCGACACAGCGCTCGAGAACGATCCCCCGGGCGCTGTCGTCGAGGTCGTCAAAGACCCGCGCAAAGCCCTCCTTCAGGGGGTAACCCACCATTCCCATCCAATCGCGACGACTGGGTATTTCGCGCTCCAGACCGAGTTCCTCGAAGGCTCGCAGGGCGCCAGCGCGGGCCGCATCGGGCCAGAATCGATCGGTTGCGACGAGCGTGCCGTCGAGATCGAAGAGCACGGCGTCGAACGGGAAGTCGCCGGTCGGTGTTTCAGCCATCGTCACGAACGGGGTACGAGGTGGCGCGCTGGCCGGACCTCTGACCGACGGTCACGTCGTCGATGCGCCACTCCAGGATCCAGGTGATCGGCCCCGCCCCAGCTTCGAGCGCGTGCTGAACCCGTTCCTGGGCTCCTCCGAACTGGACCTTGCCCGAGCCGTTCTCGCGCCCAGGAAGTTCGACGAAGTCGAGGGTGCTGCAGTCGAAGAGCAGCAGCACCAGTCGGCAGGTCGCGCCACGGGCGACCGGCGCGTCGACGCTCGATAGATCGAAGACCCAGTCATCGCCTGCCAGCTTGGGCTCGAGTTCGCCAACGAGCTGCGGAAGGTCTGCAAAGACCTGGGTCGACACCATCGACGCCAGCTCTCCGGTCGACCACATGCGCTTGATGCGCTCGCCCAGGAGCCAGTCCCAGTTGTCGGCCATGTCGAAGACGGCGACCGGTCCATCGGGGCTCGTCAGCCAGCGCCCCTGCGCCTGGGCGTCGTGGTAGAGCGTCGAGCGGGCATTCCAGCGCAACATCGGGAGCTCGTCGGTCGCGATGTCCGGCATTGCCGAGGTGACGATGGCGCGCGCGGTCCAGGGCTCGAACTCGACGCCCGAGGGCGAGCGCCCCTCGCCACGCCAGATACGCCGACCGCGGGACGGCTCAGAGGCCGGAACGTCGACCGCGATCCAGCTCGCACCGGCCGGACCATCGGGTTCTTCGAGCCCCTGGAGCTGCGCCGCCGGAACCAGCAATACGAGGCCATTCTGGCGCGCATCCGCGAAATCGGCCTCGCGCAGCCAGGCGCGGAGAGCCAGGCGGTCGAGCCCGAAGAGCTGCACGGGCGTCGTGCGTTCGAGCTCGGGCGGCAGGAACGCAGGATGCAACAGCCACGGCAAGACGTTGCCGAGCGGGTCGTAGCCGGCGCTGGTCGCGGGCGGATCCACGACGACGAACAGCTCGTCGCCTCCGCGTTCGAGGACCTGCAGGAGCAGCTCCTCGTGCAGTCGCTCGACCGGGCCGAGGGCCAGCGCACGCGCCGTCACGCCCGAGTGCGCGAGCGATGCGTACATACCCCCCACCAGTATCGGAGTCAGGTAGCGTCGCACTCCGGACAGTGCCGTCGATGAGATGCCGAGCCCGAGCGCCATCACCAGAGACGGCACCAGCAAGACCTCGGCGCCCACGAGACTGTGCGGCTCGACGCGCACGATGGCGTCGGGCACCTGGCTGGCGGCGATCGACAGGATCCACCCGAACAGGATCCAGCCCCACAGACGTGGCGCCCAGCGTCCCGCGACGAGCGCCGGCTGCAGTCCAATCAGGATCGCGAGCCCGGCCAGCAGGTAGCCCGGGGCGCCGCTGCCGTAGGAATTGACAGGCAGGATGAGCAGGCCGAGTTTCTCCAGGCCCAGCACGACCCCGTCCCCGCGCACGGAGGCCAGATCCAGCGTCGATCCGCCGCGATAGCTCAGTACATCGCTGCCCTCGGCCCCCAGCAGGCTGCGCAGGCCCCAGCCGATGGCGACGCACGCGGAGAAGCCCACGAGCGTATTGAGCATGGTGCGCACGCGTTTGCCGTGGGGCCGGTGGCGGCGGGCAGACAGGAACTCGAGGATGGCGACCGCGAACGGGATGAAGATATCGACGCCCGAGAAGAAGCCCACGATGATGGTCAAGGCCGCGGCCAGGAGCACGCGCCCGTGGTCCCGTTCCTGGCGCCCGTGCAGGAAGGAGGCCAGCGCTGCCATCGACAGCATCACGGCCAGCAGGTCCCCGCGCGAAGCCAGGCGTGCGGCCGAGAGCACGGCGAATGGGTGGATGGCGAACAGCAGGGCGGCGGCAAAGCCCGCGCCCTTGCCCTGATCGAGGGGCGTCCAGGGCTGTAGCGCGCGCCGCACCAGCGGCACGAGGAAGAACGCGCTCAGCAAGAGCAGCACGAGATTCTCGATGCGTGCGCGTCGGGCGCTCTCGGCGCTCCACTGACCATCGGGAGCCCAGATCAGACTCGACAGGGCCAGCGACAGGGCCGCACCCGGCCGTCCCTCGATGCCCGGCACGCGGTAGAGGTCGCCCACCTCGAGCGAGCCCGAGTGGGTCAGCTCGCGCGCGCCGATGAGGGTCGGTACGTCCTCGCCAGCGATCGGCATCGAGATGACGGGGGCGTACGCGTAGGCTGCCAGCAGGAGCAGTACCGCGACGAAGTTCCCCCAGCTGGAGCGCTCGGACATGGCCGAATTCTAGCGCGGAGGACGCGGCGGCGGCGTTACCATCCCGCGGTGAATCGAGCTATTCCGTTCCTCGCCCCGCTCGCGTTCGCCGCCTTCGCGCTGCTCGCCTGGCATTCCGACTGGCTGTGTGACGACGCCTACATCTCCTTCCGTTATGCGCGTCACCTGGCCGCTGGCGACGGCCTGGTCTTCAACACGGCCCGCGAGGTGCCGGTCGAGGGGTACTCCAATTTCCTCTGGGTCCTGTGGCTGGGCGCCGGCGAATGGCTCGGCCTGAAATCGACCCTCGTGGCGCGCGCCAGCTCGGCCCTGTGCGGAGCGCTGCTGTTGCTCGCGGTCGTGCGTTTTCTGCGTGGGCGCAGCGGGCTGAATTCCCTCGGCGCTGGGGCCGCCGCCATGTTTCTGGCCACCCTGCCGCCCTTCGCGGTCTGGAGCACGAGCGGCCTGGCCAGCATGCCCACGGCGCTGTTCCTGTTCCTGTGCTTCGTCCATCTCCTCGGCGACCCGGAGCGTCCGCGCCCCTGGCTCGCGGCCCTGTTCGCACTGGCGACAGCCCTGGTCCGGGCCGACGGCGCCGTCTGGGTCGGGATGCTCCTGGTCGGAGTCTGGTTACACGATGCGCTCGCGCGCGGGTCCAGGCCGCGCGGCAGGGCACTCCTGATCGTGTCGCTCGTGCTCGTGATCGGTGTCGGAGCGCACGTGCTCTGGCGCATGTCCACCTATGGTGATTGGCTGCCACTGACGGCGCGCGTGAAAGCTGGGTTCTCGACCGCGCGTCTGGCACGCGGCCTGGACTACATCGTGGCCTGGCTGCTGATCGTGCCCGCCATCCCCATCGTCTTGCTGGTCAGCGCCCTGCTCGCGCGCAACCTACCCCGGGCTCTGACCGTGCCCGCCGCGACCATCGTCATCAGCGCAATGCTGTACGCGACCTGGGTCGGCGGAGATTTCATGCCGTTCGGGCGCTTCCTCTTCCCGAGCCTGCCCTTCGTGGCACTGCTCTTCGGCGCCATCGTCGAGCGCCTTGCGCGCGCACGTGCCATGCTCGCCGCGTCCATGCTGCTGCTCTGCGTGGGCACCTCCCTGGCCGCCAATTTCGACCGCAACCTGATCCCCGAGGAAACGCGCCAGCATTTCGATTTCCGTATCGACCGCGCGTGGCAGAGCGAGATCGAACGCAAGGGCGAGATGGAGCTCAACGCGCGCCGCTGGGTGTTGCTTGGACGCGCCCTGGCGCGCCATACCGTGGCCGGCGACTCCCTGATCCTGGGCGGCATCGGCGCGGTCAGCTACCACTCCGAGCTCTTCATCTACGACAACTACGGTCTGGTGACTCCGGAGGTGGTGGCGAGCGGCCAGGTGATCGAGGGCTCATCGCCGGGCCATGACCTGCGCGTGAATCCGCCCTTCTTCCTGGAGTACGAGCCTACCTTCCTGGGCGCCTACCTCACGCCGGCAGGGGGGATCGCTCCAAACGAGCCCCTGCCCTGGTGGACGGACGTACGCCCTCCGGACGACTGGGAAGCCCACCGCTGGGGTGCCCTGATGGACGTGGAGACCTACCCCCTCGATCCCGACGACGGCTTCCCGGAGAATGCCGAGCTCGTCCTTCTACGAATCCGCTGAATGGAGCCCCAAGCCTTGCTGCAGACATTCGCCCCGCTGATCGCCGCCGCCGCGAACCTCGATCTTTCCGATCCGGCCAGCGCACGCGCGGAACTCGTGCGCCGCTTCGACCCGACCTCCCCGGAAGCGCTATCCCTGAACGCGACCCTCAAAGAGCACCTGGCTGCGGGACGGATCGCCGAACGTGGCGAGCTACCCGTCTGCTGGGGCCGCGTGACGAAGGCTCTGCCGGAGAGCAGCGACCTCTCCATCGACGTGGTCCACATGAACGGTCCCGGCCCGCGCCACCGGCACCCGCGCGGCGAGGTCAACTACTGCATCGCGCTGGAGGGCGAACCCACCTTCGACGGACAACCCGCAGGCTGGGTCGTCATGCCCCCGGACTCCGTGCACGTGCCGACGGTCGCCGGTGGCCGGATGCTGATCGTCTACCTCTTGCCGGGCGGCGAGATGGACTTCCTCAAGGACGACTGAGCAATCAGGGTAGCCTCAGTCGTTCTCGCGCAGGCTCTCCTCGAGTAGGCGGCCGGCGACTTCCATGAAGTCGTGCTCGGTGACGATCCCCACGAGCAATCCGTCGCGCACGACCGGCAAGCAGCCGACGCCATGCACGCGCATCTTCTCGAGCGCGTCCAGGGTCGAGGCATCCGGTCCGATCGTGACCGGATCCTTGCGCATCGCCTCGCGCACGGCCAGCGGCTCGCCGCCGGGGCCACCGCCACGCGCGACCAGTCGCATGAGGCCGCGCTGACTCAGCAACCCGACCAATCGCCCGGCGTCATCCTCCACGGGAACGCGACGCAGATGCTCCCAGTCCATCAGGCTCGCGGCGAGGTCGATCACGTCCTCCGGGTGCAAGGTGAACACGTCGCTGGTCATCACCTGGCTGACCTTCCGGAAGCTGTGGCGCCAGTCGATATCCTCCTTGGCCTCGACCAGGGCCCAGGTGTGTACCGGCCGACCCTCGGCCTGGCGCGCCGCGATGGCGGCCGTCAGCGCGAGCTGACGCTCGTCCTGGGTCCCGCTATTCCCGAGGCGCGCGAGCGAGTCGAGCGCCCACTGGGAGCCCGTCCGGCCACTGCGTACGCGCTCCTCGATGATGCCCAGGTAGCGATCGATGTCGGCCGGGGTGATCGATTTCTCGACCAAACCCGCGCGCGCCAGGGGCAGAAGCTGGTCCAGGATCAGATCGCGCGCCGTGGTGGTGCGCCCACCCAGCCAGCGGAACTGCGCGTCCAGGCCGTAGCGCGCCCCGGCCGTGAAGTTGGCCTTGGCGTCATTGAACTCCATGACCGTGGTGATGTCATCGCAGCTGCGGTCGAGCCCCACCATCACCCCGAAGAAGAAGGCCGCGTTCGCGAGCTCGTCCTCGATCGTGGGCCCGGCCGGAAGCACCCGATTCTCGATGCGCAGGTGGGCCTTCCCGTCCTTGACGCCGTAGCACGGCCGGTTCCAGCGGTAGACCGTGCCGTTGTGAAGACAGAGAGCCTTGAGCGCCGGCATCTCGCCGCGCTCGAGGATCGAGAGCGACGATTCGCCCAGGTCCGAGGCGAGCAGCACCCGGAAGCGCGCGATGTCCTCGCGAAAAATCTCGAGTACCGAATTTTCGATCCAGGCATCGCCAAACGTCACGCGCTGCTTGCGCCCGCGCTCCTGGTGCGCCTTCGAACGCGCGTCCAGAGATTGCTGGAACAGGGCAACGCGAGTCTCGTGCCACAGCCTGTGCCCCAGGAATACGGGCGAGTTGACAGCCGCCGCCAGCACCGGCCCGGTGACGGCCTGGGCCAGATTGTAGAGCTTCGCGAACTCGTCCGCGCCGACCTGGAAGTGCACCTGAAAGCTGGTATTGCAGGACTCGAGCATCACGTTGTCGTGGGACACGCTGAGCTCATCGAGGCCCTTGATGCGCGTCTCGAAGCGGCCGCCGCGCAGCTCGGTCATGACCCGGTTCAGGGTGCGGTAACGCCCGCTCGGCATCATGTTGTCGAGCGTCAGGTCGTCCTGGACGAGGGTCGGCAGAATCCCGGCGAGCAAGACGCGCGCACCGACATCCCTGGCGGCCGCGTCGGCCTGGGCCACCATCTTGCGCAGCTCGGACTCCATATCCGCCAGGCAGCTGCCCTCGAGTACCTGCGGCGACAGGTTGGCCTCGAGGTTGAAGCGCGCCAGCTCCTCCGTGAAGTTTCCGTCGAGGCGTCCGAGCACCTCCGGCGACAGGGGCGCTGGACGCAGGGCATCGTCGACCAGGAACATCTCCTGCTCCGCGCCGATGCGCCGGACGCCCGACTCGATGTCTCCGCGCTCGATAATCTGCTCGAGGGCGCGCACATCCTGGAGCAGCGCTCGCATGAAGCGGCGCAGCTCCTCGCTGGCGGAATCGGTGGCGACTTTGGCTTCACTCATCAGAGCTTCGCAGAGCTTCGATCGGCTGGATGACCAGCGAATATTTTACAGGGCGCCGCATGGCGCACCGGGAAGGGAGTCGACGAACACGCGCGTCGCTCGCGGGCGGGGATGATAGCAACTCCTACGCAAGTCCAACACACCTGCAGTCCCCAGGGCACGCCGCGCGCCTGCCCCACGGCCCGTACGGTCCGGCGGTCGGTCGCACGCAACGGAGATCACCAGTACACTACGATCGCCCCACCCCCCCTGGCCGCCACGGACCAAGCATGCAACTCAACGGAAGAACGTCGCTCATCCTGACCTTCGCTGCCCTTCTCGGCCTCGGCACGGCCTTCGGAGTGCCGACCCGAGAACGCAGCGACCCCTTCCGCCAGCTGGAGGAGATCCTCCCGACGCCCAACGCCTACCGCACCGCGTCCGGCGCCCCGGGACACGCGTACTGGCAACAGCGCGCGGACTACGAGATCGACGTGGAGCTCGACGATAAGAAGCAGCTCATCATCGGATCCGAGCGCATCACCTACTTCAACAACTCGCCCGACACCCTGCGTTACATCTGGGTCCAGCTGGACCCGAACATCTTCTCGCCGGAGTCACACGCCGCGCAGACCCGGGGCACGGGCGGCCTGAGCGATTCATCCTACGGGGGCATCGAGAGCATGCTCGCGCGCCGCAACTTCGACGGCAGCGTGATCCTCGGGGACATCCGAGACGACCAGGCCATGCTGATCCCGCATGTGGTCAATGACACGATGCTGCGTATCGACATCGCAGATCCCTTGAAGCCGGGTGAGTCCGTAGCCTTCTCGATCGAATGGGAATACGCGATCAACAATGCACGCAAGGTGCGCGGGCGCACGGGCTACGAGTTCTTCCGCGAGGACGGAAACTACCTGTACGAGATCGCGCAGTGGTTCCCGCGCATGGCGGCCTACACGGACGTCAACGGCTGGCAGCACAAGCAATTCCTCGGTGCCGGCGAGTTCACCCTTGAGTTTGGAAACTACACGGTGAACATCACCGTACCGGACGACCACATCGTGGCGGCCACAGGCGAGCTTCAGAACGCCGACGAGGTACTCACCAGCACCCAGGTGCAGCGCCTGGAAGAGGCGCGCACAGCCAAGCGGCCGATGTTCATCGTCACGCCCGAGGAGGCGCGCACCAACGAGGACTCGACGCCGCAGGGCAAGAAGACATGGACCTTCGAGGCCTTCGACGTGCGCGATTTCGCCTTCGCGTCGTCGCGCAAGTTCATCTGGGATGCGCAGGGTCACGACGTGCAGGGGAACAGCGTCATGGCCATGTCGTTCTACCCCAATGAGGGTGAGCCCCTCTGGAGCCGCTACTCGACGCACGCCATCATCCACACCCTGGACGTCTACTCGCACTACACCTTCGCGTACCCCTACCCCGTCGCCATATCGGTCAATGGCCCGATCGGCGGGATGGAGTACCCGATGATCTGTTTCAACGGACCGCGCCCCGAAAAAGACGGCACGTACAGCAAACGCACGAAATACGGCCTGATCTCGGTCATCATCCACGAGGTCGGACACAACTACTTCCCGATGATCGTCAACTCGGACGAGCGCCAGTGGACATGGATGGACGAGGGTCTGAACACATTCCTGCAGTTCCTCAGCGAGCAGGAATGGGAGGATGACTACCCCGCGCGCCGTGGGGATCCGCGCCACATCGTCAGCTACATGACCAGCAGCAAACAGGTACCGGTCATGACCAACTCCGAGTCCCTGTTGCAGTTCGGCTCGAACGCCTACGCCAAGCCGGCGACGGCCCTGAACATCCTGCGCGAGACCGTCATGGGCCGCGAGCTCTTTGATTTCGCCTTCAAGGAGTACGCGCAGCGCTGGATGTTCAAGCGCCCTCAGCCGGCTGATTTCTTCCGCACCATGGAAGACGCCTCCGCGGTCGACCTCGACTGGTTCTGGCGCGGCTGGTTCTTCAGCACGGAGTCCTGTGACATCGCCATCGGGGACGTCACGCTCTACACCATCGCGCCCCAGGATCCTGACAGTGAGAAGGCCAGGCAGCGCGAGGAGCGCGACGCGATCCCTGAATCACTGACGCATGCGCGCAACAAGGAGCTGCCCAAGCGCGTGGCGTCCTTCCCGGAGCTGCTCGACTTCTACAATGACTACGACGATCTCGACGTGACCCAGAAGGACCGCAAGAAGTTCGACAAGCTCATCGAGGGCCTCGAGGACAACGAGCTGATGGTCATGTCCACCGACCTGAATTTCTACACCATCGAGCTGCTCAATCAGGGCGGGCTCGTGATGCCGGTCGTGCTGCAGGTGGACTACGAGGACCAGAGCTCGGAGGAGATTCGCATCCCGGCCGAGATCTGGCGCCGCGACTCATCCAGCGTCACGCGCCTCCTGATGACCGAGAAAACGGTCGAGCGCATCATCCTCGACCCGCACCTGGAGACCGCGGACAGCAACCTGGACAACAACCACTACCCGCCCAAGACAGAGCAGCGCACGATCCTCCTCAAGAAGCGGCCGAAGAGCAGTAACCCCATGCGCGACGCACAGAAGGCGGAGGGCAAGGGGGCCGCGGAAGAGACCGTCGACGACTGATAGAGGCCCGGACGTCGGCGTCAGTCGAATGACAGCACGGGGGTGGCGGCCGCCGCCCAGGGCAGCCCCTCGGCCTCGACCGACAGATCCAGGATGACGTCGCGCCCGGCGTGCTCAACCAGGTCCACGCGCCAGGGCTCCGAGACCTGCGTGCTCGCGCCGGCCGCCAGGGTCTGTCGCGCCACGACCGCGCCGTCCACGCGCAGGACAAACTCGGCCCGGCCAGTGCGCACGCTCGGTGGGACGACGAGCATGCATTCGAAGCGCGGGCGCGCTCCCATCTCGAGCGCCAGTTCGAAGGGCGCGCTCATATCCGGAAGAGCGGGTCGGTTGCGTCCACCGAATCCCCAGCGCAGCCCATCGCAGGTCCCGTGGACGAGCGGCCAGGCCGTGCGAATCCGGTCGCGCCCGGACTCGCCGAAACGGCGCGCGATCCACGACACCACGCGCGGCCCCTCGCGCTCGATCAGATCGATGGGCGCCTCACGTGCGACGAGCGGGACCGTCAAGACCACCCCGCGGGCCGGCGAGAACGCCTCCCCCAGGCAACGCCACCCGTCCCGCGTACGTCGCACCACGAGGGCCCAGCTGGCCGTCTCCAGATCGACCGGCGCGGCACGCGCACCCAGCCCGGCACAGGTGGCCGCGATCAGATCGCGCAGCCCCGGATCGGAGTTGCACATGCTCCCGCGTAGCACGAGCGAGAGCACGGTCCCCACATCGCGCGTCTCACAGTGCCGCGCGAACCTGCGCGCGTCCGCGGGCGCGGTCAGGTCGTAGTTGAAGAAATCGAGCACGTCTCCGGTCAGAGTCGTCGCAGCCACACGCAGACCGTCAGCGCCGTCCTCTGGCACGAACCACTGGCGTCCAATCCAGATTGCACCCAGCCCCTCCGGGCGCGCGCGCAGCCCACCGGGCAAGCCCCACCCTGTCGAGAGCAGACGGTGCACAACCTGACCATCCGTGCGCTCCACGGCCCCGCGCAGACCCCAGGCACGCAAGCCCACCAGGGCCAGCAGCAGGGCGGCAAGTACGAGTACGCGCCGCATCCCGTCAGCGCGGCATCACGCTCAGCGTGGGCGCGTCCCCGGGCGCCGCGGCCATCACGAATTTCGAGCACTTGTCCACGGGCAGCGGCAGCGCGCTCACACACGCTGCGAGCAGCGCATGATCCTGTGGAGCGGCCTTGGCCTCGACGATCATCACCGGCGAACGCGGAATCACATGGCGTCGGTCCAGGCGCTGCCAGCCGCGCAGATCGTACAGCTGCAGGCCACGGTCGACCGTGACGCGCACGCGCCGGTCGGCGCTACCGTAGTACTCGCGCTCGTAGCGGATCCACTGGGAGAGCTGCAGTCCACTGCGCAGGTGATCGGACCAGGACGCAGGCAATCGCTTCGCAAGCGCGGCGCAAAACTCGGACTGACGTTCGCCATCGAGACGGATAGGGTTCGCCAGCGGCGCGCGCAGCTTCCAGCCCAGCTGGTTGCGGCGCACCTTCAGCTCCATCTGGCCACGTACCTCGTCGGCCGGGATGCCGTACCAGCGCCAGCGTAGCTTGGCGCGCGTGGACATGCCCGCCAGGTTCTGCTGAACGGCGTCCTCGTCGTGCGTATCGAAATAGAGACTCTGCACCACGCGCGCGGGAAAGAGGCGCCGGAAGCCAGCCGGGTGCAGGGCCAGATCAGCCCGCAGCGCACCGTACAGACCGGCCTCGCCGATCAGCTTGATCTCGTAGCGCACGTCCTCGACCAGCGCCCCACCCATGAGGCGATCGAGCAGAGCGCCGGCACGCCCGCGCGGAACCTCGAGCGCGTCGCTACTGTCCAAGGATCTTCTCCTTGTAGAGCTGCTTCACGTCGACATCCGCCGTCGCCACCGCCGTGCCGTCGATCTTCACCTCGCACCCGGTCTGCGCCAACGCCAGGTCGAGCCCGATGTCCGCGGCTGCCAACGTCAGGGCCTCGATCCGACTCGGGCCGTACTGCACCTTCTTCACGAAAGCGGCGAGGCCGTAATAGCGCGCACCCTGGATGCTGGACGCTTCGATCAGGACCGTCGACCCATCCTTCGAGGCCACCCCGATGGACGTGCCCTCGATCGTGGCAGCCTGCACCGTGAGCCGTGAGGCCTCGCCGGCGGAGATGGCCTTGTCACCGATCCCGTAGAACCGGCAGCCTTCCAGGGTGACCTCGCTGCCGCTGGTATCGACCCCGTCGGCACCGATGTTCCGGAAGGTGCAGCGCAGTAGCTGACCACGAACGAAGTCCCCGTCGAATGCGTCCGATCGGCTGCCCTGGAACGCCACGCGATCGAGCAGCACGGTCGCGCCCACCACATTCAGAGCGTCCTCGGCTTCGGCGCTCTCCATGCGGCAATCGCGCATCAACAGTGCGCTGCGATAGAACGTCACACCACCGGTCGTGACCCATCCGGAGCGCGCCAGCGCCGCGGCCCGGCGCACGGTGACGTTTGCCCAGCGGCTCTCCCCACGGGCATCGACCACCACGATGCCCCCGAAGCTGGACACGCCCTCGCGCGGCTCGATCACGATCGGAGCCTCGAGAGTCCCCATGAAACTCAGCGCGCTGGCAGAGATCAGGGCCTTGCCGGCGGCGAAGCGCAGGGTCACACCGGGTCCGCAGTGCAGGATCATTCCGCGGGGCACGAGCAGGTCCTGGTCGAGATCCCAGACGCCCGCGCGCAGGGACAACCGCTGCCCCTCCACGTCGTAGCTCAGGCAGGGCTGGCTCGCGAGCGCAGCGGACAGGCTGGGGGGCTCCGGGCGTCCGCCCTCGGAATCCCAGGCGAGGTCGACCTGCCGAATGGACAGCAGCTTGTCGCGCGTGAGATCGGAACCGACCGGCGCGAAGCGCGCCGAGAGCTCCAGCCGCACGTCTCGAGCCCTCTCGACGCCCTCGTTCACGGCACGCGTGATCTGGTCAAATTCGCGCAGGGTCGCCAGGCGGTCGTCCACGGGGAAGTGAAACTGAACACGGCGCCCGCCGGTCGGGAGGACTACCGCGTCGCCGATTCGTAGCACGTCGGGATCGTCCGACTCGACGACATCCGCCGCCTTGACGAGACGTCCATTGCTGAACTGAAAGCCCTCGACGCGCACTGGCACGCGGGTCGTCGACCAGGCCTCGATCGTCAGGGTTCCGCTCATGAAAGCATCACCGCCCCCCACCAGCTGGCAAAAGAACGCCGCCGGTTCGGGCTGGTGCAACACACCTCCCAGGTGCGCCTGTCGATATCGCAGTTGCTCCCAGATGTGACGCGCCGTCGACGTGGCCGGCAACATGCCCTCCGCCTGCAGCGCACGCTCGTAGCGCTCGAGTTCGGGGCCCAGCGCAGCTTGGATCTCGTCCAGGTACTCGGGCTCGGTCAGCCGGGCGAGCTCACGGTAGGCGTGCAGGATGAAGCGCGGACTCTTCGACCACAGTAGACCGACCTGCGATCCGGTCCAGATCGGGTCGTTGACACCCGAGATCTCCTCGCCGCCCGCGCCCGTGTCGAACACCAAGGGCTCGAGCCGGTTGCGAACCGGGTCGTGGTAGAAGCGCATGTTGTGCCAGATCAGGCCATGCTTGCCCTGAAACAGGCTCATGAACGCCGCCTGGCGCCCACACGTCTCCACGTGGAAGAGCTCCTCGACGCTGGCGGCACGCTCGGCAGTCAAGGCATGCACGCGCGCCAGCCAGTCCGCGCGCATCGCCTCCTGGCGCCGCGCGATGATGCCCACTTGTTGCTGACGCTGGTCGGGCACGGCCATACTCAAAGGCTGCGCAGAATCCGCGATGATGCGACGCTGTGTGTCACGCAGCTTGTCGAGCGCGGCCGCGAGCTGGCGGCGGGTAGCCTCGCTTTGGACCAGCTTCTTCTCCCCGTAGGCCTCGATCTCGGCCACGAACGCCGCATTGCCGGCCAGCAACTGCGAGACATGGTCGCGCTTCTCGATCGTGCGGTTGTGACCGTGGGTGGCCCAGAAGACCTCCTCACGGAAACGCACGATGGGCCCGTTGCGGCGCCCCTGGGACTCGATCATCGGCGTCGAGAAATGCTCCTCGAGGTAGTACACGCCGCCCGGCCGGCCATTGGTCACGACGTTCACGAAGCGCGAGCGCGGCGCCAGCAAGCCCTCGTGCCGGGCGACCGCCAGGGTCAACCACTCCCACAGGTAACGCCGCACCTTGGGGTGCTGGATCGAGAAGCGCGACATGCCCAGCAGCTCGTCCTCGAGCTCGATACGCAGAGACCACTTGTCAGTATCCACGTGGTCCAGGGCCGCATCGCCCTTGAGCCGCGCGTACGCCTCGACCGAGCGACCACCGACGGTCACGGTCACCGGCACCTGGTCGCCTTCGCTACGCTCGATCTGGCGCCGCACGAGAGCCAGCTCCCGCAACTCCCCGAGGCGCTCCGCCGATGCCGCCGTGAACTCCAGATGCAGGGTCTCGAGCCCGTTGTCGACGGGCTCAACGCCAGCATCGTCCGCGAACGGCCCACGCGGCTCGACCAGAGTCGGTCGGCTGCCGAGTTCTCGCTCCTCGCGGCCCTGCAGCCAGTCGCCGAGATCGACGAACTGGCCTATCGCGAATCCCAGCGCGAGGATGGCCACGCCGAGCCAGACGCCGCGTTCGCCCTGCGATGGGACCTTGGTGAGCATCTAGCTTTCCGTCTACTCGTGCGCGTCCCGTTCGATCACGCTGACCGTCGCCTTTGGGAAGCGCCCGCGCAGCTGATCCAGCAGCTGCGCCAGGCGCTGCGAACTGTCCAGCTCGACCAGCAAGCTGGCATGAAACTCGTCCTCTGCCGTATCCACCCGGCGCAGATCGACGCGCGCACAGGCGGCCTCGGCAATGGATAGCAGCTCGGGCAGGGATTTCTGATCTCCGCCCTCGGACGGCGCCTCCGCCGGCGTGGTGAAGTGCAGCACGGTGCGTAGGCTGGCCTTGGATCCGGAGAACCCGTTCTGAAAGGTCAGGTAGATGAGGATGCCCGCGACGACGGTAAGAGTGAGAACCGGCTCGTTGGCCCCCATGCCGATGCCCGTGGCGATCGTCAGATAGAGGTAGGCCAGCTCCTCGGGCTCCTTGATCGGCGTCCGGAAACGCACGATCGACAGGGCTCCGACGAGTCCCAGTGACAGTGCCAGCGAGGCGCTCACGATCGTGATCACCAGCAGGGTCGTGCCAGCGATGAAGACGAAGCTGCGCGCAAACTTGCGCTTGTTCGAGAGGACCTGCGCGAAACGGACGTAATGCCAGGCCAGGACCTGCGCAACGAGCAGGGTCAGGACCAGGTTCGTCAGGACGCGCGGAAGGTCGGCTTGCGCCAGGAGCGAATCACCCCAGCTTCCGGCGATGTCTTTCAATGATTCCATCGACCGGGGAGCGTAGAAGCCCGAAGGTGGGGCTTCAACATCTATCCCCGCGCCGGTTCAGGACCGGCGCTGGCGGGACCTTGAATTATTGTCGGGGCCATCTGTGGGTCAGATTCTCATTATGGTGTGCCGCCGAGCGATTGCCAAGCCCACGGGACGTCGCATCCGCAGCGAGGCCGACAGATCCATAGCGACACGATGAACCCCGCGGAACTCTCGATGACAGGCGGACCGGGCCTGCGCGTGACCCTTCTTGGGCGCGAAGAGGGCTGAACCTTGGAAGCGACCACCGAAAGGGCCAGCTCGAGCCCGGCTCCTTTCGGGATCGCGATAGCTGCGTCCCCAAGACGGACAGCGGGTGCTGCGCGGCCTGAGCGCGCGCGGTCTCGAAAAATGGGCGACGATCTCGGGCAAGGCCTTCTTCGCCGGCCTGCTCGAGCGAGGCGAAGTGATCGCAACGCGCCAGGTGGAGCAGGCCGCCGAGCCCCGGGGTCGCGGCAGCATCGACGGCATTTTGGGGGCGAACTGCAGCGCCCTGATGTCCGCGCGCGACCTGCTGCGCAAGGGCATATTGATGCACGTCAGTCTGCAGGCCACGGCACAGTCTCGCTTCGCGAACACGAAACGTCAGATGCGCGCAGACGTGCGCAAGGCCAGATTCCACCCATGACGGATCGATATCAACGTGCGTAAGCTCGCGAAGCTGGCCTGGGACATGGGATCAAATACCGGTAACGACGCGCGCATCGCGGCCGAGCGCAGCCTGCCCCTCGAGAGCGGGACGCGCACGTTCGACTACGGCCGGCGTCGATCCTGATCCGCGGCCGCGCGTCTCACTCCGCGCCGATGGCGGGTGCCGCGTCGACGCGCGGCGAGTTCAGGATCATCAGCATCCCGGTGCCGGCGGTGAGGACCGTCAGTGCAAGCACGCTAAAGGCCACATGCCGGTGAGTCCGGCGCCGCGACCGGTCGCGTAGGGTGCGGATGCCGGTGATGACGGGCAACAGGTACGCGGCGGTGGTGCCCTTGGCCAGCGCCAGGTGGATGGGCGTGATCATGCCCGCCTCACGGATGTCGTAGAGCTCTCCGAGCCTCTCGGCGAAGTAGATCGCCACGCCCAAGGACACGACGGTGAGCATGACGCACGGCAGGTGGATCCGCAGCAGGCCCTTGAGGCCAGTCGTGACGTCCACGATCAGGAGGACGACCGTGAGGAGCAGGAACGTGGCGAAGCCAGTGACGGGATCCATCGGGAAGGGCGCTCAGGCTTGGGGGTTGGCAGGCGTATGAAGCGGCGCGCGGCGCCCTCTGGCATCTGCGCGTGTATCTTACACAATCAACTTCCAGTCGCCGTGTCAATGAGGCCCGGAGATGGGGTTCATGGGCCAGGGGACCAGCCCCAGGCCCGGTCCCCTGCCCCCCCCTGCCCCCCCCCTGGCCCCCCCCTGGCCCCCCCATATTGCCCCTCAACATTGCCCCTCAACACACGGCTTACTGGGGGTCTCGGCCTGTAGCGCTACACTCAGCGCCATGAAACGGTGCCCTGGGCACCGATCGGACCCCCGCTGACCGCGAACGACAGGATACTGATCGATGACAACCAAATCCGCTGCACTGCTCACGCTCGCGCTCGGCGCGTTCACCCTTGCCGGCTGCTCCACGACCAAGACGAAGCCGGACGCCCCCGCTGCGTCGACTTCCGCCAAGGGACAGGACGACTCCAAGCGCGAGTCCCTCGAGCGCAAGCTGGCCATCGCCAAGCTGCGCCTCGAGCACACCAACATGGAAGAACAGAAGGGAGCCATCAGTTCCAAGGAGAGCGTCGACTTCGCGCAGGAAGAACTCGAGATGGCTCAGACGGAGCAGGCTCAGTACGAAGACCTCGACTCGCCCAACCAGCGCGCGCGCAGTGAGCTGGACCTGAAGCGCGCGCGCGACCGGACGGCCGAAGCCGCAGAGGAGCTGAAGCAGCTCGAGATCATGTACGACGAGCAGGACCTGCAGGACATGACGGCCGAGTTCGTGATCAACCGCGGCAAGCGCAATGCGGAACGCGCGGCTCTGTCCCTGGCGATCCAGGAGCGGGAGTTCGAGTCCCTGACGGCTCACAGCATGCCGCGCAAGCTGCGCACCCTGCAACTGGGCGTGGCCAGGAAGGCCAGCGCCCTGGAGAGAGCCAAGGCCGATGCGGAGGCCGGACGGGTCACGGCGGAGATATCCCTGCTGAAGGCCCAGTCCGAGATCCTCGACCTCGAGCAGCAGCTTGAAAAGCTCGCTGACGGGGCCTCCAGTTGAGCCTCGCCCTCGCATGCCTGCTGCTGGTCGGTGCACAGCAGCCGGATGTCTCGGACACGGCCGTGCGCAAGGCAGTCGCGGACGGAGTCGATTACCTGCTCCAGTCCCAGAACGAGAACGGCTCGTGGGGTGGTGTGACGAACGCGACCATGACGAGCAGCTTCGGCAACCCCGCCACGTACCATTGCTGGGACGTGGGCACGACGGCCCTGGCCAGCCTGGCACTGCTCAAGCTGGCCGAGGGTGACGAGGCCGCGGCGGCGACGGAGCGCGGACTCGACTTCCTGATCGAGAACGCGGACCTGCGCCGACCTGCGGAGTGGGACGTGGACAACGTCTGGGGCTTGGTCTACGGCCTCGACACCCTGGCCAAGGCCTGCGTCCACCCGCGCTACGTCGATACGGAGCGCGGTGCAGAGCTCAAGGAGGCCGCCAGGATCATGGTGGACGGACTTGGCAAGTACGTGTCACCGCGCGGCGGCTGGGGCTACTACGCGAACCCGAATGCCAACTGGCAGCCGGAATGGGCAACCTCGTTCACGACAGCAGTGGGCGTGCTGGCCCTGGTCGAAGCACGCGAGGCGGGACTCGAGGTCCCGAGCAAGCTGCTGGATGCCGGTGTCCGCTCCCTGGAGCGTTGCCGTCAACCGAACGGCGCCTTCACCTACAGCGTGAACGCCATCCCGCGCCACCTGCGCCTGGAGTCCATCAACCAGGTGAAGGGCTCCCTGGGACGGATCCAGGTCTGCAACTACGCGCTCAAGCGCGCCGGTGTCGAGCTGCCCGAGGACACCCTCGAGACCGGTGTCCAGCAGTTCTTCAAGCACCACAAGTTCCTCGATGCGGGCCGGAACAAGCCCATCCCGCACGAGGCGTATTACGCGGTCGCCGCGTACTTCTACCTCTTCGGGCATTACTACGCCGCGGAGGTCATCAACACCATGCCCGAGGTCGAGCGCGCGCGCTACGGCAAGCTGCTCCGGCATCAGGTGCTCAAGTGCCAGCAGAAGGACGGCTCCTTCTGGGACTTCTGGATCGCTTCCGCCACCAAGCCCTACGGCACGGCGTTCTCGATCCTGTCCCTGGCGAACACGGTCGAGGCCTGGTAGCTCGCCCGACCTCGCAAGCATCGGCCCCGGGCCCCGCGTGCGGGGCCCGGCGTGCGATCAATCGTCGTGCAGGGCCTGCACCGGGTCCAATCGCGACGCGCGCCTGGCAGCGGGGAAGCCCGCCAGGGTCGCGGTGACCACCAGTATAACGAAGGACAGTGCGAGCAAGGTGGCGTCGACGCGCGGCACCAGCGCTGCCTGGTCGGTGAAGCTCAGGGGCCCGAGCAAGGCGACGCCGGCCGCGCCGATGGCCACCCCGAGCACGCCGCCCAGGATGCACAGCAGCAGGGTCTCACTAAGGACCTCCGCACGGATACGGCCCGCCGTCGCACCGAGCGCCTTGCGCAGCCCGAGTTCACCTGTGCGCTCCGCGACGGCGATACCGACCACGTTCGCGGCTCCCAGGCAGCCCAGGATCAGGGCCAGGACCGCGATCGTGAGCACGAGCGCTTCGAGGCCGAGGCTGACGCCCTCGACCTGCGCCACGAAGGCCGTGTTCTCCTTGATGTCGATCGCGCGCAGATCGGTCGGGTCGAAGGAGTAGAGCGTCCCGAGCGCCTGGCGCATCTCGTCGATGGCTTCCTGTGCGAGATCCGCGCGGCGCGGCGCAAAGGCCAGCTGACTCACGTTGCGCCCACCATCGTCGCCCATCTCCATCGCCGTCGGGTAGGGCACCATCAGTGAATACGCGAACGCAGCCTGACTCTCGAAGGCGCCGATGATCTCGAAGCGCCGCCCGTTGGTATCGATCGTCTCGCCGAGCGGCGAACGTCCGTCGAACATGCCCTCGACGAGCGGCATGCTGACGACCGCGACCTCGCGCGCTCCGATCTCCTCTTCCTTCGTGAACCAGCGCCCGAGGGAGATGCGCAGGTCGGTCACCTCGCGGTACTCGACGCCCACGCCGGTCACATTGGCCCACGGCCAGCTGCGATTGGTCGAGAACACAGGTCCGCCACGACCCGGTCGATAAGCAGGCGCCAGACCACCTATCGACGGGCAGGCATCGCGCACCTTGGCGAGGTCTGTGTACCGAATGCGGATCGGCCGCCCTCCGCGCGACCCACCGCCGCCGTGCGAACGGCGCGGCTCCGCGATGAACTCCTTGCTGCCCATGCTGCGCAGCAGGTCGCCGGTCGTCTCGGGCAGGCCCGTGGCGTAGCTCAGCAGGATGTAGAGCACGGCGGCGCCAAACGTGACACTCAGGGCCGTCAGCGCCGAGCGCAGCGGGTGCGCCAGCAGACTACCCAGGGCCTCGCGCAGCACCGAGCCCAGGGCGAATCGCCCATAACCGTGGCTCATAGCTTGCCTCCCCGAAGGGCCATCACGACCGGGATCCGGGCCGCGCGCGCTGCGGGCCAGGCGGCGGCGCCCAGGCTGACGATGAGCAGCAGCACGCCCGGTAGCCAGGCGGCTGCCAGCTCGACCTGGGGCTGGGCAAAGCCCTTCGGCAAGGGTAGGTGACCGATGACCTGTACGGCGGCCATGCCCAAAGCAAAGCCGAGTATTCCGGAGAGAACGCAGACGAGCGCGGCTTCGATAAAGACCTGCGAGAAGATCCAGCGACGCTTGCACCCCAAGGCACGGCGCAGACCGAACTCGAAGGTGCGCGCAGCGACCGACATCAGGACCACGTTGGCAACCCCCACCGCGCCGAGCAGCAGGATCAGCGCCCCGACCGCTCCCAGGAAGATCTCCAGCCCGCCGAAGATGGCATCGATCTGCTGCCCGCGCTCGATGGCGTCAAAATAAGGAACGAGAGCGTTCGTGTTCTCCCCGTCGAAACCGTGCCGCTGGCCGAGCACCGAGCGCACCTCGGCCAGGGCCGCCTCCTTCAATTCCGGCGTCTTGGGTCCCATGACGAAGAACTGGAAACCCTCGGGGGACATGCGCTCCCAGCTCGTGAATGGCATGTAGACCGAACGTCGGTGACTCGTGTAGACATCGTCGCCGGCGAGCTCCTCGTCCGTGACGGCGCCGATCACGGTCAGGCTGCGGACCAGCGGATCCTCGGCGTCGCCGCGCCCAAAGATCAGCTGGATCTCCTCGCCCACGAACGGGTCATCACCGAAGAGCTCCTGGCGCACACCGAAGCCGATGACACAGACGGGCAGCTCCTGCTCCATGTCGTTCGCGTCGATCCAGCGCCCCGGCACGGCCAGGGGCACGTGCACGATGTCGGCGTACTGCGGTTCGACGCCTACTGCGGTCGCGTAGGTGATGTCCCCGCCACGGAAGGCCTTGATGAACCAGCGGTTGGCCTTCGGCGAGAGGCCCGCGATCGACGGCGAGTGTTCGGCGATCGCGCGCATGTCTTCGGACTCGAGCCGCACGAAGTTGTTCGCGCGGATGTCGCCCCTACCCAGCGTGGGCCGGTTGACCCGCAATAGCAGGAACGAGTCGCCCAGGGCCTCGACGGTCTGGCGCTGGGTCGTCTCGAAGCCGCGCCCGACCGCCACAAGCACGAAGACCGAGGCCACACCCCAGACGATGCCCGCGGCCATGGGCACGATCCTGCGCCCCTCGCGTACGATCGAAGCCAGCGACTCGAGAAAGAGGGCCCAGGGACCTATCGTCCACGTCCCCGCTGCAAACCGGAATCCGGGAGCAACACCTGATCGCCGCTCGCCAGGCCCTTGGTGACCTCGGTCATGAGACCGTCCGACAGCCCCAGCTCGACGGCGATCGACTCCAGACGCGCGCTTTCGCCGCTGCCGACGACCCGATCCACGGTCCAGCTGCCGTCCGCGCCCCGCCGAAACGCCCGTTGCTGCAACGTCGGCACCCCGTCGCGGCGCTCGAGCACGAGCTTGGTGTCCGCCGTCATGTCGGGCCGCAACAGGTGGTCCGGGTCCTCGACGACGATGCGCACCTTGAACGTGACGATGCCATTGTTATCGACCGACCCGGCCGGCGCGATGCGGTCCACGTAACCCACCAGCTCGCGCCCGCGATGGGCATCGACGGTGATCACGGTCTTCATCTCCGTATGGATGCGGCCCAGGTCAACCTCGTCGATGCGCGCCTCGATGTACATGCGCGATAGATCCCCGAGGATCATCAATTGCGTCGCATTGCCGCCCGCTGTCAGAATCGATGAAACCCCGTCGCCGACCTCCCGATCGCGCACCAGCACCACTCCGTCGATCGGACAGCGGATCGTCGTCTCGCTCAATGTGCTGGCGCTGCGTTCGAGGGCGGCCTCGGCGGACTTGAGGTTTGCACGCGCCTCCCCGGCTGCGGCCTCGAGCACCGGCAAACTGGCCTGGACCTGGGCCAGCCGGAAGGTCGCGACCGCGAGGGCTCGCGCGGCATCGTCGCGCTCACGGTCGGAGACGTCGCCGGTCTTCAACAGGGCGTCGAGCCGGCGACTCTCGCGCTCCAGGAAGCCAATTTCAGGATCGTCGAGCCGCACGCGCGCCTCGAGGATACGGGCCTGGGCTCCGCTCAGGCGCGCCTGCGCAGACGCCACATCCGCTTCATCCTGGGCGACCTGAGCCTGCATTTGCTCCCGGTCGAGTTCAGCCAGAACCTGTCCCTTCTCGACCCGATCGCCCTCATCCACCAGCAGCGCGGTCACGATACCGCTCGCCCGGCTCATCACGGCGACCCGCGCCAGGGGCTCAACGCGTCCGTTGGCGCTCACTGCATCGAGCAGATCGCGAGTCTCGACGGTGACCAGCCGGCCTGGATCGATCGAGCCATCAGAGCTCGAGCGACCGTTGGTGTACCACCAGCCGAGCGCCGCCGCTCCCACCATGCCGATCCCGAGCACCGCGGCCAGGGCGCCTGCGCCGCGCCGGCTGCTCGACCTGGGTCGACGAACGGTTCCTGAAGATTTCATGCGTGCAAGACCTCGCTCGGACAGTCGCTGGGTGGTCCGTCGAATTCGATCCGGCCATCGCGCAAGGCAATGAGCCGTTGGGCGCGCTGCGCGAGAGCCAGATCGTGTGTAACCATGATGAGTGTGCGTTCCGGACTGCGCAGCTCGTCGAACAGATTCATGATCTCACCACCGGTGTGCGTATCCAGGTTTCCGGTCGGCTCGTCCGCCAGCAGGATGGCGGGGTTCGTCACCAGAGCACGGGCGATCGCGACCCGCTGCCGCTGCCCGCCCGAAAGCTCGCTCGGGCGGTGGTTCATGCGGTCCTCCAGTCCGACGGCCGCGAGCGCGGACCGCGCTCGGCGACGGCGCTCAGCAGCCTTGAGCCCGGCGTAGACGAGGGGCAGCTCCACGTTGCGCTGCGCCGTCGCGCGCGGCAAGAGATGGAAGCCCTGGAAGATGAAGCCGATCTTGGAGTTGCGCACCTCCGCCAGGCGCGACTCGGAGAGATCGACGACCGGCTCCCCGTCCAGCAGATAGGAGCCAGAGCTGGGCGTATCCAGACACCCGAGGATCTGCAGCAACGTGCTCTTCCCGCTGCCGGACGGCCCTACGACCGCGACGTACTCTCCGTAGTGGATCGTCAGATCGACGGCGTCCACCGCCCGAACAGTCTCATCACCGAGGTGATAGAGACGCGTCAGTGCGGACAGCTGCACACTCGGCGAGGCTCCCGACCCGGGCTCGCGATCCTGGGTCTTCAACGTAGCTTGCTTCGACATCGCGGAGATCACCTGGGTGGACGGGCGCGTCGAGAGGCCTGGTTCCACGCCGCGCGACCCACGAGCTTACCAGCGGCGTCCGGGTTGTCGGCCCGATCCTGCATCAAAATGGCCCCGTCGCGCCCACCTGCCCCGAGGCTGGTCCGGCTGGCATTGCACCACGGGTCGATCCGCGTCCGCTCGGCCCCCGGAACGCGACAGTGCCGAGAGCGGGGTATACGGGTCCCTGACAAGCTGCTGACTATCGGTGCTGGCGCCCCGCACGTTAAGATCGGCGCATGCGACACACCCCCCTTCACCGATCTGCGTGCATCCTGCTGGCCCTGACATTCACTGGCCAAGTGACCCAGGCGGGCGGACGCGAGACCGAGCGCGAACTGATCGTCGAGCCCGCGTCGATCGAGATCGAATCCGGGGATGAGACCCGGATCGTGGCCTACGTGAAGGACGCGGATGGCGAGCGCTCCGACGAGGAGGTGTTCTTCTTCTCGCGCGCCAGACGGTCCGTGACGGTCGACAAGGAGGGGCAGGTCGTGGCCCTACAGCCCGGGGCCTTCGAAATCGTCGTGCGCACCAAGCGACCCAGCGGAGAGGACAGCGAAGCGCAGCGCCTCAGCACCACGATCCCGGTCACGGTCAACGCCCCGCCACTCGAGCGGCTGGAACTCACGCTGCCCGCCGGCATGATCCATGCGGGCACGCGCATCGACCTGGGCATCGTCGCGATGGACGTCCGCAGCAGGCCACGACCCGAACCCGAGGTATCCCTCACGAGCGACACACCGTCCGTGGCCTCGTTCGACGCCTTCGACAAGCTAACGGCGCACCGTCCCGGGAGTTTCACCGTACATGCGACCTGCGAGAGCCTCACTGCAGAGCGCACCTTCGAGGTGCACGCCAATCCCGTCGCAAGCCTGATCGTGGTGGCGGATGCGAGCCACGTGCGCACGGGCGACGTCGTGCACTTCGTCGTGGAGGCACGCGATGCGAGCGGCAGCCCGGTCAGCGGTGTGCCGGTCCAGCTGTCCGTCGTGAGCGAACCGGACGACACCCTCGGGCAGCCCGCTTCGGGACAGGTCGAGCAGGACGGACGCTTCGTGGCCGAGACGCCAGGCCTCTATTCGATCATCGCGACCTGCGGCAACACGGTCGCACGCGCCAGCGTGCGCGCCGACGCGCGCAATGTGGGCGGCGCCTTCAAGCTCGTGGGTCGCGGCCCGGTCGCGGACATGCACACCTCGGATCTCTGGGTCTGGGAGGGCGTCGACGGCCGCGATTACGCGGTCACGGGAACCTGGGGCGCCAACGGAGACACGCTCTTCTGGGACGTGACCGACCCGGAGAACATCGAACAGATCTCGAAGATCACCGTCGATGCGCGCACGATCAATGACGTCAAGGTCTCCGCGGACGGGCGCATCTGCGTCGTCAGCCGCGAGGGAGCCTCGGACCGCAAGAATGGCATCGTACTCATCGACGTGCTTGACCCGCGCAACCCCAAGATCATCTCCACCTTCGACGAGGACCTGACCGGCGGCGTGCACAACGTCTTCATCGACGGCAGCAACGTCTACGCGCTCTCCGCCGGACGGCGGTACGACGTGATCGACATGGCGGACCAGGCCTCGCCGCGTCGCGTCGGGAGCTTCGAACTGGACACCCCCGGACACTCGATTCACGACGTCTGGATCGATGCCGGACTGGCGTATTCCTCGAACTGGGGCGACGGGATCCAGATTGTTGACGTGGGCAACGGCATGCGCGGCGGCACGCCCGAGAACCCGGTGCGTGTGGCCAGCTACGCCTACCCGAGTGGTTGGAACCACGCGGCCTTCCCGTACCGCAGCGCGCAGACCGAGCGCTGGTACGTGCTCGCCGGTGACGAGGCCTTTCCGAATGGCCTCAACATCACGGACACGCCGACCTATCCCCGTGGCTGGCTGCACTTCATCGACTTCACGGACTTGGAGCAACCGCGTGAGGTCGCGCGCTACCAGGTGCCCGAGGCGGGCACCCACAACTTCTGGGTCGACGGGGATCTGTGCTACGTCGCCTACTACAACGCTGGCCTGCGGGTGATCGACATGTCCGGCGAGCTGATGGGCGACCTGTACCGCCAGGGTCGAGAGATCGCCTGGTTCCTGCCGGATGACCCGGACGGCTACATCGCGAACGCACCGATGACCTGGGGCCCGCAACCCCACAAGGGCAACATCTTCTTCTCGGACTGGAACTCGGGCCTGTGGTGCGTCCGCCTGGAGCTACCCGACACGCTCAAGCCGGACGCGGAGAGCGCGCGATGATCAGCGCCCTGCTGCTCTGTTCGGCTGCGCTGGCCGCGCCCGGGACGAACGCGTACTACGTGTACGTCACGGCGGAGTCGGCGGATGAGGTCTACCTGACCCGCTTCGACGGGACCGACGTTTCCGTGCAGGCACGCATCCCGGTCGGCTACATGCCGACGGAGATCGAGGGCCCGCACGGGCTGACCGTCGAGCCCGGTGGAGAGCACTGGTTCCTGAGCATGGCGCACGGCAAGCCGTTCGGAACGCTGTACAAGTACCGCACGAGCGACAACCGCGTCGTGGGCGACGTCGAGCTGGGCCTGTTTCCGGCCACGATGCAGATTTCCGAGGCGACAGGCCTGCTCTACTGCGTCAACTTTGACCTGCACGGCGACATGAGCCCGAGCTCGGTCTCGATCGTCGACCCCGACGAGATGGTCGAGGTGGCGCGCGTGGAGACCGGCGCCATGCCCCACGGTTCGCGCCTCTCACCGGACGGAACACGCCACTACTCGTGCGCGATGATGACGGACGAGATTTTCGAGATCGACGCAACGGGCTTCGAACGCCTGCGAACCTTGCGCATCGGCGACGGCACGGGCTTCGCCGCACGCAGCCCGTCCGGGGATCACCACAAGGCGGTCACCAAGCCCACCTGGATCATGCCCCACCCCTCGAAGCCAGTGGCCTTCGTCTGCCTGAACGGGGCCGCCCAGGTCGTCGAGGTCGATCTCGACGACTGGCGCGTCTCGCGCCGTTTTCCGACCGCCAGGGCGCCCTACAACCTGGATCTCACGCGGGACGGCAAGCGCATGGTGGTGACCTACAAGGGCGCGGCCTCGATCGGGGTCTGGGACCTGGAAACCGGCCTCGAGCTCAAACGCATCGAGACGACCCGGCGCGTGACCCACGGCGTCGTCATCTCCCCCGATGGACGCTACGCTTTCATCTCGAACGAGAGCGTCGGGGGAGATCCTGGCACCCTCGACGTGATCGACCTGAAGAGCCTCGAGCGCGTGGCCTCGGTAGAGATCGGCCTGCAGCCCGGCGGAATCGCATTTTGGAAGATGGAAGCACAGTGATGAGACACGCGAACCAACGAACGATCCGGCTCTCCGCGATGATCCTTGGCGCCGCCGCGCTACCCGCCTCGGCCTGGGCCCAAGAGGCGATCCCCGAGGGCCACTCCTCGCACGGCGAGGCCTTCAACGAGGGACCGCGTCAGGCTGCCTACCTGATGCCAGCGCCCTCCAACGTGCACTTCCCGGTGACGGCGGCGCACGACTCCGCACAGCCGTTCTTCGACCAGGGCATCGGGCAACTGCACGGCTTCTGGCACTTCGAAGCGGAGCGCTCCTTCCGCCAGGTCGCGGCCCTCGACTCGGACTGCGCCATGGCGTACTGGGGCATGGCGATGGCCAATGTCGACAACTCCGAACGCGCCGCCAGCTTTGCCCGGGTGGCCTGGCTCAAGCGCGGGCTGGTGACCGATCGAGAACGCGCCTACATCGATTCGATCGCACGCTTCCACGAAGTGGAAGGACCCGTCGAAGCCGAAGCGGACGAGGCCGACGACGAGGAGTCAACGAAAGAGGAGCCCCTGGACGAGGCGGCGCTGAAAGAACGCAAGGACGC